>JANQLF010000156.1 GCA_028280785.1 Planctomycetota bacterium
GTCGTGTACCCAAGCAACTGCTCAAAGCATACACCGTAGAAGTTGAGCAAGATGGATCATGGTCAGAGGTACATGCTGAAAATAATAATTATCAGCGACTCGTGCGCATTCCGCTCAATGCGAGCTGTACGGCTTTGCGCTTTACACCCAAAGAAACTTGGGGTGCCGATAAGGTAAGAATTTTTGCTCTCGAAGTAAAATAATCCCTGGGAGCGCGACCGTCTCGGTCGCAGTTAGGTATTCTTTGTTTGTTTAAAATAATTAATCATAGAAAACTTCCATTCTTCTTTCTCATTAACTAGATTCGCTTTAACAGGATTATTGCTAATATAATCAAAAACCCGTTGAAAATGAACCTCATCTCTAATGTATCTATCCCAATAGTCAGGTGCCCAATATTGACCATCTCTACTAAGTATTCTATTAATTTCTCGAACAGAGTAACTTTTCCAATTGTGAACAATCTCACCTAACAGGTAACCATCTTTCTGCTTTATAAGTATATGAACATGGTTCGGCATGATTACCCAGTTAATTAACTCGTACCGTTCACCGTCGTAATAATTCCAGCTATTTATGATGACTTTTGCTATGTCTGGAAATGTTAGGGTGCAGCTACCGTATCCTGCATCTAGCCACTGTTCAATTTGTATGCGTTTCTCATTGGTTAATTCAGGGTCTTTTAATAGGCGGCTATATTTTTCTAATTTGTTCTGCGGAAGGGAATCTGCTAATCGGTAGCAAATAGATTGGTATGTGTTTGCAGCATCAAAGTGAGGGAGATAGCCTCGATTATTCCATTGTTTGTGCTTGCTATGTGTCATTATTATAAGTGTTATTAGTTAAATTTAGCTTTCAAGACTTATAAAACTGCGACCGAGACGGTCGCGCTCCCAGGAATTAAATGAAAGTTCGTTTACATTGACGCCAATTAATTAACAGACCATAGTTCTTGGTTATTTCCATTTACTTAGTAGCTTGGTTCTGTTTCATGCGGCGCTATCTTTTCCCAACTCTATTCATCCTGGTCATTGCCATAGTTATCCTCTATTACTATGGTCGATCATTGTGGTATCCGGTGTATGCAGAAATGACAGGTGGAAGATCAATAAGTGAAGTTATCAAACATTACGAGCAAGATCCGCAAAAGAGGCTGAAGCAGCGTTTTGATGCTGCAAACGTTCCGTTTCGCAATACCGACGTTACGCTGATTGGTTTAAAAGAAGAAAAGCAGTTAGAGCTATGGGTTAAGCATAATGACGCTTGGCAGTTTATTCACAGTTATCCGGTAACAGCGGCAAGTGGTATTGCTGGACCAAAATTGCGCGAAGGCGATCGCCAAGTACCTGAAGGTATTTATCAAATAACCTGGTTGAATCCAAATAGCAGTTATCATTTATCAATGAAAATCAATTATCCCAATGCTTTTGATTTAAAGCATGCTATTGCAGAAGGACGTAACGAACCAGGTTCGGATATATTTATTCACGGCAAGGCGGTGTCGATTGGTTGCATTGCTGTAGGTGATGATGCGATTGATGAATTATTTGGGCTGGTTCACAGTGTGGGTAAGGATCGAGTTACTGTAATTATTACACCGCATGATGCGCGCAAACGATCCTTGTTTCCGGTGGATGCAAAACATGCCGATTGGGTAAAAGATTTATATCAGAAAATAGAATTAGCTATCGGCGTCTATAAACGCTGATTACCACAGACCGGGCACCAAGCGCCAACGCACTTGCTCTTTATAACTGATATAATTTTGATCGCGTGATAAATATTGCTCTTCGCTGATAATGCGGCCGGCAATAGTAATGACGACCAGTGCTAATGCGCACAAAGAACCCCACCAGACCTGAGCAAAACAACAGGATAAAATCATGATTATTTCACCAGCATAAGCGGGATGGCGTAAAAAACGGTAGGGGCCATGGATAACCACGTCGCGCTGCGCCGGTAAAACGGTAAATGATTTACCGAGATAAAATAAAGAAGATATCGCGATAATGGAGCCAATGATAAATGCAATTATTGCCGTTTCGGGCCATTGATGGAGTACCGGTGAGCTTTTAAAGGCTAATCCGGCGCCGATGAAACTGAATAAAACGACAGCACAATCGCGAAAGGTGCTGTTTAACTTTACTGGTGAGCGAAATATAAATAAAAATCCAACCAATAAATGGAGTATGCAGATGCATATACGGACTACTGGGACGTAACCGTTCTCATAAGCGCCTGCAAATCCTATCACTGACCACGAGATGACGCTCAGGCCAGCGCAGATATTAAACAGACGCTCATGAGTGAGTCGCATTTAGTACAACCAGAAAGACCAGTCAAATAACCAGCTGCATAAATTAACACCACCAAGTAAAATGATTGCGATAATCCAGCCGCCTGCGCCGCCGTCGTCGTCTGCCATGGGAATCTCCGAGTTTTATGCGAATGAATCGCAAGTGAATTTAAGATTCGTATCACGATGATTTGAATCTATGAACCGAAAACCTATGTGGCAAATTTCAAACTCAAGAGATTGTCTCATACTATACAATGAGACAGTGCGACACTGAAATTATTTACTGACAGATGCAGCTTCGACGACGCGATGTTGGATGCCGGGATTATCGGTGGCATGAGCAGCTGACCACGACGCACGCCATTCAGCTGGATCGGTCACAATTGGTGAACCTATAGCACTGCGTACTGGCGTTGCCGGATACCAATCACGACCACTAGGTGTTCCGCTGACGTGATAACGCGTGTCCATGCTCCAGCGACATTTTTTACTAAAATTAGATGTTGAATGATGCGGACACCACTGGGTCATTAAAATCACGTCGCCTTCAGCGCAGGCACCGAGTACTGGCGTGGTATCGGGCATAAAATCAGGGTGAATGGTGGTGCCATAATCACTACGGATATGTGGTAATAAGGTTCCTGGTTGGATGCCAGGGATTAAAGACATGCAGCCCATTTCTTCAGTAGCTTCACCAATTGGATACCAAGCGGTAATAATTAATTGGTCATCAGTATTTTCTGTTAAAACGCCGGCATCTTGATGCCAAGGTACAGAAAAATAACCAGTTTCTTTTTGATGCGCTGGTGGTTTCGCACGCAAATGATGAATCGGATTAATAGAAATCTCTGGACCAATAATTGATTCAATAACATCTAATATTTTTGGATTACCTAATTGAGTGAAAAAATCATTAAAACCCAAGCTATCAATGTCAAAGGCACCTTGAATTTCATCGGCCTGTTCAAGTAATAAGCCAAAGCGAGTTTCAAAAGGCGCATCATAGTGCGCGTCTTTGATAAGACCTTCAGCAAGAAGCTGTTTACAGCGACGATTAAGTTCGGCAGTAATCGCTTGTTTGAGTGGATTTAAATCACTGGCATCAAAAACACCTGATACATGTAAGAATCCATCGCGGTGGAACTGTTCAACTTGGGCAACGCTTAATTTCATGAATATTCCTTTATGGGACAGTTCGGCATTATAGACAGCAGAATTGCATAGATAAAGGGATAGACAGGACAATATATGGGATAAAATCCGCATAATGGCAAAGCAGGACCTTAATCATGTGGCAGTTCCAGGCTGGCGCGAATCCCTCGCTCCGTCAGGCCCCTTAGCAGCGATCCAGCTCCAACATACCACTTGGCGCAATCAACCGGATAAATCCCGAGTGCGCCGACGTACACACTTCCATGATATTTTTCACATGGTCTCCTTCACAGGTAAGCAGGGCAGCTTTATTATTGATGATCAAATGCATCAAACTGAAGATCAGGTGCTCATTTTATGTAATCCTGGTCAGCCCCATTCTTTTTCAGCAGATCCTACTGATAAGCATACCTACAATGAAGTCACATTTAGCGTTGCTAATCAAGTAGCAGAAGATTGGTCAGCTTTGATGAAATTATTTTTTAATGATGAATTGCGAATTCCTGCGATAATTCCTCTAAGTGCTAAAGCACATACAGAATTCGAGGACCTTATTCGGCATTTAGTGCGCATTGTCCATACCCAGCCACCACAGGCGTCGATTTTATGCGGAGCCTATATTTATCAGATTTTATTTTGGTTTTATCGTTTGCTACTTGATCAAGAGCAGGCGGCAATGGTAAGTGATGAATGGGATGAACTGCGTAAGTGGATAGAACGCCATGCCGATGAGGATTGGGGCTTGGAGGTTTTAGCAAAGCAAATGAATTGCAGTGTTAAACATGTGAGCAGACAATTTGCCAGACGTTTTGGCGAACCACCACTGCGCTTTAAGAAGCAAATACTTATGCATCGCGCGCAAATATTACTGCGTACAACCGATATTAGTTTAAGTGAAATAAGCGAACGCCTAGGCATCAATGATGCCCATTATTTTAACCGATTATTTCGCCATGAATTTGGTATTGCCCCAGCACGCTATCGCAAGCAAACGCGAACTGCGGATATCTAAGTATCAGGCGCTACGTTGCCGCGCGCGCTTACGCCACTGTGTCGGTGTCATCTTAAATAGGCGTTTAAAAGAGCGGCCTAAGCAAGTCGAATCGGCAAATCCATATTCATCGGCAACGCTTTCAATACTGTCGGTGTTGGCTAATAAATAGTCGGCGCAATGACGCATGCGTTGTTCAAAGTGTAATTCGGCTAGGCCACAGTTAAAAATCCTATGACAGTGACGTTGTGCACTTGCACGACTCATGGCTAATTCACTCGCCCATAATTCAACATCACTCGGTTCTTTAAGGTGACGACGCACGACAGCCAAAAACATATCGCGTTGATTTGGTTCGTGTTCTTTGCTACTAGCAATAAGCGAACAATATAAATCAATAGCTGCTAATTGGACAAGTTTATCAATATGATAAATGCGATCGAGCGGTGGATTACTGTTGTCGATAATGCAGGGTTCGGTGAATTGTTCGAGCAGGCGCTTTAATAGTCCACGCTCATCGTGTTTGCTATGAAAATTAATGCCAAATTGTTTATGACCTGTGCTGCTGCGTAGGCGATGTTGGTAACCGGGCGGCAGGATGTGTAATTGGTCCGATTTAACGGACTGCCAACCCTGACCCCAGTCGACTTCTAATTTGCCCTCCATTACCTGAATGAATTGTAAATAGGGATGGCTATGCCAGTCCATGCTATGGCCTGCTGGCCAGGCAATGTTGTTGACGCTTTGGTAGGGTGACTGATTAAGGTCGTATTGAGATGAATAGTCGAATATAGGAGACATAGAGCACTAAAATTGGTAAAAAACATGATATTATAAGATTTACAATCGAAAAGGAAGAAACATGGATTTACATCTCATCGAAGCACAGATTCGCCAACAATTTGATGCCTTGCATATGCCAGAACGAGCGTTTGGTTGTTACGCAGCCGGCGCAGGACAAGAACCAGATAGCTACACCAGTTTGGATGTGGTCTTATCGCGGGTTATTATGGGCGAGGACTTTCATGAGACACTGCGTACAGAAGAACGCGAAGCCTGGTGTGCTTATATTAATTCGTTTGCCCAAGAGGATGGGACGTACACCTGTTGGAATCATTCGCCGCAGCATGCAAATGGAATGGTTATTGGTGCCTTGGGTCCACTCGGTGGTAAGCAATTACGTGCGGTTTCGCTTTATGATGAATTTAATACACCTGAAAAAGTCGGGCCATGGTTAGAGACTATCGATTGGTCGAAGCAGTGGAGTGCTTCTCATTTATTTTGGGGTGGTATGCATTGTTTTGCCATGAGTGATGATTGCGATGATGCTTGGAGAGACGCTGTATTTAATTGGTTGGACGCTGAACTTGATCCGCAAACAGGATGGTGGCGTAAAGGCGTTGCCCATTCAGATCGTCATCAACCCTTGGGTGGTAGCGTACATATTATTCCCATTTATCAGCACCTCGGGTGTGCATTTCCGTATCCACAGCAGCTCGTTGATTCGTGTTTAAACTTGCAGATGGATAATGCCTGTTGGTTGGCAAAGCATACAACAAATTTATCATATTTAGAACTTGATGCCTTGTATGTCTTTGCGTTTTGTCGCCAGATTATTCCAGACTATCGAAGAAAAGATGTTGAGGTTGCGGTGGAACGCTATGGCAATCATGCCGAAGCTGTTTGGAAACAGCGATCTCAGGAAATAGTAAACGCTCACCCCCATCATATCTTAGCCGCAGTTGGCATTTTTGGTTTGCTCAATCAATTAAATCCACAGCGCTGGACACATGAAAAGCAATGGACGGATATTTTTTCCGATCCGAGGTTGTATATGGTTAAAGAGGTAAGTTCTTCTATTTTAGTTAACTAGTATGGGTTTTGGTCTTAGTCCATCGCTACGCGATTCTTAGTATTAGTGATGTGCATGTGTACTAAGACCAAGACTAATCCTAAGACTCATACCAGTTAGCTATTCATCAATAGGTAGAGCATCAAGTCCCTCAATACTCTTCTGATTATTTTTAACTTGATAATCAGCGATACCTTCGGGTCCTAATTTATTTGCCCATTTTGGTAGTGTAGGACGTTGTTGTTTGAATTCATATTCAGGGACACCGTAACCACAGGAGTCACCGATGCGTGTAATATCTAAACTGATAATACTGCGCGTGCCGGGAAGCGTTGGTAATTGCTTGGCTAATGCATCATAGGTTTCTTCGCCAGGGAGGTGGACTGAACCGGTACCATAGAGGCGTAATATCTTTGCCTTACCAGCAAAGGCACAAAACATAATAATCATGCGCCCATTTTCTCTAATGTGCGCAATGGTTTCAGCACCACTGCCAGCCATATCAACATAGGCAACTTGATGACCGCTAATAACGCCAAAACAATCCATGCCTTTTGGTGAACAATTTAATAAGCCATCAGCCGCCATTGGAGCTGTGGCAACAAAAAACATGTGTTGTTCTTCAATCCAAGCTTTGAGATCGTCGTCTATTTCTTCGTATACAGCACCCATAATCTACCTCTGTTTCTGTGTAGACTATGAGTGCTATTTCTGCTTACCCAACAGCTAATGCGCCGCGATCACTCCAGTTAAAACACTGCCCTTTATAATCTTCGACATAGCGTATGAGTTCGATGTCCGATGCCGCCTCTTCGATGCTCGGTAAATCTTGCGGCCAATCAGCTTCGCCATCGAGATGCAGTGCAAATAAATCATAAATGCTTGAACTGCGCGGCTGGAAGGCAAAAAAGCGATCGTCTTCTCCGTGTTTATGCGCCAGCATACCACCTTGGCCATTGCGTTGTACTTCGGTGCAATGCCAACCGTGATCGGTAACCATGAATAATTGATCGATGTGCTCGCGATCGTTACCTGTCGTTCCTTGATAATGCAAGTCAGCAGCCCAGGTAATAAATAAATGAGCAGACGCACCTCGTTCGGTATCTATTTTCAAAAATTCCGTATCAGCACAGGCTAATTCAGGGTGACTGTGTTGGGAGCTTGAGAAGTATCCACTGGTCACCGAGTCATCGAGTAAATAACGAGCGATGTTCAGATTGTGAATCATCGCATCCATAAATGGACCGCCATTTTTTTCAGGATCAGTAGCCCAATTATTCCACTTCGGATAATGATGAATCCAGTCTTGCTTAAATAAAGCAAGCTGGCCAATTTCACCGGTTTGAAAAACACGACGTGCGGTACGACATAATTCATTGTCGGTACGATTATAAATCACGCCTGCTTTAACGGTGGAACAAGCGTCAAGAATGCGTTGGCAATCAATGTTATTCGGACTGAGTGGTTTGGTGGTTAAAATATGTTTACCAGATGACGCAGCTTCTTCGACACAATCAGCACGCGCCCAAGGTGGGACGAACAAAAGAACAATATCAACATCATTTGCTTGATAAATCGCTTCAGCACTGTTTTCAACACGCCCACCAAGTTTAGTAGCAAATTTTTCAGCCTGCTCTTGGCGTGGGTCGAAGAGTGCTTTGACGCTGACGTGTTCGCTTTTAAGTAATTCAGGTGCTTGCCAGCGTAAAAAATCACCACAACCGATTATGCCTATGCCGTAACTCATGCTAAAGCCTCCTGGCCATTTAAGCGTGCGTGCAGGGCAATTAATTTGTCATTAAGTTCATGAATATTATCACTGATGACCATGCGCTTCGGATCTGCTTTAAACCAATTAAGCGTGCGTTCGATGCCATCGCGATAGCGAATCGTTGCATTAAATTCAGGAACAAAACGTTTGATCTTGCTGTTATCGAAAATAGCGCTGACCGATTTATCACCGAGTAAGCTACCAGTTTCTTCCGGTGCTACTGAAATTATTTGTTCACTGGTTAGGTGAATAATGTTAGCATTACAGCCAGCTGCTTCAGCGGTTTGCTGATGGATTTGATCCCAGGTCAATAATTCGTCAGAGGTGATGTGGAAGGCATGACCGATGCTTTGACGATGACCGAGTAGGCCAACTAAGCCGATGGCGAAATCATCGCTGTGAGTAATTGTCCATAAAGAGGTGCCATCACCTTGAACAACGATTGGCTTACCATCCAGCATGCGTTGAATTAAGGTCCATTGATTCCAACCACTCAAAGGCAGCGGAATAACCGTATCGTAGGTCAATGACGGACGCACGATCACGCCTGGAAAATCTTCGTCGCGTAGTGCTTGGGTTAAACGTTCTTCACTGGCAATTTTATCGCGTGAGTATTGCCAATAGGGATTCGCTAATGGTGTGCTTTCGGTAATGATTGGTGAGGTTGCTGGTTTTTGATAAGCAGATGCCGAACTAATAAATATGTACTGATCGCATTTATGTTTAAATAAGCGAATGTCGCGTTCGATATCAGCGGGGGTAAAGGCAATCCAATTCACCACGGCATCAAAGTGTAAATCTTTAATCGCGTCACTGACAGCGGTTTCGTCGTTAATATTGGCGACGATGCTGTGTGCACCTGCAATTTCGATTGGGCGATTGCCACGATTTAATAAATATAATTCCATACCGCGTTCAATGGCGAGGCGACTGCTCGCGGTACTGATGTTTCCGGTTCCACCAATAAATAGAACTTTCATAAATTGTCTCCCTAGGCCCGGCAGCATATATGAGCAACTGAGGCTTTCCTATGCAGCACTGACTGGTAGTATACTTTTATGACCTCAGAACCGGTGCATCTATGTTGGCGTGATGCCGATTGGGCATACAGGGATGTACTTTTATCGGTAGATTCTGCATTTTACCCACCTGGATATGCATTTCCGCTGCATAACCACGATTATGCCGAATTGTATTATATTGATCAGGGGAGTGGCTGGCACTGCTTGCCTGATCAGCGCATCGCTTTAACTGCAGGGGACTTAGCGCTAATTCACCCCAAAGTAGTACATGCCCTCGCAGCCAGTGATGAGGAAGCCTTATTGTTTCGCAATATCGCCATACCCGGTTCGATGTACGAAGCGTTACAGGAACATTTTCATCAAGCCTGGCCATGGACCTACCAAGAAGTACCGCCTAACCACCGTTTATTTAAAACTGATCTTCAGTGGTTTAATGAAGAAGTAATTCGTTTTGGTAATTATGATGTGTGTCGCGATCGCTTGCAGGTCGAAGCATTTATTATCGGTTTATGTGCACGCCTAGCCCGACACAGTCAGGGTGATAGTGCACCGGCGTGGTTATCACAATTAATGCAAGAATTACGTCAGGGTCATTTTTTAGAAGGTGGCGTTAAAGCCATGGCTGAGCGCGCTGGTGTTAGCAGTGCGTATTTAACCCGCAGTTGTTCCAAACATTACCAACTCAGTGCCATGCAATTAGTCCAGCATGCACGTTTAGATCACGCCGTCAGTTTACTCAACAGCACCCATAAAAGCTTAATTGAAGTTGCTGAAGAAAGTGGCTTCAATAATATAGCAAATTTTCATCGACGTTTTAAGCAGCGCTATCACACCACGCCAGCGGCATACAGACGCCAAAACAGCACAGGATTTGTTTAATGGCGAAGCAATTTGATATCCGTGTGCGAAACATTGGGCTGAATTGGAAAAACTCCCCGGAAGATATTACCGACCGACCGAAGGGTGTGCGTAATTGGCAAATTAATCTCTACCATGACCCGATGATTGTCGGTACCAGCAAAGAGAATGCGCTGGAAATTAACAGTCCTTGCATGTGCTTTTTTAAGCCCGTCACCGGAATTTGGTATCGGGGATTAAAGGCAGGCTATACCGATGACTGGATGTCAGCAAACGGTGATATTGAAAAAGCCCTAGATTATCACGGGCTTGAAGCCAACCAGGGAATTGCTGTTAATAATATAAGTGAATTACAGCGCTGTGTGCGTAAATTACACGTCGAGTGGGAACAGCGGCCACCATTTGCTGAAGAAGCGTTACGTGATGGTTTACTAGAAATAATCCGCTTGTGCGCGCGTGGGCGCATTGAAATTGAAGACGGCAAAGAGCAGCACCTCGAGGCTATTTTGGCCGTACGTAAAAAAATCAGCCAGCAATTCGAAAAACCATGGACCGTTACCGAAATGGCTGAAATGCTAAGCCTGAGCGAAAATAGATTTTCGTATTTATATAAACGCTATTGCGGCGAAGCACCACAACGAGATCTCATCGCCTTTCGCATGCAACGTGCCATCGATTTGCTAACCAATAACAGAGAAATGACCGTTGCCGATGTCGCTGAAGTCTGTGGCTATGATGACTCACTGTATTTCAGTCGTGTGTTCAAGCGCTATCATGGTCGAACGCCAAGTTCGTGTAGAGAGTGATGTGAAAGATTTTATTCTGGTATGATAATTAATAATTGTGAACAAAGCACTAGTAGTGACTCTTATCGTTTATGTTTCTGTCTATGCTTGTTTGAGAGTCACAAATTACATATCAGTTTTAGATAATGTGACCAATGATGTGAGACCTGGACATCAATTACCTTTAATGCAGGGCACTTGGATTGAAGTACGGGATGCGGAGGCTTGGGTGCCAGTTGTTTTTGCTCAAAGTGTAGTTTGTTACAGGATGAGTAATAAATATGTCTCAAAGGTTCTAGCTACTATCTATTATCCAGTTTCGAGTGTTGGTTTGTGAATTAGCCATGCTGCATCTCTTTTCCGTTTGGGTGATTCTGTTTTACGAACTATTGTTCATAAGCTTGTAGAGCATTGCTCCTACATGGTCTATATTTTGAATAGTCGTTTGAGTTTTGTTGTGTGGATTTAAATCTGCTAATATCTCTAATTGCGTTTGTAATTCACGATTGGATGCCTTGGCATACCCGAGGAATCTGTTGAAGTTGGCAGGACTATTTGTACCGGTTGCTTCTGCAATATTCGATACAACTGATAATGCAGATCGTTGGATCTGATTCTTCAGATCGCCAAAGTCTCTCATGGATTTGGTGAGAGTAATAATAGTTCTCAGGTTTTCACGGGCTACATGATAGACGCGAAGTTTTTGTAAATTGTGCATGGGATTATGCTCCTTTCATAACCTGTCCGTTCGCATGCGCGCAAAGTGTCAAGGACACGTAGTGCCGCGAAGCGGTTTGCCTTTACACTTGAGCACATGTGAAAAGGTCGGGTTAAAGAAAGGAAATAAAACGTTGGTTACACAGGCCGAAGGCAAACTTTTCGCGAGTGAGGCACTCGCAATCCCAGGGAAAGTGCCTTGATTAATTAATAAGTCTGTAAATCTGCCTACTGCCTACTGCCTACTGCCTACTGCCTACTGCCTACTGTTATAAATCAATTTCAATCACACTCACTGAACAAGCCGGTAATTCAAACACCTGCTCATCATTTACCGTAAACGAAACTTCATCAATCCGCGATGCAGCTTGCTGACGATGCACTTCCCAAGGGCTGTCCTGAACAATGCTATACATGCGCGCTGCTTTACCGGCGAGGTCTGTGTCTTGCAGGGATATGCTCGATGCTTCTTGGCGACGGCGATTAATGACGTGGATATATATTTTTTGATCATCCTTGGAAACCAAGGCATCAATCCATACGGCGTTATTAATTAATGGATGTTTACCATTGGTGTAAACGGCGTCGTAGCATTCGTTGTTGCTAATTGTGCATGGCAGTATTTCTGTTCCGTGGTGTTTACTGTATAAACTAGTCACCATGCCTGTTGTGTTCATGTGCGGTTCAAATTCATCTTCAGGATGGACCCAAATACTCATGATGCCCCAGCCCGATCCGATTAGCATCGACTGACAGGCAATTTTAAAATGTTTACTTTCACGCATCAACGCATGTAACATGCCGGCTGCGCCAACACCACGCCAATGCCAATTGTTTTCAGCGACTGGATCTGCACCAAACCAACCATTCCAATTCCATTCGGTAAAGGCGATGGGCACATCGTGCTCTTTAATAAAGGGCATGACTTCGGTTTCATAGGTGCTGTAGCCATCGGCGTTGGCATCAGGAGCCGCTACCATCCAACGATATAATTCTTCTGCAGATAATGTATTCGGTGTAATTTCTTCTTGAGTGCGTCCATCAATGAGTGTACGACCACCCATGGGTTTGTAGTGATGCGTTACGAAATAATCGACACGGTCCTTAAATGCAGCGAAATTCATTTCCAATTGGGCGAGACTGCCACCGTCGATAATTAATTCGATATCTGGATCAACGGCTTTCATTGCATCAATGGCTATGTCTAAGCATTCTTTTTGCACTGCTAACCAATCGGCCTGTTCTTGAGGAACGTCCTTGCGTTGCCAACTTAGAATCCAGGTTTCATTGCCTATCTGCCATTTTTTAACATTGAAAGGTTCAGGGTGCCCTGCTTTAGCACGTGCTTCGGGATAAGCTTTTAAATGCTTAGGTAAATTATTCTCTAATGGTGCATTCACATAAGCGAGCATCGCGGCGCAATGATAGGCGATACTTTTGGCTTTATCTTCAGCTATCCAAGATTCACCTATATTAACTACTAAAATGGGCTCCGCTTCAATATCGCGCATACATTCTAAATATTCAATGATGCCAAAGCGTGTGCCGATGTAACGGTCATTGCGTCCGGTTTCTTTTGGTCGCTGTGCCTCTTCGCGCTCGGGGGCGTAATCAATCAAGTCATGCCAATCTAAAAAATCGACATCGGTACCACCTGGAAAGCGCGTTATCGGCGGAGCCATGTCTTTTAATAATGCCAACGAGCTTGGACGTAAAACACCGTTGTCATCACAGGCGCTTTCCGGTCCTGGTTCACCGAAGCTGGCGCGCTCCATGAATTGGCCGAATAATAAATTGCTGAGAGGTACAGGATTTGTGTCAGTGTAATGAATAGTGGTGGTCATAGTGCTAGTCGACATGTTAATTACCTTTTGTTATTAAAATTTAATTATGGACGAGGCCCTGTTTAATCGCGAGTTCGCAATACAGGCCATTATCGTGAACGAGTTTTTCATGATTGCCTGATTCAACAATTTCACCGTGATCCAGGACATAAATACAATCGGCGTGACGAACCGTGGCCAGGCGATGAGCAATAATAATGCAGGTGCGACCAGCAAAACATTGCTTAATCGCATCCATCACCAGTTTTTCACTTTCCGCATCAAGAGCACTAGTTGGTTCGTCTAAAATTAATAATTTCGGATCAGCGAGTAAGGTGCGAGCAATACCGAGGCGTTGGCGTTGACCGCCGGATAGAGTTACGCCGCGTTCACCGACTATCGCATCAAAACCTTCGTCGATCGCTTCAATAAATTGCAGAGCGTTGGCTTTGCTACAGGCATCACGTAATTCTTCGATCGTCGCCTCTGGTTTGGCAATGCGTAAATTGTCAGCGATGCTGCCGTGAAACAAAAAGGTGTCTTGGCTGACGTAGCCAAGTTGTTGGCGATAGGAATTGGGTGCGAGGTCGTGAATAGTATGCCCGTCTACAATTAAATTACCCTTGGTCGGTTTGTAAAAACGACATAGCAAATCAACCAAAGTGGATTTACCCGCACCGGATGGTCCAACCAGGGCAATGCATTCGCCTGCATTGGCCGAGAGTGAAATATTTTTCAAAACGGGTTGTTCTGGGACGTAGGAAAAATCGATGCGTTGTAAGTCGATGTTGCCGTGTAGCGGTGGGCATGGTGTTTTGCCAGCTTCATCTTCATCACCGGTATGTTGGTCTAATATTTCACCAATGCGCTCAATCGCCACACCAGCATCGGTAATGTATTGCGTAATTGCATGAGCCATCGCAGAGAGTGGCTGTAAAACAACGGATGATGCTAAGTAAAAAGTCACCAATAAGCCTGGGGTTAAATTACCATTAATCACTGCAACACCACCAAGGCATAAAATCAGTACGCCAGTTAAGCGGGTGCAGGCATTCGACATGGCCCCGAGTTTCGAATAACCACGCACTAATTTTTTATTGTGCGCATAAAGTTCGCGTAAGTCTTCGGCAAAGGCTTCGGATTCCTCATCGGCACGACCAAAACTACGAATTACGCGGATACCGCTGATGCGTTCTTGCAGGCGGCTGTAAATATTGCCGAGCGCTTCGCGTTGATTACGACCGGCATCGCGGGCACGCTTACGCGTAATACCAACGAGAATTAGTAAAGCCGGTACACAGGCAAATAAAGTCAGCGCTAAACCAGGATGAATAAAAAACAAACTGACGCTCATGGTGGTAATTAAAATACCATGTCCAATGATGTGGATGGTGCCTTGATTTAAAATGTGATAGAGGGCATCGGCATCGGTGGTAATCCGCGCCATGATGCGACCGGTGTAGGATTTATCAAAAAAGCTTAATGGTAATTTTTGCAGGTGATCAAATAAGCGCTGACGTAGATCTAAATGAACACGCTCGCCGACCTCATTAAAAAAGGCGTCGCGACCATATTGGGCAAAGTTGCGTAAGACCACTAATCCGACACCAAATGCCAATACAATCATCAATGCCGCGGTTAAATCTGTTACACCAAAACCAGGTAGCATGATTTTACCAGCTTCGAGGATGGCTGGATCACGAAGGGTATCGATAACGATGCCAACGACCCACGGCATCAGCGCTTCACCGGCGAGAAAAATTAACATGCAGGTGATGGCACCAGTCAGCACCAATTTGTGTTTGAAAACCAAACCGAGCCACCAGGCCCAAGTCTTTCGTGTCATAGCTGTATTCGTCATAGCTCTCTAGCTTACGCTTTATGTGCTCAGAAGTGCAAGATGGGTCTTTACATCGGATATGGACGATTCGTATGCAAATGACCATAGATCTTGACCAATCGTTTACGTAAGTCCTTATCTCACCCGTCTCTTAGATAATCAGCTTGAGTTGAAAAAAGTTACATCCTCTTAGAGTTTGGGACCAGGTGACTAGATGAGCGAATCGATCTATCGTATCAATTGTGGAGCAATCAGTCAGGGCATTGATGGCTGGCTTGATGATCAGGAATGGACTGACGGAGCTGACTATGGATACATCGGTGGGGGCAACGTTACTCGTGAGCCAGATCTACCGATTCACGCCGATGAATTAAAAGAGGTCATACGCAGTGAACATTTTAATGCTGAAGGCTATAAGTTAAAACTCGAAGCTGGCACCTATTGCATTCGCATTATTTCCGCCGTGACTTTTGAAGGTCAGATACCGGTACAGAAATCCTTTAGCGTTGGATTAAATGGTGATCAATTAATTAAAGAATTTGAGCCCTATAAAATAAGTGGTGGCTTAGGACGACCAGCGATTATCGAAGTCGACGGTTATAAACATGAGGGTGGTGAACTTAGTATCGATCTTGGCGAGCAAAGTCTGATGAATGGCATAGAGATAAGCACATCATCAGCGAGTGCAGAGGCCGTAACGATACAGGCACCAGCAAAAGATTATAAACCACCAATGCCGTCAATTCGCACCAAGATGGCCAAGCATTTTAAAATATTATTCATTGGTAACAGCGGCACATTTTTCTGGGCCATTCCTGAAACCCTGCGCTCGATGTTAAATAACAGCTCAGCAAATATTTCGATTAGTTTTGAAAAGAGTCTCAGCGGCGGTAAACGCTTTGAGTGGCATTACAACGAATCAGACGTGTTGGAAAAGATTGCTGAAAATAAATATGACATTGTAGCTATGCAAGATAGCTCGGGTGGTCCGCTCGATTTTACCGATTCGATGAAAGAATACGGTGGTAAATTAATTGAAGCAGTTCGCGCTGCGGGATCTCAGGCTTTATTGTATGCCTATCAAGGTCCGGAGCGCTACACATCCGAGCAACGCCATCAAGTGATGCAGTATTATTTAGATATTGCCAAAGAGCACGATGTACGCGTCGTTCCAGGTGCAGTGGCCTTGGATAATGCAATGAAAGCCTTGCCAAATACCAATTTTCATAATCCAGATCGCCATCATCTCGGCATGTTTGGTGGCTATGTGATGGCCTGTTGTTTTTTCGAAGTTTTATCCGGTATGAATGCGGAAAACCACGAATATCCGGCAGTCTTTGGCCAAGAGGTTCTAATTCCGAAAGACATCGCCCGTGTTTTAGAACGCTGTGCGCATGAAGCCTGCGTTGATTATTCTAATTATTAAGAGCAACTGATGAGTATTACACTAGAAAAAGACCAAACACTCTTATGTGATGGTGATAGCTTAACTAATTTTCGTGGTGGCGCTGGTTATTCTAACTGGCCCTACATGCGTTTGAATAATTGGGATCGCAACTGGGGCGATATTGTTGCTGAAAATATATTCGCCTGGTTTCCACATTTAAATATTACGATGCGTAATGTTGCAGTAGGGGGCAGCACCAGCGTTGATGTCTTAAATCGCTTCGATGAATTTGTTGCGCCGCATAAACCTGATTATGTATTTATGACTATTGGTGCCAATGATGCGAATAAAGGTCTGAGCGAGGACGAAACACGTGAGGCATTAAGCGAGTATTGTAAAAAATTAAATGACGTATCCGGTGGGCAATTGTGTATTTTAGGAAATTTCCAAGTGTGCCCAAACGCAATCGAATCACGTATCGAACGTGAAGGACGTTTGCAAGCACGCGCAGCGGTAGTTAAAGAAATAGTCGAAAAAAATAACGGTGTCTATTTAAATATTGGTGATGGCATGAAGCAAAATGCTGATGCTTTGGCCGAACAATACGCTGGGCATAATGTCTATTGTGAAGGCGACAGTCATTTCAGCCACCTTGGTAATATGGTTATTGCTGGTGAATTAATGCGTGCCTTAGGTTTGCTCCACTAATGCATTCATAGCTGCCAAGCACTTAGAACTTGTCAAAAACCCCGTAAATTCCTGTATTAACGGTACTTGTCGGATTTGTACAAAATCACTATGTGCAAAAAAGCAATGAAATTACTGTGAATATTGCATGAATGCTAAGCCGGAATTCGCTGGAATTCTGTTCAAACGTTGCATAACATTGCACTTATATGGCCGAAGAAATCGTAGCTATTATTACACTAGTTGGACTCATGGTAGTCTGTAGTGCGGTATTCGGTTTAACGGTTCAAAATGCCAGCAAAGCAACTTTATTAGCGGTTATAACCAGCACATCTATGTGGACCGCCATTGGCATTATCGTTTATGAAGTGCACCTTCAGGATTCAATGTGGATACTCGGCGTCATAGCCGGTTTTTTTGTTTCCTTAATCGGATGCATTATTTTAGTGAACATGTTTGACGGATTGAAAAATTCGATGAGTAAACATGTGCCGGATGAGCATAAATTTTCGGATAGTTCGATTAGTCACGGTTAATTAATTTTTCGAATTTAGAATATGGAATTTCGAATTTCGATTATCGAACATCGAGTCTCGACTATCGAACTTCGAGACTCGAGGTTCTAAACTTGAAATTCGGAAATGAAACGAACCCTTACCAACGTAAAAATAGCTCCTCATTAATTCCAACCTTACCGCATGTGCTCGCCGTAAAGAGTTCCCTCACTGTGTTCGGCACTACGTGCTCTTGACTGCTCCGCGCAAGCGGGCGGCAGGAATTATAAGGAGCAACAATGCACAACATCAACAACCTTCGCATTTATCAAAAAGCACGAGAAAATCTTCGTGCTATTCATCAACTCAGACAACGTGGTAGAAACTTCGGTGATTTAGCCAATCAACTCGAACGTTCAGCTATATCAGTAGTGTCAAATATAGCGGAAGGTGCTGCGCAGGATTCGGATAAACAATGCCTGCGCTTTATGGGTTATGCGCGCGCATCGAATACGGAATTGCAAAGTCAATTAGCGTTGCTGAGCGATATTGGAAAAATGACAGAGGATCATCCGTTGCACGATCACATAAGCCATCTCGGTGCAATGATATCCGCCTTCATGGCTTGCCTACGTTAGTATTCCTGGGGTGAGCACGGTAAAATCACGTAGTGATTTTTTAAGGCCATGGGCATGGCCTTATTGCCGAGCGCAACGCGACGAAGTGCCCGCAGCGTAGCGAGGACACGAGGAGATGGTCAAGGGTGGCCTCACTCTCGATTATCTGTGTCAAAAGACTTGTGAAAACACCACCAAAATTCCTTGCTACAGAGTTTTTCCCTATAACTATAGATCTAGAGAAAAGCAAAGTGGTAATACAGCGAACTCATAAACAAAAAGGCATACAGTTGATGCAATTGAAACCCAGGGATCTGCGAAGCCAAACAGGGTTCTCAGGTTTTTCTGTAGAATTATACTGTTGGGTTGACCTATGAAAAATCTAAATGCAAATGAGAAACCCGTTGATCCGAGAAATGAAAATGAGGAAAAATTCTATTCAAAAATTGGTGAAATCGACAATGGTGATGTAATAAAAATATGGACTAGATCTGAGTACATGGACAACCATTGGGATATAGATGAAAATCCAATAGATCCTGGATTTGATTATGTCGCCAGAGTGTCTGAAAAATCAAAAAACGGATTATATATAGGTGGCTCTCATTACGGATATACTTTAGACAATCAAAAGGTAACATTAATTGACACATGTATTTAATACAATTATTATGGGCAACCCAACAATGCGTTTCAAAACGCGGAGCCTTGCTCCGCTCGGCCCCGCTGACCTTGGGCGTTGCTAAAATGAAAGCGCTGCCAAATGAAGAGGTAAAAAAGGAATTATTGCCAAATGTGGAAGACAGGACTGCTGTCTTTTCTTTTGCTATGTCATTTAATGGTTATAACCACTTCGGATCATTTGAGGCTGCTAGTGAAAATGTAAAATTGAGAAAACGAAATACTCTTACAGACTTAAGGAATGAATTGTTTATGAGTGCGCGCGGTTCAAATCATCGAGGGGATGATATGTTTTTAGAGAGATATAAAGAATTGCTACCATTGATTAAAGAGGCTATAGATACAGGCCGATTGGAGTAACGGAGTGTATAACTATAGAAATCCAACTATGAGTTTTATGACGCCATGCCACGTTCCGTGCGGATTTGTTGATATGGTACGTTGGCCATCAATATGAAACCACTGTTACCGATTCTATTATCCTTAATTATTCTTGTTGCTTGCAATGATGATAAAGAAGAAGTGCGGATGAATAATAACGGTGCATTGATCATAATTGATTTTATTGACAATTATCCGGGTATATTTTGGATATCTAACTGGTCGAAAGATGAACACTATCCGAATGGATTCCGATATAAGATTGTGTCATCTGTGAATAAAAATACTGATTCTGCTATCTTGGTTGTGATTATAGAGGAATCGGATGGTTTAAAGACAGAAATGACCAGAATGGAAGCAGATACATCTTCTCTTAAAAAAGTTGGACAGGTCTTCGTTGATGGACTAGCTGATGAATATGGGCTCAATTTTCAAGAGCAGGATTACACTCATGTTGATACAGAAGAGATGTTTGTGATTGAAACGACTAAAAATGGATGGAATAGCAGCGATGGCTAACGATATATTTCATAAAATAGGAAGTCACACTTTTTACGATTTTTCTGATCTAGTGCGTTAGATGAATAAAAATGAAATACACTGGGAATACATGGCGAATAAAGTGCGAAATAATAGGTATAGGGTTTGCAGTCTTCGCTATCGACTATCTTGTTTTCAGTAAGGAGCTATTTTGGGTGTCAATAATAGTCACTACCATACTCCTGTTTGTATTCCAATTTTTCAGCTGGAAACACTACGATATTGAAGTTACGGAATCGCCTATCATAGGCCCAGCGATGACTTACACGGAAAATAAGCAGGTTGAAATCGAATTGAAAACGGTTGCTTCAATTAAGTCTAGATCCGTTGGATGGTATCAGCGCAACATCGTAGTTACCTCAATGGATGGAACGAGTCTAATGATACACAGAGCCTATCATGGTCGAAAGCAGACACAGGCTATTCTTGATGAAATTAAACCATCTGTAAATATCGATCTAAGATGATTATGAAATTAATAGTGTGTATGTTGGCTGTTTTATTTATACAGGGGTGTTCCGATACGAGATCATCTGAAACTCGTGTTTTTGTCCGTAATTCATTATCAAAGTTGCCAGAGGGTAGAGGAACTTTGTTTCACTCATTTAGTGAATTCGAGAAAATAACTGAAAAAGAGCGAAAATCACTGTTGCTTACCTATGACTCAAATTGGTATAAAGAAGTAGGTCAATATGGTAAGTATAAAATAACGGGAGTTGAGTTTTTTCGCCATAAAACAGAGTACTATATTATCGCAGTTGCATTAATTGGATTCGTTGGTTCACATGAAACACTTTATCTTGATGGTTATCCGCCTAAGGCTACCGCAGCTTATTACCTAACGCCTGACAGAGATAAGGCTTTTGTTTCCTTTGAAGAACTTTTAAGTGAAAGTCAAAGAAGGTACGAAAACAGAAGGTAAGATGATCGCCGTCTTCGATAATCACTATTTTGATGAAACCGTGCGTTCAGCAGTTTGTTGTATACAAGACTGGAGCGATGACATACCTGCACTTGAAAAGTGTATGATGGATGCGATTAGTTCAGATTATGTGCCTGGCGAATTTTTCCGGCGTGAATTGCCGTCGATAATTAAGTTGATTCAGGAACTTGATGTGGAATTACACACACTCGTTATTGATGGCTATGTGGATTTATCAACTGGACGTCCCGGCTTAGGACGGCATTTGTATAATCACTTTGAAGAGCAGGTTCCGGTCATCGGTGTGGCTAAAAATGCATTTAAAGAATCTGATACGCATCATGAAGTCTTACGTGGTGAGTCGCAGAGCCCCGTGTTTATAACTGCTTGCGGCTTGGATACTTCGACAGCAGCTGATTACATTAGCGCTATGCATGGACAATTTCGAATTCCGAGTATCCTCAAATGCGTGGATCGATTGGCTAGAGATGGTGAATAATTATCATTTCTTTAACGCAGGAGCATATCATGGATCGTAATAGCCCACATATTCAACTGGCCTATCACTCGATAGCCTGTTTTAGTGATGATGGCACCTTAGATTTAGAAGAAATAAATTTTCTGATGGGTATTGCACTTGCCGACAAGAACATTGATGATGATGAGAGGCGGGTCTTGTCTTCGATTTTCTCAAAGATTTCGATGGCCGATGTCGCGCCCAAGGTCTGGGATCGGATCAAGGCAATAAAAGAAAAACATTCAATTCCTTAAATTGTCTTAGAAATAAAATGCACATTAATAACGTAGCGCCGAATGATCTTGCTGATTATGCAAAGATTCCTATCTCATTTGAGGTGGGGTCTCGCTTTGATATTACTAGTGAGCCTGGGTCGTTTGAAATTATAGAGCAGCAAGTGGATGAGGTGTGGCTTAAAGATTATGACGCACATGAATCGCCTGCCGCGTTAGCGAATCGATTTGATTTACAAAACTGGGGAATTTTATTGGCCTGTGAAGCTGATGCGCCGATTGGTGGCTGTATCATTGCTCACAATTCAGCGGATGTGGATATGCTTCGGGGGCGAAGTGATCTTGCTGTCTTGTGGGATATTCGCGTGGTACCTGAATCTCGCGGGAGCGGTTTAGGTAAGCAGCTTTTTACTGCGGCTATTAATTGGGCCAAGGATCGCGGTTGTACTGAAATGCATATCGAAACGCAGAACATCAATGTTCCAGCATGCAAATTCTATCAAAGGATGGGTTGTCACCTGCACAGTGTTGAGCGAAATGCTTATGCTGCATGTCCTGGTGAAGATAGACTAATCTGGGCGATTGATCTTCGATCTTAACTGGTACATTGTGTTGCATTAATATGAGTGTTGAATGGTTTAATTGGTATTGTCAACAGATTTCAAAGTCTAAGAATTATTCAACATACCGCGAGAATTACATTTGTCCCTGTTGTTTCTTGCCAACATTGAGTTCAAGAAACGAATTTGATATATGCCCTGTTTGTTTTTGGGAAGATGATGGCCAAGATTCCGATGATGCTGATATGGTTAGAGGTGGACCCAATAAAGATTATTCATTAACAGAAGCACGTTTAAATTTTGAGAAATATGGTACTATGTACCGAATTGAAGACAAAAAAGGTTTTGCTGTAGGAATGGCAGCGGCTGAGAGATCTGCAGATTATCGAGAAGCTGTAATTAAAGCTGTCAATTCTGGCACAATCGAAGATTGGAAAGTAGCTTGTTCTGCAAAGGAAGAGATTTATCAAGATGATGAAGAAGACTTGGATGGCACATAAATGAAAATATGCCTCATGTTCATATTTCTATTATGTATCATCCTATTCAATGGATGCGAAGATCCAAAAAAAGAGGTATCTATGGACGACGATCAATTTGCTGCTTTTGTTGACGAGAGCTATGACTGGCTGGAAAAGCAGCAGGCTCAATTACAAGAAACCTATGATATCGGTTCTTATGATGCTTATTGGTATGATCAGGAACAAGGTGTTTTGCAGTTTAAAAATAATGATGTGGTAGAACTTGAGTTTTCCTATGTCGGTATCGGTTCGTGGAATAATGAAAAGAACAGTTACATGTGGGCATGGGGTAATAATACGGTCGTGGAAGAGCGGCAGCGCGAGTCACTGCGTATCCAAGCCTTGGCTGAAAAAACCGGAATTGCGCTTTTTACGACCAAGGCCTTTGAATGCGATGAAGGCATGGCTTGGGAGTTAGCAGCGATGGCAGCAAAGGAATTGAATGCACTTGGTGTTTATCGTATTCCACATGGCAGTCTTGAAATCTTTTTGGCTATCATGAAGCCGACTCAAAGCCCTAAATAGATAAATTTCAGCTAAAAAGGCCGAAGAAAATTGATAATGACTCATTAAATTTTAATGAGTGATGTTTTGTCATGGAATTGCTAGGTCACTAGTTAAGCTGTTTGATTAGTATGCCTGTCCGCATTTTTCTCATTATCGTTCAGCCGATCTTGTTCTTAGTGATCTGTATTTCGGTGTATGTGATCACTGGTGTAGGAGCGATTCTCTACGCCATGGCATTTGCATTTTTTGTTATTTTTACGGTGAGTGGAATTGTTATCATGGTACGTCGTGGCGTGGCGCGTTGTGTACATATAGATGATCAAGACTTAGTCGTTGAACGCCGTTGGCCGTGGGATGCTATTCAGGTTAAATTATCGGAAGCAAAAATACATCACGTTGGTGCTAAGTTTTATCGCATCGAAGCTAATGATGAATCCATCTCATTTGATAAGAGTGTTTGTACCTGCATGAGTGAAGAAGCGTTTAAATCGCTGTGTGAGCAGAATGAGGCTCAATATCAGTGATGTGTAGTACTAGTACTTGTACTAGATCTAGTACTAGTTTAAACGCTTACGCTATTTGCACGATCTCTCGTCATCGCCCAGTTATGGCCGCGTAAAACGTCGCCGCTGTAGGGGTGACCTTGTGTTTCCATGCTGTCATCACCGGCATGCATTTGCACTAAGACGCTTTGGCGATCGAATGGACTGCGGTTCACATCACTGCCGTGCAGTGTGAAATAATGGAAGAAAATCACATCGCCGGCTTTACCGATCATTGGGACAGCTGATTCAAGCGGATGTTCGGCAATAAATTCTTTTTGTCGTTCATCACCATTGTGATTAATGCTGAATCCTGGTTCTAAGCGGCCAAGTTTATGACTGCCAGGGACAATGCGAATGCAACCGCGATCTTCGGTACTGTCACTGATTAATATAACCGCAGCGATCATCGAATCGCAAACAGTGGGAAAATATGGATAGTCTTGATGCAGTGGAAACGGTGCGCCGTTACCAGCAGGCTTATGAAATAATTTACTGTGATGTAAGATAATATCAGGGCCAATTATATCTTCAGTGATATCCAAAAATTGTTTTTGGTGAAAAGCTTGATTCCAATAAGCGCTGTAGGCTTGAACTTGGTGGGTGTGTACAACCACGGTGCCTTGGCTGTCGGCGATATGATCGGCACTCGACCAACGCGCATTGGCGTTCTCGGTATGTTCCTGCAATTGATCGACGATGATGTTGAAATCATTTTGTAGATTTTCTAATTCTTCACCGGCAAAAACATTGCGGGCGACATAGTAGCCGTTTTCATCGAAGAAGTCTTTGGCAATTCCCATATCTGCTCCTGTAGACTGACATTATAGGCACCAGGCTTTTGATTTGGTAGATACAGTTTAGGCCATATACTTGCTGTATTCGGACATATTGAGGTCTAAATGCTCATTTCACTTGCTGAACACGGACTTGGTTTGGAGATCGGCGGACATTGTTTGTTTGCTGGCGAGGAGCGCAGCAACCATTTACATCGCCATCCTGATTTTCAGGAAATATGCTGGGTGATCGCTGGCAGTGGTGCTTTTCGTCATGATGGGCAAATTCACGAATTGCGTGTCGGTTCGTGTTTTATTTCCGAGCCAAACGTGGTGCATGAGATTTTTTCTAAGACCGAAGATTTAGAGTTATTTTTTATGACGTTTCGCGAAGCAGTGTCGCTGCAATCGGTTGATCATGAAGCGGCTAAAATATGGGAAACGTTTCAAGCATCACATGAAATTATTGCCTATGTACCAAATGCAGAAATGTATTGGCAATTAATAAGCAGTGCGCCGCATCCACAGCGTGAATCATTTTTAATGCGCGCTTTATTTTTAGAATCACTGATGGCTTTGAGTAGCACGGCCGATGAAAAGCCGCAACAAGTAGAAGATCCGTCGCAGCAAGCGATGGTCTATATTCGTCACCACTGTCGTGAAGCCCCAAGTGTTGGTGAAATTGCAGCAGCGGTTGGCTTAAGTGAACGTCAATTACGCCGCCGTTTTCAAGCGCGTTATAATATCGGTTTGGTTGAGGCGATTAATAAAGCACGCTTAGATCACGCACGCGGTTTATTACTAATGCAGGCGAGTATTAGTTCCGCGGCACGAGCGGTCGGTATTGCTTCGCCAGCGATGTTTACGCGCTTATTTAAACAGGCATTTGGCTGTACGCCAAGTCAGTGGCGTAAACAGCAGGTGCCTGCGGATATGCTACCGCGCACGGTATTTGGCAGAGATTGAGTAGTGGTACTGGATTTAGTACTAGTACTGGTTCTAGATCTAGTACTAATTTTCCTTCCGCCATTGCCGTGGACTTTTTTGAAAGCGTGCGCGAAAGCGATTGGAAAAATAAAACGGATCATCAAAACCAATTTCATGCGCAATGCTGGTGATGCTGTGATCGGTGGCGACTAATAAACGGGCAGCACGATTCAAACGTTGGCGTTCATGAAATTTAATCGGCGACATACCCATTTCTTGTTTAAATAAATGCGCTAATCGTGAGGTTGATGTATGGCAGGCACTGGCAATTTGTTCAAGGCTGAGTGATTTATCTAAATGGTCGGCCATAAAATTAAGTGCATATTGAATGCGTTGATCTGTTTGTGCGTCAGTGCGCTGCGGATTGGCGCTATCAATATAAATCAAGGCGCGTTCTAAGGCATTTTTAGCCAAGCGAAAATTTGATGCTTGGGGGCGACGTGCTTCTTGATGCATAAAATGTAATTCATCGATAATATGCCCAAATAATTCTTCTTGTTCAATGTGTAAATAAACTAAGCCGGGACAGAGGGCTGGTAATTCTAAGAAATTCTGCCAGTCATGGTCAGCGTCAAAATGAGCCCAATAAAATTCCCAATGTTCGGCCTCGGCATGACAGCGATAATCCTGCGGAATGTTTGGCGCATAGGCGACAATATCTCCTGGGCCGAGATCCTGATGGACCGAGCCACTGGCGGCGTAGCCCTGGCCACTGACCGTTGCCATTAACAGCCAATCTGGACTGCCTTTAGGGCGTTTATTGCCGTATCGATCATCGGAATAGGTGTATCCAGTGAGTAATCCGGTGCGCTGAAGATCGCGAAGGCGCTGCTCTGACATGACAAGATCTTATAGGTTTATGGGAGGAATGCCAATGTTGATGAAGGAGTAGCTGATAAAATAGCGGGCATCTGTAAGGAGAACGGACCATGGTCCTAACAAATCAAGAACTACATCGTTTTCACCGCGACGGCTACATTGTAGTGCGACAATTATGCAAGCGTGCTGATATGGAGGTACTTCAACCAAAATTAGATTGTTTGCATGAACAAATGGCAACGAATCAGCCAGACAACGTTAATTGCTCATGGGAAGATCCTGAAAAGAAAAATCGCATTCGCCAATTAATGAATTCTGAAAATGTGGTTGATGAATTAGATCAGATATTACACAGCGATGCGATGCTGGATATTGTTGAACAATTGATTGGATCGAACATCGTTAAATTCCATTCAAAATTAATGATGAAAGCAGCCGAAGATGGCAGCTTCACACCTTGGCATCAGGATTGGGGCTATTGGCAATATAAACATCGAGAGCCCAAGCAGGTAAATTGCATGTTGGCTATTGATCCAGCGACCAAAGAAAATGGCTGTATTCGCTTTGTACGCGGTTCGCATAAGCAGGGTCCAATCGATCATAAGGATTTTCAAACGCATAGTTTTACCATCGGTCTTGAGGGCGGGCTTGATGCCTATGAGGCCGATATTGTTGAATTAGCTCCAGGTGATGCGGTATTTTTCGGTCCCTTAATTATTCATGGGTCGGCACCAAACACATCCAAACAGCATCGTCGTTGTAACACCTTTGCGTTTGATGTGATTAATAACCATGTTGACGATCACCAGTTTGAAGTGCTGCGTCAGGCAGCAGTGCACGCATAAGTAGGGCTGACTTTTCACTTGTCGTTGGGTGTGGCTAGCTAGGATGCCGCGCCCATGGTTAAAACACGTTCGCGTTTTGTAGACGAATTCGATTTACGCCCAGGGCGTATTTTATCGAGTAAATACGAGGTCCTCGAATTACTCGGTGGCGGTTGGGAGGGCGAAGTTTACCGCGTTCGTGAAATAGCGACTGACATTGAACATGCAGCCAAATTGTTTTATCCCCAACGCAATGTACGGGCCAAGGCCTCTACTGTTTATGCCAAGAAGCTGTTTAAATTAAGAGATTGCCCAATTCTTATTCATTATCTGACTTCTGATATTGTTCGCCTGCGTGGCCACAACATCACGATGTTGGTTTCCGAATTCGTTGAGGGGCAACTGCTCTCTGATTATATTCTGCATCAGCGTGGAAAAGTCTTGCCGATTTTTCAGGCAGTGCATTTACTGCATGCGCTGGCAGTGGGTCTTGAGCAAATTCACGCGCTCGGTGAATACCATGGTGATTTGCACTCAGAAAATATTATTGTGCAACGTCTCGGTTTATCATTTGATTTAAAACTCATAGATATGTTTCACTTTGGGCGCACCACAGCAGAAAATCGCAACGATGATATTTGTGATTTAATCCGCATATTTTATGACGCACTTGGTGGTGCTGATCGTTACGCCAAGCAGCCTAAGAAAGTAAAAGACATTTGTTGTGGATTAAAACGATCGCTCATCCTCAAAAAGTTTAGGAAGATGAGCGATCTACGTGTGCATGTTGAAAATCAATCGTGGTCATAATTACTCGCCAAAGATAATATAGGCTGGGTTTTCACTGACGGTGAGTTTAATGGCTTTAGAGCCAGTCTTTTCAAAGCTTATTGCTGGAATGTTTGTTTTCTTGGTTGCCATACCCTGAATGCCGCTTGGTTGTCCTGGTAGTTTATCAATTTCTATTTCCGCAGTTTTACCGACGTAACCATCTTTTTTGTGCGATTGTGTGCCAGTAGGTGACCAAGCGACCCACACTTGTTTATTCTTGTCACTCTCGTGGCTAAAGGCATAGATGTATGCGGTTTTATCTTGGCGCACGATCTTATCTAATCGATAATCGCCAAGCACGTCTAAGAACTGTTTAACGGCCCAATACGATGGCTTCGGCTTATCGTTGCGAGTTAGTCCAGCTCCGGCATGAACGCCAGGGGCATTTTTATCGTCGTAAAAATAAATATAAGCACGATCGACATCGCGTTCGGCAAATAAGAAAATGGAACGCACGATGTATTGCGCCTGCATCAAGTCGCTAACGCCTTGCCAGTCTAATTTCTTAAACCAACCCGTACGTTTATTCATCGCATCAGGCGTTACCGAATCGTAACCAAATTCAGTAACCCAAATCTCTTTACCCTTGGCATGTTTATTACGCCAATCGATAGTGTCATCGACAACTTTCATATACACAAGGCTGTCATCTTCTGGATAGCTACGATTCCATGGACTTTCGCTATTATTTTTGCGTTTGATTTGCGCGTAGGTGTGCACGTTAATAACGTCATATAATTTTTTCATTTCAGCTGAACCATAGGTTTCATCCATATTTTTCGAATAATCGTCAGCAGGATGAGAATGCGCAGTGGCAGTGACAATTTTTAATTTGGGGTCGCCGTCACGTAATCCTTGGGCCATTTTTAAATACAAGGCTTGATACGCTTCATCATTAAAACGTCGCCCAGGTTCATTGCCAATTTCAACAGAGGTGGCTATTTTATTGGCGCCGCTCGGTCCATAAAATTCAGAAGTGCGCTTACCGTATTCATAGCACCAGTCGAGATTATCCAGCCACACTTGCTTATGGTTCTCCATCTTGTGGCCAAAACTGCCGAATTGCAGACACATATCGATTTCATAGCCAGCTTTAATCCATTTATTATAGACATTGTTAAGCCAGTGCACTTTATTAGCGCAAACCGGGATGGTGATCGGATCCCCGACGTTCTTCACATCCCAATTGATGTTGTGGTAATTACGTGCCAGACGGCAGGTCTTGATATAGACCTCGGGCTTAAACGTATAATGGCCGTTTATGCCGAGGAAGTCTTTCATCAGTGGTTTCTGGTCGGCAGCTTGAACGCCAATAAGGCTGATGCTGCAGATAAAGGCGCTGAGGAGTAACTTTAGCATGGGAGCTCCAATTCTAGTCAATACGTATACTGAACTTAAGGCAATCTATCTACAAAAGGAAGAGGGTGGGCCACTTGTGACGACTAGCGTGTGCTGAGCGCAGATGCAGCGATAGCGCCTTCAGAAACCTGATCAGTGGGTCTTTATTTCAAGCGAGGGGATTAGTAAGGCTGAGGCCTGCTTCTACTGACCCTCACGGGCCTATACAGCTTGTCGATCCCCGGGTTTATCACACACAGTGATAAAACATATCAATAAGCGTATAACTTAGTGCTAATAAAAAAACATTTAAGTATGGAAATGAATGTAAAAATAAAAGAAAGTGTACCTTAAGTAATGGTCTAGTCTAAATTATAAAATAAATTTAATTTTATTGTAAATAAAAATTAATTTAAGTATGTTTTTAATCAGTTTCGATACATTCATATGTTAATTTTAAAAAATATGACACGAATTAAATTATTAATTTTGTCCCGTGTTTTACACAAAAGCAATCTAACAAAAAATATTATAGACAGATAATAAATTATTATTTTGGTGTTATAAATCGACAAAATTGTAAGTCATGTAATTTAAATAAATTGCAAAGAATAAATTATTCGTGTCTTACACGCGTGTTTTTTGCCGATATTTTTCAACGACTAAATCGTATATTTCTAGCAATTATTGGTGGAAACCAAGCCACTCCACGCCTTTTTAACAAGGAGAATCCACATGGATATCTCACGCGGTATTTTATTGTCTTTTTTTAGCCTCTCGCTCATTTCGTGCGGGGTTAATGAGAACAAAATTCCCGGATCACCTGGCTACGTTCCACCAGTTGAAGCTAACGTCATACCCGACGCGCCCAGTAACTTAGAGGCAAATGTCCTCGATTCATCTCGCATCAATATTCGGTGGTCAGATAATAGTGCAGAAGAACTAGGGTTCGAGCTACAGCGTAGCATGACTTATAATGGCGTCTCTTCAGACTTTGCGACGGTGACAACGCTGCCGGCCAATGCTAATTCTTATATTGATTCGACCATTCAAGGGGGGCGTTCCTATACCTATCGGGTGCGCGCCTATAATAATTCAGGTGAGTCTGGATTTTCCAACGATGGTACCGGTGTTGTGCCGTTAAATATCCGAGCACCTGTGGGTTTTAATTAAGTGTGGGAAGGAAGATGGTAGCGATGTTTACCTGAGGCACGGTTAAAGGGGCTGTGTCTCAGGTAAATATCAATACTACGCATCACCACATGCGACATCTGGCTCGCAGTGCTTGCATTCTTTTTGATGAATGTCGCTGACTGATCCATGCGCGTTGTAGGTAATCGAGCAGCATTCTTCAAATAAGTCGCGCATTTTTCTTCGCGCACGTTGTACTCGACTTTTTGCTGCGCTGATACCTAGGTTGCAGGTGCTAGCGTAATCTTGAATCGACAATTGTTTAATGTGTACATGTTCAAGGGCTTCTTGATCTGCTGGATCTAAATGCCGAATCATTTTTTCTAAACACGGACTTAATTCTTTAGTAAAATCTTCTGTTGGTTCATCTGCGCTCAGGTCTTCGAGTTCACCAACATTTAATTTGCGTTTACGATAAAAATCGATGATCCGATTCCGCACGATTTGATAAAGCCATGATTCAAAACGATCTTGGTCGTGTAGCTGACCTAGGTTATTTTGCATGCGTTGATAAGAATCCTGAAGGATTTCATCAACGTCATCAGGATTGGCGACACGCTTGGCGATAAAACCATGCAGTCGGGCATTCAATGCTAACCAATCCTGATCGTTGAGTTGTGGGCTCATAATAACTTACTTACGAGTATCCGCGCAGCAGGATTGCTGTCCATCGCTATCACAGCATCCGGGTGGGCATTCGCAGCTTGAGCAGGTGCAGGGGTTACAATCGCAAGTCTTGTCATTACAGCAACTTGTATCTTTAGGTGTTTGTTGTTCTTGAGACATGGTGGCTCCTTTCTTTGCCTTGTTTCTTATACAGACGAGTGATAGTGCCGCAGGACGCAGGTGAATCTGCTACCTGCCACAAGGAGTGTTTTCATGCTGCGTAAGATTATCACCGTTTTCATTATCATTTGCATTGCTGTGCCCCTGGTGATTTTGGCCATGAATTACTGTGGAAACTGCAGCAAAGGTGATGCACCTGCGGCAAACTCGGAAGCACCCATTGAGCAGCCGGCTTCTGAACCTGCTACGCCTACCGCTGCCCCCGCAGAAGTGCCAGCAGCCAAATAATCTCGCTTTATACCCCAACAAAGCCTAGATACGACAAATAAAGACGAAGATTGTCTATGTATGTTGCTGTAGTCAGTGGATATAATATCCATCGATATACAGGGGAATTGAGTTATGAGTAAAGCGAACGTTTATATACATCGTGTCGAGTGGGTGCCTGCTGATTGGTACATGAATCAGCGTAATTGGGATCATTTAGCGTCCTTTGCGAATTATAATGATCACGGCAATGATAGTGTTGTGCCAACTCATGAAGAAATGGTTGAATATTTAAGTGGTGCAGAAGCTGTGCTTGTATTAAATGGTTCGCATGCTGATGAAATTACCGCTGCTGCATTAAAAGAAGCAGGTACGATAAAAACTATTGCTATTACTCATTGGTTTTCTCCTGAATTAGCCAATGCTTGTAAAGAAGCAGATGTAAAATTACAGGATATCACCTGGCCATGCAGTCAGGCTGTCGCTGAGTGGTCGCTTGGTTCGATAATTAATGGCCTACGTAAAACTGATGTCTTAGACCGCGGCATTAAAAATGGTGAGTGGCCAGATTGGCGTACGTGTGGTCAATTAAACGGCAGTACGGTTGGTCTTGTCGCAACAGGCCGTATTGGTCAATATTTATTAAAATATTTAGCACCGTTTGATGTTGAGGTTTTGGTGTTCGATCCGTATTTAACACCAGAGCGTGCTGATGAGCTAGGCGTAACGGGTGTCGACTTAAACACCCTCATGTCGTCGTGCGATGCGATTGCCTTGCATGCTCCGAATACGCCTGAAACCAAAGACATGATTGGTAAAGAGCAATTAGCATTGATGAAAGATGGTGGGCTTTTGGTTAACGGGGCACGTTCTTTCTTAATCGATAGCGATGCCTTTCGTGATGAAATTAAGAAAGGTCGTATTCGTGCGGCACTTGATGTATTCGATAATGAGCCTTTGGAAGAAAGCGAATATTACCTGCGTGATTTAGACAACGTTATTTTGACACCGCATGTTGCAGGCACTACAGAATTAATGTTCGAACGCTGTGCTTATTATGCGATGGAGGCCATTCGCGAACGCTTGCTTGTTCCCGCAAGCAGCGCTTGAGTTTTATAATCAGGCGGGACAGTAGGCCGCGATGAAAATATTTGCCATCGTGTTCATGCTGCCCTTTGTTGCTGTTCCTCTATTTATGATGGCCATGTTGTGGGGAGAGAGTGGTTTTGGTGGCCCACCTTTATTTATGAAATTAGCAGGGACTTGTATTTGCCTTGCAGTGATGAGTGGTGGCTTATTTGGAATGTATAGCATCGTCACAGGCAAGGCCAATCGATTTAAACTCAATCGACAAACTGGTTCTTTTAACCATGGCCCGACTGCTCATCGTGAACGTGGTGATTATTCTTGCCCACACTGTGGTGCAGCCATCAGTACCGAGGCTGAGATTTCGCCATCAGGTGATGTGAAATGCCCCTACTGCAAATCCTGGTTTAACGTCAATAAGTAATGCAGCACGGTTGCCCTGTCTCAAGAAGGCTCAGACTCTCAACTAATGCAACATTCTAGGCGTTTTCAATCAGTTGTCGAAAAGACTGCCATCAGCACCTTTAAGCCTGATGAGCTTAAACTCAATAATGTTGTGGTTATCGTTGACCAAAATGTTGAAGATGCGGCTGCTTATCTAGCTGAGCTGAAATCATACTTTGCTGGAATAATTGAAGCAGATGCCATCGATGTGGTTGGGCCTGATCGATATCGTAATGAAGAAGACATTCTTAAGATTGTGGCTGAAAAACAGCCTGACTTGATGTGCATTTATCGACATCTTTGTTCTCAGTCCTATCGTTTGCCGCACGGTCTTGGCGAATACGTTAATATTCTAACCCAGGCAACCGATATACCGGTATTGGTATTACCACATCCGAAGGCGCGACAGGCAGCTCAGGCCTTGCAAAGTCACAATCGAGTCATGGTGATGACGGATTATATTTCAGGTGACCATGCATTAGTCAGCTGGGGTGTAAAAATGTGCTCCGATCAAGCTGATTTATATTTATGCAATATTGAAGATCAAATTACCTATAAGCGTTATATGCAAGCAATAACCAAAGTTGATGAATTGGATACTGAACTTGCTCGTGATAAAATTTTAAAACAGCTATTAAAAGATGCAGAAGATTATACGGCCTCGTGTCAAGCTGCTTTAGGTGAGTCGCATCAACACATTCAAGTCCATTCAATTGTGCAAGTTGGTAGTCAGCTGAGTGATTACAAAAATTTGGTTGATGAGCATAAAATCGACCTGTTGGTTATGAACAGCAAGGATCATGATAATATGGGAATGCATGGTCTTATTTATCCGATTGCTGTAGCTGTTCGCACTATTCCATTGTTGTTATTATAAAACGCTTTTGATTAGAATATATTGTTTCAAGTCTGTTTCTTCGATCTGGAATCTGGGTTGCTAGGCTTAATCTAGCGTGATGCAAAAACATAAAATGAGCGTCGGCGCCAGCGGTTGTGATATCGAGGGCTTTACTAACCAGCATGTTCAAGCAGCGGTGGATCGTATCGCCTATATGGGTGGTGGTACGGTTGAACTCAGTGAAGGTGTTTTTCACTGTGCAGATGCTGTGCATGTACGCAGCGATGTATGTTTACAAGGTCAGGGAGAAAAAACTGTTCTGCGTAAAAATAAAATGAAAGTATCTTTGTTGTCTGGTTATATTGCGTATGGACATGAAGATTTGATTGTTGCCGAGCCAGATAATTTTTCGATTGGTGATGGGTTTATTCTTAGTGATGAGCGATCGGGTGGGTTTAAAGACACGCAGGGCACAATTATAGGTCGCGATCATGATATTTTAGTGGTGAATACCAAACATGAGTGTGATTATTGGCATACGCGTGGTGGTGTGGTAAAATCACTTTATTCCTTGGTGTCAGTTATCCATGAGAACAATGTCTTAATTAAAGATATTCACATCGATGGTAATAGTGCTGAGAATGATACCTTAAATGGATGTCGTGGCGGTGCGTTTTTTGCATATTTTTCTAATGATGTCAGTGTGCATAATGTACATGTGAACGATTTTAATGGTGAAGGTTTTTCTTTCCAAACCTGTGATCGTATGCACATTTCCGATTCGAGTGCCCGTGGCTGTCATGGTAATGGTTTTCACCCAGGTAGTGGTTCGCGCGATTTTCATATTCATCACTGTCATGGCTATGAGAATAAACAATCCGGTTTGTTTTATTGTGTGCGCGTACGTAATGGTTTGCTTGAGCACAGTGAATTTAATAACAATAAACGTTTTGGTGTTTCGATTGGTGAACGCGATGTCTCAAGTGTAAACCAAGAACTCCACTGTTACAATAATGGTGGCCCTGGAATTTATTTTCGTGGTGGTGATGAGATGGTTGCTTCTCATGACACGCTGATCGAAAAGTGCAATGTCCATGACAATGATGAAGGGCCTGAGGGTCAGGGCCAAATTCATGTCAAAGGCGTGGTTAGAGATGTACGGATCATCAATAATCAGCTGAAAGGTGATTGTGGTATTTATATCGCCAATGAGGTGCAATCGCTCGAACAGGCGGATAATCGTTTCGATTGTCGCATCGAATGTATTGATGAACGTTGATCTTTCCTGCTTAGCCTTGCTATCGGAATGATTTCCCAGAACATGCCGCACTCTCACCTACTAGGAGTGGCGCATGCCAGACAAGACAAGCGGCCAAGGGGCCTTTACCTTCGCATTACGTGACGACCTCTACACCTTACCAGGCGCAGCCGAAGAGCACGAAGTAAAATTACACGGTGGCTTTGCTATTGATAACCGACCAGATAAAGGTCAAATTTATTATGGCATGCCTGGTGCCGGTATTATGCGCATCAGTGCTGACTTAAAATCTCAAGATATTATTGCGATCCCTGAAGATTTGCGTGATATTAATTTCCACTCAACAAAAATTGGTCAATTCGATGGTAAAGAGCGTTTAATTTTACCAGCCAATGGTAATGAAAAAGTCGTGGTTATGGATCTTGAGGGTAAGCTTGAGCATACCTTAGCCCGCCCTGAATTTGAAGAATACAAAAGCGCTGATGTTGGGTATTTGCCAACCGACACCGTTTTAATCGATGACACCTTATACATCGCTGATGGTTATGGCGCGAACTACATTTCATCTGCCGACGCCAATGGATTTAATTGGAAAAGTATTTTTGGTGGTAAGGCTGAGAGCGATACCGATGACGGTAAATTCTCAACCGCGCACGGATTGAATTTAAACCCTGTGCATAATCACATCGATATTTGCGACCGTCCAAACTCACGCATTCAAGCCCACGGATTTGATGGTGGCTTCCTCGGTTCGTATAAATTGCCGAAGGGCGCCTTCCTCTGTGGTATCAACTACTTCCAAAAGGAAGAGCGCTGGTACGCCGTGGTTGGCTGCTTGAATGATCCAGACAAGGGTGAGGGACGCCCAGCCCCGATCTACATCATCGATGCTGAATCCTATGAGTTACTTTCAATCGTACGTCCAAAAGAAGAGTTGGGCGTCGAGCTAGCAGAGCACATCCACAACGCGGTTATGCACGTCCACGACGGTGTGCTCTATTTGGTCTGCCAAGCCTGGAATCCAGGACACTACTTCGTCCTTCAGCAAGTTGTTTAGGGGGCGCTGCCCCCTAGCCCCCGCGGCGGTTGTCGCTTGCTATTTTTGCATTGCAAAAATTAGGGCCAAATAGGCCCTACCGCAGCTCGGTCGCCGCCGGCTCGAGAACTCGCCGTGTGCTATCGGAGTTGTTTTCTAAATTCAAAAAAGCGCGCACCTATACGGTACGCGCTTTTTTAGTGGGTCGTGATGTTAACCGTAAGTTTATTTGACTTTTATTGAACGCGTCCAAGGTTCTGCGCGATCGCGGACAGAAAATTGTGCATACTGAGATGCATATCACTTGTCTCGCTAGGAATTACCATGGCAACTTCACGCTATCGCCGCCGCAAAACGCCACGCCAGCAGGTCCTTCGCAAGGCTCATCCTGAGTTTGTCGACTTGGATTCTGTGGAAATCATTACCCCAGATTCTTTAAAAGAGGGTGCTGTTGCTGAGCTGACACCGCCTGAGGCACAACAAGTGCTGCCGCCAACTATCCAGGCACACGTCTATGTTGCTCCCAAGCCTGAGTCTGAGCTGAGCCGTGAAATAACCGAAGCAGCATCGCCATTGAGCCCATCAGCGGGTCGCTTGACTGCAATTCCAGTTGCCATGCCGGTTGGCTCCTCTTCAGTATCGGAGTCCATTTCTGAGTCCTATTCGGAGGAAGTGGAATATAGCGATTCACAAGAGGACGACTGGCCCGAAATAGATTCGTATGATGATGGTGAGGTCGTCGCTGATCTCAGTGAAGATGAGAGCGAACGCGCAACCGTTGCGATCAGTCGTGAGATGCCGCAGCCGGTTCTCCCTGTGTTTGCCCCTCGTGAAGAAGAAGTCGAAGAGGCGGTCGAGGAACTTGTCGAGAACGAAATCGTTGAAGCACCGGTATTAGAACGTAGCCAAACCAGAACGACGCATGATCTACGTCCTGTGGCTGATGAAGTGGAAACTGAGCTCGAACCAGAAACCACGTCGACAACAAAAGTGGCCCATACAGGTTCACGTCGATCAGTTCTCTTTGTGCCATTGATGTTTGCCCTTGGCATATGCATTGGCTTGCTTGCTGGCAAATGGGCTGAGTTAGAAACCTATTATCTGGCGCAATACCAGGCCTGGCAGGCCTCGCAGAACGTCACGGCGCCCATGCCAGGCGATGAAGCACCTACTATCGAATAGTTAGTAAAAGCTTGGATTTACCTCTAAAACCCATGATCATCTTTGGTCATGGGTTTTCGCATTCTTGTTGTTTTATTTATGTGTTTGTGCGTTGCGTGTAGTCCGCGCAGCCGTGTGCAGCAATCTACAAGCATTGACCAAACAGAAACTGTTGAGAACGACCGTGTAGAGATTCGTTATCACACTATTAAGCGTGGAGATACCCTAGGCGAAATTTCACAGCGTTACTATGGAACCATGACGCATTGGCAAAAAATAGTTCAAGCAAATCCAAAGTTGGAACCAAAACGTTTAACGGTTGGTATGAAAATAATTATTCCTCCGTTAAACCATGTTTATGCAGTTGCTGATTTGCCCAAAGAGGAACCGTCAGCGCAAAAGGGAGAAGTCGGAAAAGCGAGTTATTACGCCGATAAATTTCACGGTCGTAAAACGGCCAGTGGTGAACGTTATAATAAACGTGCTTATACAGCAGCACATCGAACCTTGGCATTTGGCACACAAGTTCGTGTTATTAATCCGAAAAATAAACGCCAAGTTATTGTAAGAATTAACGACCGTGGACCATTTGTACGGGATCGGATAATTGATTTATCGTATCAAGCAGCCAAAGATTTAGATATTATACAAGACGGAATCGCTAACGTTATTATTAGCGTCATAAATAATAAATAGCATTTTTAAGCAGCAGAAATATGCAAAAAACCACTGGTTTTCTTGTAATTCTGGCATTTTGTAGGTTTATTCTGCTATTTAAACGCTTGTAATTTAAATATTACTTGGCATTTTATGGGTAACGATAGACGATATGAGCTCTTTAGCACAAGAAAACGCGCAAAATTCTAATGCGCCGAAACGAGATTCGCAGTACGCAGACAACATTGATTCTGAACAGAATACCAATCAAGTCCCTTTAATTCAGTTATTAGAACCACTTAAGGCTCCGTTATTAAAACGTTGGTCTTTATTGGTTTTAACTATTGTTGCTGGATGGGGTAAATTCATTGTTCCGCTTGGTATTCCGCTGATTATTGGCGCAGTTATCGATATGGTGGGTAAAGACGGGCTGCTCTATGACGATCCTATAGCAGCAGAGCGACAGTTGTGGATGTATGCAATGTGTGCAGCAGGTTTGGTTTGTGTTATTAGTATATCGACCTTTTTTCGTTCAGCCTTGGCACATAAATTAACAGCAGCTGTTCAGCATAGTTTACGTAAACGCTTGTTTTTTCACATGCAACGACTCAGTGTAAGTTTTTTTCATAAACATCATGCCGGTGCATTGGGTTCGCGGGTAAGTTCAGATATCAATCATGCCGCGGTTATTTTAAATCGTGGAATTATTCAGTGGGCCATGGATGGCACGGCATTTTTAGTTTCGGCTTGTGTTATGTTTAGTTTAAACTGGCAATTGGGATTGCTTACCATTCTATTGTTAAGCTCAAATGGCATTGTTATTCGTAAATTAGGCCCACCAATTCGTCGCCAGCGTAAAGCTATTCAAGAGCGTCAGAGTAATGTAACCGGTACCGCCGCAGAATATTTTGCGGGAATAAGCGTGGTAAAAGCCTACGCGGGTGAAGATGAGAGCTTAAGGAATTTCAAACATTCCAGTCAACATGTACGCGATGCGCAGGTTGAAAATGCAACGATGCAGGGGCGATTCCAAGCAATTACCAGCAGCATTGTTTTATTAACGCAGATCTCAGTGGTGATTGTTGGTGCTTGGTTAATTATTCATTATCCTGAAACATTAAGTATAGGTAATTTGGTTTCATTTATTTTTATTATCACTTATGTGAATGGCAGCATTCAGCGATTAACTGATTCAATGATGGAATTGCAGGATGGCGTTGCGGCGCTTGATCGTATGCATGATATTTTTTCTATTTTACCTGCACCACCTGAAGCAGCGCATCCAAAATATCCTGAATTGAAAGGACAAATACATTTTGAAAATGTGAATTTTGGATACACCGATGATAATCCAGTCTTACATGATTTTAATTATCAGTTTGAGGCAGGGAAAAGTTATGCATTGGTTGGTGCCTCAGGTGGAGGCAAAAGTACCATTACTCAGTTAATGTTGCGTTTTTATGATCCGCAGTCTGGTCGTATTCAAATTGACGGACATGATCTCAAGGATGTCGCGAAGCAATATTATCGCAGTCACGTAGCTGTCGTTCTTCAGGATCCGATTATCTTTTCCAGTACCGTGCTTGAAAATATTGGTTTTGCTGATGCTGATCCGAGTTTTGAGCGCATCAAAGAAGCGGCTCTGGCTGCACAGGCGCATGAATTCATTGAAGAACTGCCGCATGGTTATGAAAGCCGTCTCGGTGAGCGAGGGGTAGCCTTATCTGGTGGCCAGCGTCAGCGCGTAGCTATCGCACGTGCATTGATGCGCGACCCGAAACTGCTGATTCTTGACGAGGCAACATCAGCCTTGGATACGGTGACCGAACGCTCTATTCAGGAGGTCATCGAGTTACTCAATGGAACGAGGACGATGATCGTCATTGCCCATAGATTGTCGACCATACGACATGTCGATCGCATTCTGGTTATCGATGACGGGCAGCTCGTCGAAGAGGGTGATTACGAAAGTCTGATGGCGGCCAACGGTACCTTTGCCACACTCGCGGCTGAGCAAGAAGAATCACAGGCATAGGCGCGCATTCAGCTAATTTCAGCCCTACAAGCTTGTTACGCAAGTAGCTCAATATAATTTACCTCCAGCTTTAAAAGTGGTGGAGGGTGTCTGGTGTTTTTATTGAAATTAATCATGAAAACCATCAAGGTGATGGGCTCGGAAACCAGCCCCTACTCAATCGCCTTTGCAGTGGTGCTCGGTTTAATCATGGCTTTTAATCCGTTTGTTAGCATTCAAGTCATGACGTGTTTAGTCTTATTGATTTTTTTCAAAGTGAACATTGGCGCTTGGTTATTCTCTTTTTTAACCCTCAAGGGTGTAGCGATTTTATGCTCTGGTCTTTTTGATTCGATAGGGACATCGCTGTTAGAAAGTGAATCATTATATGGCATGTGGACATCGTGGTATAATTCTTCGCTATTCTCTCTAACTGGATTTTATAATTCGGTCGCTCTCGGCGGCATGCTCTGCTCGGTAATCTTAGTGATTCCAGTATTTTTTGGCATGTTGGTATTTGTTAAATATTATCGTAACAAATTAGAACCAAAAATTGTGAATTCTAAAATAGCAAAAGCGATCAAAGCCAATAAACTCTATAAAATGTATAAACTCATGACGACACCTATCGGTGGTGGAGGTGAAGCATGAGGTTATTATTAATACTTCCACAAACCGAAGAGCTGAACACAGCGCTCGGCACCTGTCGTGACCAATTCAAAAAGGTGCCATGGATCAAGGTTGCTGACCTTGATGGGGGTGCTGACGCTTTAGCGCAACGTTTAACTCAAGATGACTGTGCCAACGGATATGTGGTCGAAGATTTTCCGAATACACTTGAAGAATTACAAAAGCTTGATGAGCAACTGAAGGACATAAATAAAAAAATAAAATTACCTTTAGCGCTCTATTGGAGTGGCAAGGCGAAAAAAGAACAGTGTGATGAGATCAAAGCGTATCGCGATGAACATATGCCACTGTCAACGTATCTGTATGCCAATCGACGCCTCGTTTCAGTTATCAAGCCAAAAAAACTTGCTAAAGGATTTAAGGAAGCCGCCACTCGCTCAAAGAATGTTCAATTATTGCGTCGCGGTACGACGGGTGCATTTGTTGCTTGTTTAATTATTGCGTTGATCGCAATTTTATTCTTCCGTAATCCGTTCTTAAGAGATTTATTAGTTGATACGGCCCAATTAAAATTACAGGCAAAATTTGATGTCGTTGAATTTGATACCACGCTCAGTGACTTAGGTGTACATATAAAAGGTGTCCAAGCGGCTGATGCACAAGAACCGATGAAAAATGTATTCGAGTTTCAATCGGCCAGTGCTAGTTGGGACCTTGCTGCCTTGTCGTCATTTAAATTACATGCAGAGGAAATTGCTGTTGAAGGGTTACAATTTGGCACGCTACGCAAAGAGTCCGGTGCATTGCCAGACGTAAAGGTTGAAGCGCCAGCAGAGCCAGCAGAGCCAGCAGCAGCAGAGCCAGAGGACAGTAAGTTTCTTGACGCGTTGATGAATACGATGGGTGATTTTAAACCACCCGCAGTCGGAGACCTCGAAACAACCAAGACAATTAATAAATTGAAAGCTGATGCGACACAAAGTCGTAAATCGATCGCCTCAAAGGCATCGGCCTTAGATGTTGATAAAAGCGTTGCTGAATCGAAAGCGGCTGCAGCTAATTTAAAACAGGTTTCCTTCAAGCTAGCACAGGGCAATAATGTACAAGCTGAGCTTGATAAAAATAAGGCAGAATTGGCGACCGTATCAGCAAAAACCACGGCAGATGTGGCTAAGGTTAAAGAAACGCTCAAGACCTTAAAGGCTTTTAAAATCAAGGATCCGAAAAAAGACGCTAAAAAGGCCAAAGAATTAATCGAATCGACCAAGTCTGTGTCTGATCAGATTAAATCTATAAAAGACAATATTGATCGCGGTAAAAAAATAATGAAGGCAAGTAAAGCAAGCGTTGATCAAGCCGCCAAAGATATCAAAGCACAAGGTGAGCAGGCAAAGAAAGAACTCCAAGACTCACTGCAAGCAGTGCGCGCGCCAATTGAAAAAGCTTCCGCGGATATATCTGCTATCAGTAATGAATCGAAGCGTATGGCGCAACAGCTTAAAGAGGCCAAAGGTCTGGTTGAAAAAGCTATTGAGCAAGATGTCACTGCAGTCAAAAAACAATACAGTGTCGACGGTATTAAAGCTGGTAGTGAGAAGCTGGTCAAAGCATTAGTTGGTGAAAGTGTGTATAATACCTTAGAAACTGGTCTTGGTTATTATAACACGATTAAACCATACCTACCGGTTTCGAGCAAAAAGAAGAAGAAACCAAAAAGAAAAGGCCAGACTGGAACAACATATGAATTTCCATTGGCAAGTGAAGAAGGTGGGATGGCCGATTTATGGATAAAAAAATCCAAACTCGATGGTCAATTTCCTGTGAATGATGATGTTATGCAATTTACCGGTGCGCTTTTGGACTTCACCAGCAATATGGCCTTTACCAATAAGCCAGTGCAATTAAAGATGACGGGCAATTCACCTGATAAATCCAAAGACCTACAGGTAGATTTAGAGTGTAATGAAGAACAACTCATTACCGGTTCGCTGAGTATTGGTGGTCTTAAAATGGATTCTATGCCGGTAAAAATTGGCGGGAATGCTGCTGGCATTGCGCCGCAGTCTCTTTCAGGAAGCGATATTCGTGTACAACTGAATGATCTAGCAATTGGTAATGACCAACGTGATGGCCTTATAGAAATAGAAGTGAAAAATTTAAAAGTAGGTGCACCAAGCGGCAAAGATATACATCCGGAAATTGCTGCTGTCTTTACCGAAACCTATGCGAATTTAGATAATATCACTTTAAAGCTTGGTATGGGTAAGGATAAGACCTTTCGTACGGAACCAGACATTTCACAGCTCATTGCCAGTGGCTTAAATAAACGGGTTCAGGCTAAAATGGAGAGTGCCAAGCAAAAAGCGGAAGCAGCAGTTCGTGCTCACGGTAAATCCCAGCTTGGTGAACTCGAAAGCTTGGCAGCTTCCTTTGATTCGATTAAAGAGCTTGATGATAAGAAAGCCGCTCTGGCCAATGCTACTAAGGATATAGATGGATTGCAGGAAAAAGAGCAAAAGCGCTTATTGGGCGACGAACAGGCTGCTTTAAAGGGCCTCGATGTATTTAAAAAGGACCTCGAAGATCAAGAATCGAGCGTTAATGAACAACAATCGAAGTTAGATGGCATTACCAGCAAAATAGAAAAAGAACGCAAGCGCATTCAAAAAGAATTACTTGGGGGCAATCTTAAGGATAAGCTGAAGTTGCCCTTTTAATAAAATTAATCTGGAAATGACTTGCTAACAACGCTATGACTATGCGTATTCTTATTAAGGAGCTTCCATGACTGATCAGACCCAGCACGCCATCCATAAGTTCATGTCAGGATTGGTGAAGCGCAATCCCGATGAGCGTGAGTTCCATCAAGCGGTCCAGGAAGTTGTCGAAACGCTCATGCCATTCATCATGGAGAATAAAAAGTATAAGGATGCGTGTATTTTAGAACGCATGACTGAGCCTGATCGTATAATTACTTTTCGCGTTTGTTGGGAAGACGATCGAGGTAATATTCGCGTTAATCGCGCTTGGCGTGTACAATTTAATAATTCTATTGGCCCCTATAAAGGTGGCTTACGGTTTCATCCAAGTGTGACGCAAAGCGTGTTAAAATTTCTCGGTTTTGAACAAGTCTTTAAAAATAGTTTGACCGGTTTACCGATGGGTGGGGCCAAAGGTGGATCCAATTTCAATCCAAAAGGTAAAAGTGACAGTGAGGTCATGCGTTTTTGTCAATCATTAATGGTTGAGCTGCGCCGCCATATTGGTGAGCATGTTGATGTACCTGCTGGAGATATTGGTGTCGGCAGTCGCGAAATTAGTTATTTATTTGGCAGCTATAAACGCATGGAAAATCGCTACGCAGGTGTGTTAACCGGAAAAGGTTTGCAGTTTGGCGGTAGCCTAGGTCGTACAGAAGCGACAGGTTATGGCTGTGTGTATTTTGCAGAAAACATGCTTAATCATATTAATGATAGTTTTAGCGGTAAAAAAGTTGCAATTTCAGGATCTGGTAATGTTGCTACCTATGCTGCAGAAAAAGCCCATGAGCTGGGCGCGACTATCGTGACGCTTTCAGATTCTTCAGGCTTTATTCATGATCCAGATGGCATTGACGAAGAAAAATTAGCATTTGTTAAAGATTTGAAAGAAGTGCGTCGCGGACGTATCAGTGAATATGCAGATAAGTATTCCTCTGCGACATTTACTGCTGATGCACGGCCTTGGTCGGTGCCTGTTGATATCGCGCTTCCTTGTGCAACGCAAAATGAAATACACATCGATGATGCACGCAATTTGGTTGATAATGGTGTTAAAGTTGTTGCTGAAGGTGCAAATATGCCGACTGATTTAGCGGCAACGCATCATTTCCAAGCCAATAAAGTTTTATTCGGACCGGGTAAAGCATCAAATGCAGGCGGTGTGGCGGTATCTGGATTAGAACAAAGCCAAAACGCCTTGCGCTTATCGTGGTCACACGAAGAGGTCGATCAGCGCTTACAGATAATTATGCGCAAAATTCACGAAAAATGCGTCTATCACGGCGAAGCAGATAATTACGTCGACTACGTCAAAGGCGCGAACATTGGCGGCTTTATAAAAGTGGCGGAAGCAATGATAGCCTACGGTGTAGTATAGTCATTGGCTAACTAGTATGAGTCTTGGTATTTGGTCTTAGTCTTAGTTACATATAGCGCGAGCTAATACTAAGACCAAGACTAAAGCTCATACCAGTTTACTATTAAAATTTATTCAACATATAAACGATAATCGCGATATTCTTCGCCGTTTACCCATCGGATACGATAGGTCCCTTTTGGTTGATCGACTATCCAGTGTTTAATTAAAATACCTTCTTGGCCGTCGTTGCCACCAGGGTGTTCTTCTTCGTAAAGTGTTTTAATGGCTTCACCGCTATCGTTGCATAATAAAATACTGACTTTTCCTGGTGAGCGGAATTTGCTTACGAAATGGACGTAGCCGCCTTCAATAGTCGCTGCGGGCATGACTAAGGCGACATTGATATTGGCGCATGAACTAAATGGCACCTCAAAAACTTCAACTGGCAAATCATATTTGCGTTTCATTTCTGTATTCGTAGCTTCTTTTTTAGCTATTTCGGCTAGCTCTGGACTAAATTCACAGAGACTATGCCATAAACCGCCAGCTTTCGTGGGATAGGCTTTACTCGGGATAAAATCTTTGCCTTTTCCTGTGGCTGCATTGACAGCAAGGTCATTGGAATTTTTCCAACGTGGTTTTTCTTTATCGCCATTCCACATGTGTAGGTTAGTTTGGATCAAACGTTTGATATCTGATTCATCAAACGTTAGACCACTATGAAATGCTTCGATAAAGTTATGAACTTCACCGCTTTGATAGTTGCGATAAGGGTGTGTCGCAACCCATAAGGCTAGTTGTTGTTTACATTTCAAAATATCAGCTGGATGGAATGGTTCCCAATAATTCCATACGTAATGATCGTTGAATAAATTTAAACGAACCTTGCTGTGATTATAAATAAGACGGGCCATTTCACGGTGTTTTTTATCACCGGTAATACGTGAATAGCGCAGGTGGCAAACCGCCATATCGAGTTGTTTGTTAAATTGATAGCCAATTGAGTTGATAGCACGATAATCTTTTTGAAGCACCTTCATGTTGATAGGTGTGAGAAATTTATCAAATGTGCGATAGCCACCAAATGGGCCGTTTTGCCACCACGTGCCACGTGCATGCCATTTTTCAAATAAATGTTTTTTAGTTAATTCGAGATACGATTGAGCCTTTTCACCGAACTCTTTTTTTAGATTTTCATCTTTTAAAATGACTTCGGCGTGGCCAAGGAAAATGCGGAATAAAATAGCATCACCGACATGACAATCGGCAATTAAATGTTTTGAATATATTGCTGGACCAACAAATCCTTTAAAGCCATCTGGCGATTCGTACATTTGAGCGATAAGTGCATCATACCATTGCTCACCAGCTTTCAGATAGGCTGTATTGTTGGTCTTTTCATAGGCATGAATGAAACGGTGACCCTTATAAGCAGCATGCCAGCAGACCCCTTCACCAGTCATTTGATTTTTGGCTTGCAATAAGCGCGTCTTCATGGCCTGCGCAAGCATCTGCTCAGGGCTTTGCATGGCATGTAGGCTGCTCATTGCGGTGCTGAGAATGAGTAGGAATGTCAGAATCTTCATAGCAATCACCTTGTGTAAGAGAACGTAGTAACAGCTGTTTGTGACGATCTACTTAAATAGCTGTCTGATTACTATTTGGATTGATCAGTGGGCATACAGCACTCGCTGTAGGGGAGTCCACTGCCGCACGGGCACTCCCGCTGCGTTGTGTCGGAAGGCCGCAGTTGTTGTAATTCATTTTTTAATTGTGTGCAGCGATAGCTATATTGGATGGCGCTAAAATCGGCAGAATCAGGATGCTGTTCAAGACTCATGCGCCATTCTAAAATATCATTTTTAATAACGTCAATTGTTTGCTGAAATGGAAATACCGCCTGTTTCCAATGGGTTAGGCTTTGATCAGGAGCTGTTGAGATAAATGTTTGATCATCTAACTGTACGGTAAACCATCCGGCGACACCATGGATGGACGTAGCTTTATTCATCGTGAGATAGGTTTGCTGATTAAAAGTAGTTTCAGTCAGGTTGTTAAGTGAATACTGAGCAATTTGAATAGGGTCGCTTATTAATTGATCTGGAGACACGGTTTCTATGAGCATTTTTGAAGAAAACACATCATATGCTTTTTCAAGGTTAATATCAGGCACTTGGCGCCAAATATTTATTTTATCATATGCCGATTGATGTTGAACAGCAGCTACATAGAGGTCTATGTGCTGCGGAATGATGCGCGCATTGTCTTTTAATAAGCGTTCGCAGCAATCGTGAGTGAAAAACAATGTCTGTTCATCAATACCAAAGCTACCAAGCGTTTCCGATATTAATATATCAGCCTTTTCGGCCAGAGTGACATTAGTCGAAAGGTCCTGAATGAATTCTATATGCTTTTCACAGCCATTTTCTTTCGCGATTTCTTTTGCAAGTTCGATAGTTTCTGTTTTCTCAATTGCATAAACTTTTTTCGCTCCAGCTTGCACAGCCCAAATGCTGAGAATACCAAGACCGGCGCCCAAATCGATAACGACATCACCCTTTTGCACGGTATTAAATATTGCGGACTTGTAGGCATTATTACGTACCGCATCGGCCATCATTTGATAATAATTATCATATAACGTGTGCGCAGGGCGTTGAGGCATGGTATTAAAATGGGTCAAGTCTTTGGTTTAGCAAGTGCATGCATGGAGCGGTATTTAATCTATGCGCTTAGGTCATATTGAGCCAAAAATTTGGAATTATCTGCGAATGAGAGACAGAACATGTTATAATAGCTGTATCTCTAGGAGCTAAGCATGGAACTCGAAATCATACGTGATGCACTCGGATGGTGTGGACTTATCAATATCGGGATTTTGTTCTTCTGGTTTTTCATGCTGGTGTTTGCTGGCGATCTTGTTTACCGTCTGCATACGAAATGGTTCAAGATGAGCCGTGAGCAATTTGACATAGTCCATTATAGCGCCATAGCATTTTATAAATTAGCATTTTTCTTATTTAATATAGTGCCCTATTTAGCATTGCGCATTGTCATTTAATAAAGGAGGTGCGAAATGATTAGGCATGGTTTGTCATTAGGCATGGAGCGTTCTGACGGTGATTTTTATTTAACCGTTAAAATTATTGGCAAGTTGATCCATGAAGATTATGAATCATTGAATCCGTTCGTCGATGCAGCAATAGCTGGCATTACAGAGCCGCATATTCGCGCGTTAATTGACATGCGTGAATTGGTTGGTTGGGAATGGCATGCTGCGTGGGATGATTTGAAGTTTGGACTGAAGCACGGTAAGGAATTCACCAAGGTGGCAGTTTTGGCCCATGATAAATGGATGGAAAAAGCAGCAAAAGTATCTTCGTGGTTTATGCCAGGTGAAATTAAATATTTTGAGGACGAACGTGAAGCTGTGAATTGGCTGCATGCCGATTAAATTGTACTCGCTGCGCTCGTGTTTGGACTGACTGAACAGGCTGTTAAAAGTGTCGGTTTGCTGTATGGAGCTGCGTCTGTGTATGGCATGGGTGTTTTGGTGCGTAGTTGAATGCTTGGTATTCACGCATGTATAGCTTATTTTATCTACAGCAAACGAGTGGAGCGGATATGAGAAATGCCTTTACCTTAATTGAGATGCTGGTGGTTATGGCCATTATTTTATTATTGGCCGGTTTATTGACACCTGTTGTTGTATCTTCTTTGCATCAATCTGATCGTGCTGAAATTCAAAATGATGTCTCGCGTTTATCGGCAATTTGGGAAACAATTAAATTAGAAAAGGGTGTCTATCCAACGCCTGAGACTAATAATGTGTTAACCTATGATCCATCTGATTCTACGCCTGGTTTACTTAATGATGCCGTTGAGACGCATAATTTTGCCATACCAGGTGATCGTGTTGATGAAAGTAAACGTTACATCGATCATTGGGGTGAGCCGATTAAATATGTATTAGGTAATTTTGCTAATCGCATTGATAAAACCGCATGGGATCCAGCGGTAAATACGCCACAAGATACGAATAAACCGATTGGTGATCCAACAACTGATATTGCTGCTGATTCTAATTGGAATCCAGAAAACAAAGGCGGCTTTGCCTATATTTGGTCTTATGGCGGCGCGCTTGAGGATGAAAATGAATGGATTTATCAAAAGAATTAATCCATGGCTGAAGGTCTATTGACCGGGCTTGCCTTCATGCAACAGAGCGTGAATGCCAGCATCCATTCCACAGTGACGAACAACCCACTTTCGTCAAATTTCTGTTGAATTGCACTGATCATGTGAACCAAGCGTAAATATAAGTTTAGGCATGATCTGAGGTCATAAGTTTATTTTGTAACTACATTTACACATGTTCGAATTTGTTGCTTGCAACATTGTTTGACACAATCCTAAGTAACATATGTTACTAACACATGTTACTATGTCTGGTAGTAGTGAATCTCATCATCTAATGTTCAAAGGAATGAGATAGCTTCCGAGCACAGTCTGATTAAACTCGCGGAAGCATGAGGCCCCGGATGAATTTATATAACACTAATTTTGATATGCGTTTATCGCGAACAGCTGCGCTGGGCTTCACCTTAGTCGAGCTGCTCGTGGTCATGGCCATCATTTTAGTGCTCGCGGCCATCATTCTGCCGCTTTTAAGCGCAGGGGATGTTGCGCGCGACAAGGCGGTTACCAATTCATTAGCGGTAAAAGTTGATCGCGCGATCAAGTTGGCTGGATCGAAATATCGAACGGAGTTCTTGAGTTGTTACCGCGAAGGTGATGCGCCCGAATCGTGGGGTAATCATTTTTTCTATCGTTTATCAAAAGATAAATCAGAAGCTGAATTAGTGGCAATGAAAACTGATCTAGCCACGCGTCATACGCAACTAACAACCAATTGGACCTACGCGACTTTGGAAATAGATAATTACCAAGGGACGACCCCGAACGGGACGTGGAATCCAGGTGCTCGGACGACGTATTTCAATGGCGTTATGAAAGAAATGCGCAAACGCGAAACGGCTTTATTTCGTGCCGAGCATTATACCGCTGAGTTTTTAGATCGTAATGATATCCCTGCTGAATTTATTATTGATCATACCGATGATCGTGGTGCAACGCATGAAGCAGTTGCTGATGCATATGGTAATCCATTAATTCACGCCGTTAAATATGAGCCAGGTGTGCCAGCAAAACAATACTACACGACTTGGCAAAATTGGAAATCACTTGGTTATACGAAATTTTTGCGTGGTGGTCGTACCGCGATTAAAGATTTAAACAGTAATGGTATTGATGATGAAGCACGGGCGAGTGATATTCGTGCTGATTGCTTTGAAGGGTTTGAACATACGCATGAAATATGGTCGGCTGGACCAGATGAAATGTTTAATCCAATTCGCGGTGAAATGGAAAACGAAGATAATTTTACCTTTGAAGAGAGTGAGTATCAGGGTCAACAATGAGATACGCTTTAACACTCGTTGAATTATTAGTAGTTATCAGCTTGATTGTTATTTTATCAGGAATGATTTTAGCTATTCCTGATAATGAAGATCCAGCGCAATTGGTAAAGCAAGCTGCCGCTGAATTGGAGTCAACACTAAAGGAAGCGCGCAAACTGGCGATTGAGCATAATAAAACCTACGCCGTTGTTTTTAATTTAGAAAATTCTGGTGACAGTAGTGTTATGAAGAATTATTCACAATTTTATGATGGCCAAGAAGTGCGTAATGGGCGTCATTGGTATGCGATTATCGGTCCGGACTTATCGCATACGAGCCGTTCTTTATCCGAACCACCAATTCCTAGCGGCTATTCAAATATTCGTACGCTACAGTTTGCAGTGACCAATAATATTGTTGGTAGTAAGCGCTATTTACCAATTGGCACCAGATTTTTAGCCCTTGGTGATATTGATTATGGCAACCTTTCTTCAGAAAGTAGATACCAAGATGGTGATAAAGGTCCTGCGCATCCTATACCATGGTTTGGTTATTATGACAGTGGTCGCCTCTATCCATGGGGGGCTTATGATAAAGATCAGGATTTAGCCTACCGCAATTCACAGAGTAATATCAAAAGTTGCACCACAGCGTTTTGCTATGAAGGCATGGACGGCGCTATCCCGTATGATGCGAGCATAGACTGCAATGTTGGTCCTGCTTCTGGTGTCCATGGTAAACTTTACGATACGCCGACTGCAACGGCGACTATGCGTTATCCAGGTTACGGTGGCACTAAAGATACTGGACTTGATGCCGAGTATACATTTGTTGGAAAGGCGCGTCCAATATTCGATGGTCTGACTTTAGATTATGCATTATTATTTTTGAACGATGGTCGTTGTGTGCCCTTTACAAATGGACGTCGAGGATTTTATGAGCCGCAATGGCACGGTTCGCGTTATCGTTCGCCCTATGGTCTAAAACATGTCCACAATAAAACTGGTGGTTATTATATAACTGTCGCACGTGATGTTGATCCACTTGAAGAAATATATGTTGGTACCAATGCAAACACCAATCAACCAGATTACACGGCATTTAACTCAGTAGATGATGCATTTAAATCTATATCTCCATACAAGCGTATTTTTGTACAAAAAGACACTGGTGATGTAAGTGTGCGCCACGATTTTCATCAGGATGCTTATTTAGAACCTGAGCACATGGAACAAAAAGATCCGTATCCACCCAAAGTTATTCCAGATTACTAATGATAAATAGACGACGATGCGATGATGGATTTACCTTACTGGAGGTGGCTTTTTCGATAGCGATTTTGGTTATCGGAACGACAGCTGCTATCGGTATGTATATGACTGGTCTGAAGTGGTCGGAACAAGTTAAATGTAATTCTACTGCGCCAATTACCGCAAATGGTGTTGCTGAATATCCTAATATATTTTTACACGACGCTCGAAATACCGGTCCATTCGCTTACACCGCTGATTCTGAGGGTTGGGTGAATGGTTACTATGCTGTGCGCACGGTGTTGAGTAAAAATGAAATCCAAGATATCTCTGGAAGTCCAACTGGTGGCTATGAGTGTGAAATAGATGTCGATATTTATCACGGTGGTGACAAGGGAACTGGTGCCTTGGTTTATTCCTCTAAACGTTTAATTACATTTTCGGAGCCATAGACTATGTATCTCCGAAAATCATTATCTGCATTTACCTTGATTGAAATTCTAATCGCCTCGACCATTTTCGTGACGCTGATGGGTATTGTTGCCGGCATCGCCGCACATTTGTCAGCGGTTAGTAATCGCACCATGGCAATATTGGAAATGCATCGCGATGCTAAAATTATTACTGAAGGTTTCTTCAAAAATTATGAAAACAGCCATATTACCACCGCGATTGGTTTAGACTTCCGCGATACCAATAAAATCTCCACGACGTTTATGACGAATACGCATAATGAAATGGACAAAAATGGTAGCTATACGGTGACCTTGTATCCTAGTCCGACCATTGCGGATTTCGTCTGGAATCGATTAGAATTTGATATGATGACCGGCACTGCATTTTATGGCCAAACGCGTAATCCAGTTTCCGGACGTACGCATTATTCGCGAATGAGAGATAGTGATCTCCATGCATCAGGTACTGGTTCAAATAAAGGCATTAGTAAGTACCATATATTTGCGACGCCACAACGTGAATACCGCTTTTTCGAAGGAACAGGTAACCTCAAGGTGGCCAATGGTAATTGGGTATGGGATGATGATAAAGATATCGCTGCAGGTGAAAAACGCCAAATGTATCAACATTGCGATTTCGAAACTCCTTCAGGTGGTAATTCTACTGATCCACGATTTACCATGGATGAAAAATGTTACTTCTTTTTGCAAACACATGCAGTTGTAGGAAACAATACCTTATTAAGCGAAGATGCGTATGCGGTACGTAATCCTGATGGTATTACTTATAATAAAGATCGACTCAATTTAATCGGTGCACCAGATAAAACGACACATGCTGATCCGTATCAGACTAAGGAACTATATCCAGGTCAAATGCATCCATTAACGACTAAAAATAATATCGAGTGTGGTATCATTCGTTATATTCGCGCCGATGGTGCTGCGCCGACTGATGATGATACTATGAATGATTTAAATGATTCTCTCGATATTGTTGGCGTGAATCCACAGATGCAAAATGCAACTCAGATTGTCGATGAATTAGAAAATCGCCCAAAATATATAGAATGTTCATTTGTCTTACATAATATCACCAACGATATTGGTGATTATGAGGACATTGATGGTGATCCAGCGACGATTTATTTAATCGATGCGATTCGAAATAAGATTCATGTCATCGATGGTGGTATTTTAGACTACGCTAGTTATTTAACCGAAATGCAGACTCGCCAAGATAATTTCATGGCCTTAGTTAAGAAGTCTGGTTTTATCGCACTAAAATTTAATTTTGCGAAGAAGCTCCCATGATACAAACACACAATCGCGCTAGTGCATTAATTATGACTGTGGCTTTTATTAGCTTGGTGATCAGTTTGGGCGCAGTCTTTTTGACCCAGACTTCTTCAAAGTTGTCAGAATCAGTCAGTGAAAAAGTGGTTAATTATGCGCACTTAGCCTGTGATTATGGGATGGAGCATGCCAAAAACACCATGCTGTCAGATCATAAGAATCACACCTATACATCTTATAAATCAAAATATGTAACTGATTTTTTACCAGTAACGACAAGTGGTACACCTGTAGGTTTGCTGGATAGCGTTGATGGTATTTATGCTGACTCAGATGACCGGGTTAATTTAAAACAATCAGACCGCGTTACCTATATCATGGCTGAGGCATTTCAAAATTCCCTGCGTGAAACATCAAACTGGAATAGTGCTTATGGATATATGTATGACATTCGCGATACCAGTAACAGCAGCGGTAACTCGCGTAGCTCACGCTGGTATGATTTATATTATTTAGATGCCAATGGTGATCGTGTTGCTACCGAAGCAGCAGCTGAATTCGTTGTTCGCTATACGGTTGAAACTGCCGATGAATATGGCAAAGCTGCTATTAACCCGAGTTATCCTGGTCATCCGATCCCATTTGATTTTAATGATCCGGATAATCTTGATTACTTATCGTACCAGACTTATTTACACCGTTATGGCAAAGCATTGCGCAGCATGATCGGTGCGCCGCGCTTGTCAGTCGGTGGCAAGCAGGGATACATGAAGGCCGCTGTAGGTAGTTTCAGACCGCTCTATGCGCAAGAAAAAGAAAATGTGAATGCTGAGGCTGATCCTGGTCACCGTGCTTTAGATGGTAACAAGCAGGATTTGCGTATTAATTATGACATGTTGTTCCGCGGTGTGGGTTTAACCCAATATCAACCGCGTGATTATAAGGCGATGACGCCAACCATAGCTGGTAAGAATTACAGTTATGGACAAATGAATGCATCATTCAAAACAGCGAAAAGCGAATTAGCTGATAATCGTCTACCGCGTATGTTTTCACCATTTACCCGAGGTCTACGCGATGCTGATTTAGCTGGAGCTGATGACTTTCCAGATTCAGTCAGTAATATTCCCGATCCTAATTGCCCGTGGCACGTGAATGTTTGTACGTCCACATTATTTACTATCCAAGGTATGATCTTTGGCATGTCGACTCATACCCAAACCCAGTACAACGGGAAATCTTGGTACTCAGGTAAAGGTGGTGGTAAGACTCTTGATTTGTTTGGTAAAAATTATCCTGAAGCTTTTCCCTTAGATATCGATGCTGGTAAACCTGTATTTTTAATTGGCGGAGACCGTGATGGCTCTGGGAAGACCATAAATGGAACGATGCATTTACCGCGCTCACCACGCATTCATAAAATAACTGGTCAACATGGTCGCTTTATATTTCATCGTGCTTATCGCAATTCTTATTGGGGTGATGTCTGTGTAGCGCTGTATCAAGCTTGCGCAGTCGGTAAGTCGATATGGAACTTTGGCAAGGCGCCAGCGGATTCTGATTGCCGTATAACCACCACACCAGGTGATTTAACTGCCGATCCCAAAGTTATGCAGGCGCAATTAGAAGAAGAATTTTTGCGTATTTTAGGCGAGAACGTTACGATTAACTATTCTTCAGCGCCAGCACCACAGGGTACCTATTCGTATATCGTAAATGATGGTTTATTGGCAACGGCAAATAAAGTAGGTTTACCTGATACCCCACCATCCGATCCGAGCACCTACAATGGATCACATTATTCCTTCGTCGGCTATAACCAAATCAGCGATTTGACTGCTGATCTGACCAGATCCAACGGAACCTGGTCAAATAATAATGCAGACTCCTATGACGACCGAGATTTTTTACTGCGTCGTCGTGCTTGCAGTTTGCCACCGCATGCCAATACGCGTGCAATGGAATATTTAATTAATGATGTGCGCATGAGTGTATTTGGTAGTCCAGCCCTTGATTTTAATCGTGATGGTGTTGCTGAAAGTACGCGCGCAGGTTGGCGTGATGAAAATGGTAATACCAAATGGAGTTGGTGGTTCGATGGCGTACCATTGGCGCATAGTACTAGTGGTGATTTAAAATGGTTAGAAATACCAACTTGGTATCGCATGTCGCTATCTGGTGGTGCTGCTCAATTAGAGCGTTGGACTGGCGTTGAGTGGGAACCATGGACCCAAAACATCAATACTTTTTTCCGTGCTAATAAGGCATTTTTAAATGAAGATTTTGTAACGTCGAATTCTGGATTGCCGATTAAACCATGGTCAGCAACCGGACGTTTATTTGTTGGTAAAAGTCACGTGTTCAGCATTACTTGTCGTGCAGAAGTATTCGACTTAATTAGTGAAAATCGCATAGCCCAATATACAGCCGAAGAATTCGTTAATATTGATGCAAATAAAGACGGTGAATTTGACGATACCTATGTGATTTATCGTCGTACATATGGACGAACAAAGTTTGTCGGGGCACAGGAATATTAAGCGTCTCTATTACCAGAGGGATTGATAATGAAACATTTAATTTGCTCACTCTTAGTAATAATTGGCTGGGCAGCCTATGCTGCTGAACCAATGAAAGCTGATGCACCGTGGGCTGTATATTTACCTACTGATCCGACTGATATGACCGGTAGCAGCGATGCCAATAAAATTTGTCATGGTGATGATGTTAACGGCTGGAAGACCTATATGGTTATTCAAACTACGCCGTTCACAGTTCTAACTAATAATAGTGATTTGTATGGTGGTGGTGTGCCCCTGGTAACCCGCCAAGAATTCACCCAACCTTCGGCAACTACCGGTTACATTATTTTAGAATTTTTATATGTTGATGGTTTTAATACTCCGACAAAAGATTTAGCTACCTGTGATCGATATGATGGTACCAATTTCTTATTTGGTTCGCATTCCTATGAACTGTCCTACATGTCTACAGAAAAAACTATATTAGATAAACCTGGTTCTTATTGGATTTCAACTCGTGAAATGCAGCAAAAAACCTGGTTTGCCTTTATGACATCAGTTAATGGTGGAGATTTGATCCCTGATGATCCACCGTTGTACACGGGTACCGTAAAACAGGACATTCAAGATTATTTAACTGAATATTCAAAATTTCCATACGGTAATCAATTTGGCCTGACGCTTCCACCAGCTGATTATGTTGATGACGAAATGGCCTTGCATTGTGTAACCTTGGCCAACGTTGAGGCCTTATGCAATCGCATTTCGACCTTTACCAGTGGTAAAGCAGTACGCATACCAAATGAACGTGAATGGGAGTATGCAACGCGTGCAGCAGATAATCTCTATGCGCCAGCGAACTTAGTCTTTGGTGCAGGTGATTGGACCATCAATGATCCAGTTTCTGAAGCAGAGCTGAGCATTCCTCAGGTATTTGATAAGACCAATCACCCAACTGATATTCCTTATAATTTAACTCGGGAAATTTATGCCAATGAGCAAACAGGTGTTGATGGTGATGGTAACGCTATTTATGAAAATCTTATTTCTAGTTTAGAATATGAATTATTCCCAGAATTAGAAACCAACCGAGATTTTAAATTTATCTTTGGGCAAGACATTAACTATGACAAACGCTACCCAGCTACTTTTGTCCCATTTAAGCGTTTCTTGAAAAAATTCAGATCGTTAAATATCAAAAATAGTAGCAGAAAAATCGATGCGGATTGTTACTTAAGCTGCGATGAAAACGGGGTTGATGACAGTACCGTTGAGAAGCGAGAATATTATCTCACTGACCAAAATTTAGCGCGTGCTGTTCAAGGTTTGTATATGCCGGTCGACGTAAATGGCCATTATGCGGCAACCTTTGATGGTACTTACTATAAGTATGATGATTCGAAGGTGAGTCACTTTGAATTAGTAGGTATCAGTGGTACACCACATGGTGCTGCCTATTCAGATGCGCAAATTTCTGCTGCACTGTGGCCACGCAATCATGGACCAAACACGACGAGCTCGGTGCCTGCTCCGGCAATGACACCAACAAATACCGTCATGACCTATTTTGCTTATGTTCAACATGACAAAAATAATTCCTTAAAGGGTAGGCCGGCTTTGGACACGGATGTCGATGTCGCTGCGGCACGGGCAAAACTGCAGGCGGATGTACGAGATTATTCATTTGCAAATTCACCGCACGGCATTGAAAAGCATGGTAGTCATGATGTCTTAGTTGATGAGCACTCGAATATTGCTGCTGATATAGCAGATATTAAAAGAAAAATTCACGGTTTAAATCGATCTGTAGCTAAGGGAAACCCAACCCACAAATGGTATTATGTGTATACCAATTATGGCGGTGGTAATCCTGGTGATCCAAATAATTGGATTACCCCAAGCCCAGTGCCGATCAGTAATTTTGCGGCACATGAAAAGAATTATTCATTCAAACCTGGATTAAATAATTGGGAAATGATGGAAACCTGCGGCAATGTTTCGGAGCTATGCATCCCGAATGATGGTACATCGTTCAATGATCGCTGGGATGGAAAGTCAGATTACAGTAATCATACCACTGGTGGATTTGTAGTTGTGCGCGGTGGCAGTTGGAATTCGCCAGCACCAGTGATTCGCTATGGCGCTCGTCGTGCTGCTAATCCAGATCAGCGTTCTCCAGAAGTCGGTTTCCGTATCGTTATTGAAAAATAAGTAAAATTACAGCGCCCAATAAAACCACGGTTCTAAGAACCGTGGTTTTTTATTTCTATTGTCATAATTCGCTTTAGGCTGCGTATCGATATCAAGGAGCGCAGATGATAATTAAAATGGGTGCACCAGTTCTACTTATAATGTCTATGTGTGTTGGTTTGAGTGCTGCTGATTTCATTCCTTTTGCACATAAAGACAAATCTAATAGTGAAACGCATACGGGTCTATGGTTCTGTCCACAGTTAGGTGCTGAAAAAGATGTAGCGCCGATGAAAACGTTTTTGATGCCGACAACTGAATCCGTGACTGGTGGTGTGGCCTTAAAAATGATTATGGAGCCAGGTTCCAAAGGTGTGCTGACACGCGAGCAGGGTAAATACCCAGCTTCCGCCGGTATTACTTTTTATGCGAAGGCTTCACGCGCATTAACCGTGCATATGGCCAAAGCAAGTGCACAAGTAGGTACTAGTTGGAAAAAAATAGATTTTACCTGGGAGCAACTAGGAACAACGGCGGATAAACGCAAATTGGGTTGGCAATGGATGTTGAAAGTCCAGGGACCGATTAAGGAAAAGACTTGGCTTATCATTGATCGACTCGGCGTTGAGACGCCCAACTTTAGCAAGGATCCGCACATAGAAAAAAATGATGAGAAAGACAAATTACTTAGCAGTAAAGATATTATTTATTCGCCAGAACACATACAGCAAACAATCGATACATTGTCATCGAAACCGTTTAACT
>JANQLF010000208.1 GCA_028280785.1 Planctomycetota bacterium
GGGGTCGTTTGCGCACGCCACAATTTATGCATCTTGGTTTTTATGCACCGCATCCACCGTTGAATCCGACAACAGAAATGTTCGAGCCTTATAAGGACATTGATATTCCTGATCCAATTTCTCGTGAGAACTCACGCGCTGACAGTGGATTAAGTGATGATCAATTGCGCGAGTACCGTCGTCATTTTGCTGCAATGATTACCGGTGTTGATATTGCGATAGGTCGTTTGTTGGATGATTTAGAAAAAAATAACGAATTAGAAAGTACTTTAATTATTTTTGGTTCTGATCACGGAGATTTATGTGGTGATCATGGTGGTATTTCTAAAGGGCCAAATTATTACGAAGGTGTTATGCGCATGCCATGCATCATGCATTGGCCAGGGGTTATCAAAGCAGGACATAAGCATAAGGGTTTATTTGAAATGGTGGATATCATGCCAACCATTTTAGATCTCTGTGATTTACCGCAGCCAGAAAATATACAGGGCCAATCATTTGCTGATGCATTGCGGGATAATAACGAGGCAGTCGGTCGTGAGGATGTCTACGCTATTCATGCACCGGGCTATATTATGCTGCGTAATCATGACTGGAAATATGTGCGAGCGGAATTTTTTAATAACGACGATACACGTGAAGTCTTGTATAATCTTGTCGATGACCCAGAGGAATTGCACGATCTGGCACAGGATCCGGCACATGCTGAAACTTTGGCCGCGATGCGTGAACGTTCGTTGGTTCGTACAGTAGCAGCCAGTAATTCGACTAAGCCAATTCGCTTACGTTTCTAATTAAATCACTAGTTGTTGTTGGGCAGGCGTTGGCATAATCCTGGCACGGAGATGCCATGGCAGAAAACCAATACCGCTATGACGAAGAGCCTACTTACAATCAGGAAGAAGAGCCTAGCTACAGTAAGGATGAAGGTTCGGCACCGGCACCGCGCCGTAAATCTGGATGTGGTGGTAAAATAGCCTGTGGCTGTGTTGCTCTTATCTTCGTCATGGGTGGATGTACCGCTGCGATGATAGGTGGTGTCTTTTGGATGCTCACGCAAAGTGAGGCTTATAGCCAGGGTTTAAGCATGGCGCAGCAAGATCCACGCGTGCAGTCCGCGTTAGGAACACCAATAGAAGCAGGCTTTTTGGTAGAAGGTAATGTGAGTATAGAAAATGACGGTGGTGAGGCTGATCTCACTATTCCAATTTCTGGTCCGAACGGTTCTGCCAATGTTTATATCGAAGGCACCAAGAAAGATGGTGTCTGGACATTTCATAAAGTGCACTGCGTCATTGATGGCAGTAATGAAACGATTGATTTATTAGCTGTGCAAGAGGCTGTGCCTGAAGGCTAACTATGCTTCTTTACGCGCGCCAATTAAGGCAACGACTGCAGCAACGATAAACAAGCTGGCAAAATAAAAGGGCATCGCTGGAATTTCATCAAAAAACGGCCAGGCCATAATGCCAGCGAAAACAAATTGTGAAACATTGATGACGCTGACGACTTGACCGCGAAACCAGCGCATCGCTGCATTTAAGATACTGTGACCAATGATGGTAGGGATGATGCCGAGGCCAAGTATGATGAGCCATTCTCTCTGAGCATACGATACTTGTGACCAGTCATCGAAAATGAAACTGCTGATTAAACATATGACGCCAGAAATGGCATAAACAGGAATCACATAGAGCCAAATGCTGCTGGCTTGTTTATATAATCGAGAGAGCGCTAAATAAATCGCGAAGGTGATCATTGAGGCAAAACAAATAATATCACCATAAAATTCCTCGATGCTCAAATGGAAATCGCTGATGCCAATAATAATGAGACCAATGCAGGCAATGCCGGTACTGATCCACTCGCGTTTATTTGGTTTTTCTTTGATCATTAAATATAGCACAAAAGGCATGGCTAAAGGAATGAGATTCACAATTAATGTCGCGTTCGCTGCGAGTGTCATGCGCACACCAACAATCCAACTCATAAAATGAATGGCGAGCATAAACGCTGGAATCATTGCATTACGCATGAGCTGTGAATGTGACAGATTCTTTTCTTTTTTTAGTAAGCTGAAATAGAGCGGGCTTAAAAGAATGGCAGCGGTAATTAAGCGCGCTGCACTAAGCATAATCGGCGGCCAGGTACTTGCTTTGAGAAAAATGACCGAGGTTGAGCAGGCAAATACACCAATTAGCAAAAGTATTAATCGCATCAGGGCCAAAACACTAATCAAAGGACTGGCGGAGCAAGCGACCCACTCAAAATGGCCATTTGACAATATCGCTCATCGCTGACATGATTGCCGCTATGCTGCATTATCTTGGTTCTGGCGAGCGCTTTTATGCACAACGCCCATTAATGCCTGGGAAACGTCGAGTTTGGGAATTCCAAGCAGTGGTGCGTGGCAAGATCGCACCAGTCTTTCCTAAGCATACTGCGCAATTGCGCTCATCATGTATGTGGGTGTTTGGTCCCGATTGTAGTCATGGTTGGGATGGTGAATCAGGAAAAGCCGCGGAAGTTTGTGTTTTTCAATTTGCGACGGTGCCAGCTCCATTGCAGGATGCGATTGGCCAAGATGAACATATTTGCATACCCTTGGATAATAAAGATTCGAAATTACTACGTTGGTATGTGAGTGAGGCGCAGGCGGAATTGCGCCAGCCGACGAGTTTATCATTACTGCGGCATCAACGCTTACTGCTTGATTTAAGTTTGTTGGTTTTGGGTAAATTAGACACCACTGAATTAGAGCCAGTGAGTTCAGCACCGCGCCATCAAGTTGATAAAGCGATGGCATGGTTTCGTTCGCATTTAGATTCAGCACCAGGTCAGGCAGAGGTGGCCGAGGCAATCGCTTGTTCACCGGCGCATTTACGCCGCTTATTTCACCGTGTTTTAGGCGCATCACCGCGTGATGTTTTAGAGCAGATTCGATTTCAAGTCGCTTGTGAATTATTAAGCGATACGCGTTTAAGTTTAGATGCGGTTGCCGAACAGTGCGGGCTTGGCAGTGCGAGTGCCTTTAGCCGCGCATTTAGCAAACGTTTTCAGATTGCACCGAGCGCTTGGCGTGCAGCGCAAGAACAAGCGCACTGGAATGACGGTACTAAAATTATCCGGGTAAATGGTTAAGCTGACCGTTTTGTCGCATGCTTTCAGCGGCGGCAAAAACTACTGCATGGGTTTTAACCGCGTCTTCAATTGGTGATAAGCATTGCACATTATTGGTTATGGCATCAATCCAATTATCCATGCATGCCTTATGCAAATCAGTTTCGCATTTAAATGTTTTCCCTATCTCGCCTTTGTCTTTGCTGAAATAGACGTTAGTGATGGGTGTGCTAAACCCATCGGCATCTTTTAGTTCAATGGTCATATGCTCGCAGATAATTCGCCAGTCAGAAATCCAACGATCGGGTATGGCCGTATTTGAACCGGAGATATGGGCTAGGGAGCCATTTTTAAAGGCTATATTACAAACGGAATTGTCGTCGACTTGATAATCCGGATCTTGGTCTTTAAGCAAGGTGCTCCAAAAACCACTGACTCGTTCAGCTTGTCCACAAAAATACAGTGCAAGGTCAAAGTTGTGAATTAATTGTTCGACGACTTGCCCACCGCCAAGTTGTGAATTTTTCCACCAAGGGGGCAAATCGGCATTCATCCAAAAGCGTCCTTGGTATTGGCAGACTTTTCCTGCTTGGCCGCTGTCGATTTGTTGGCGCAACCATTGTACGCTTTCATCAAAGCGAAATTGATGACATACTTGCGTTTTGATCTGGTTCTTTTGCGCCGCTGACTCAAGATTTTTCAAAGTTTCTAAATTCAGTGCAATGGGCTTTTCTAGGAATAAATGAATGCCGTTTTCTGCTGCACGTTGTGCTTGATTGGTTTGGATTCCAGGGGGTATCGCACACATAAGTGCGTCGTAGTGGTTGCTATTTAAGCAATCATCGATGTTCGTATAAATCTGCGTCTCTGTTGACCCAAATTCTTTTTGTAATGCAAGGCAGCTATCCTGATTGCGACCAATAATAGCACAGAGTTCAACATGGGGGTGGGCTACAGCATTAGCGATGTGCTTTTTGGCCATGCCACCAGTGCCCCACGCAGCGAGACGAATGCGATCCATATCAATAATCCTTATTGGTGTATTCTATGGAGCTATGCTAGCTAATGACATATGCTTTTTGACTATTATGATGTTGAATCTTATGACAAACAAGGAGTCAATGTAATGGTACTCGAACGAAGCATGCAATCATTGAGTGGTGATGCCGTTCAATTAAATGAACAATATAAAGATAAAGTGGTGCTCGTTGTGAACGTGGCTAGTGCCTGCGGTCTTACCCCACAATACGAAGGGCTTGAGGCCTTGTATAAAGAGAAGCAGGCGGATGGCCTGGCTATTGCGGCATTTCCATGTAATCAATTTGGCGCACAAGAACCTGGTTCGGCAGAAGAGATTCAAAACTTTTGCTCAAGTAATTATGGCGTGACATTTGATCTGTTTGCTAAAATTGAAGTTAATGGCGATGATGCTTGTGATTTGTACAAGGATT
>JANQLF010000229.1 GCA_028280785.1 Planctomycetota bacterium
GCGGTTGTTTCGCCAGCATTAGCAATGAGCAGTTGAGAGATAAGATCTACATGCTCACTTCGCGTCTCTCTATCTCGTATAATTTCTTCGCACAAGATCAATTCAGCTTCCGCTCCCCATATGCCAAGTTGTTTTACCAAACTATATGGAGGGTCCATCAGTGATGTCTCAGCAGCATTATTTATCGCAGCAAAAATTTTATCGCGACTTATTGAAGTGTTGTCTTCTGCAAACAATGCATTTAAACATCCGGTAAGTAAAATTAATGTTGTCAATAATAATCGTGCACTTATTTCGACCATAGGATTATACCCTCTTCACTTATTCTCTTTATCCTCTCGACCGCATCATCATACATCCACTTGCTTTGTCAGTCTAAATCAGCCTCTACGTGTTCCGCAGACCGAGTAGTGTAGCGCACCATGGGATGGTCACTGGAGATATAATCATACATGATTGCTTTGAGCATCAAATCGTTATCGATTTCTCGATCCTTAGTCGCCACAAAAAACAATCGCAAACTCTTTAATTCATCCTTACGACGTATGAGCCGATCCACATCAGATCCCATAGTTAAAAATATAGAAGTAATTATTATCGAAAATACTAAACCTAAAAATAAAATAAAACCACCCCACTCCAATTTGTAACTCATTACAGCCAGAGCGACATAAGCAAAGGCAGGCAACAGCGCCAATGACCTGGTGATCGCATTTGATTTGCGCGCCGCTTTAATTTCCGTGCTCTGCTCATCAATCATGTCATTTAAAATTTCAATAATATCTGCATTGTTCATATCAGAGCTCCTCTTGCGTTTTATTCATCTTCATTCTCACTATCATCCTTTTGCTTTTTTAGCCGTTTCAATTCTGCTTTATCAATGTTTACAAAGCCAGTGAGCGTACTGCACATGGATACAATCTCACCATCTTTTGATTTCGCAAAAATAAAATGTGGATAGTTCAATTCGACTTTCATCTCCGGATAGGCCTTTAATACAGCATCCATACCTGCCGAGCCACCGTAATTCTCTGAAGCAAACTGCGCGCCCTCTATATGACCATCACGGATCCACAGTTGGATGTAAACGCCATCCAATGTACGTGAATGCACCTGATAATCATCGAAGTCGTCCTCTTGTGCAAATCCGAATGAATCAAATTTATCGCCTATTTTATAATCAGGCAAGGTTTCACTACCAAAGATAAGGTTTAATAGTTTTTTAAGCATTATAACCCTGAATTATCTTCTCTACAGTGAACTCAGTCCACTTTATTCTTTCTTCATATAAGTTTGAACGTCTCGCTTCCATCTTCTCATTATCATCTTCCTTTAAAACAACACCCAAATGAGTCTCTTCGGCTTTGATAAGATTCAATTTTGCCTCTCTAACCTTTTCTGCTAGAGCTTCAACCTTTGTCATCGAGCATTCGTTTTTAATAGCATGAGATAGCTCTCGTTCTCTTTTTTCGAGAATCTCCTTTTTTCTTGAAGCATCAGATCGTGGGATATGAGATGGCATTAAATCATTCCGAACTAATCTTTATATACTCGCCCTGTTCATCTTCATCAGGACTAGTAACTGTAATTTCTGATCCGCCTTCTTCCGTTTGTTTGCTATATCGAATCACCCATTCAGAATTACATTTTGGACATTTAACCGAATGACATCGCGGATAATTATGTACTATTTCATCATCAACCAAACAAAGTTCCTCAAAAGATGACTTATCCAATCCATTATTTATCGCATCCATCCCAAATGGCACGTTGCAGTCCGGACATTCCTTTGTGGAGAATTTAATTAGTAATTTTTTATCTTCTCTCCAAATAAATATATTAGCCACAACAAAAATAATTATTACTGACAGAACAACAAATAATGTGAAATTCATTTCAGCTCTATAGTCAGTAAAATATTCGCATCAGAAATTGTAATGTTATCGGTATCGTCCGAAGATATATGCGTATGCATTTCGTCCTGGGAATCTGCCACTTGTGCTATTATTTCAGCCAGTTTTTTGAGCCCTTCTTTATCACCGCTGATACACAGCTCTGTTCCACCTACTCTTTCTTCGGACCCTGTGGCGTCTATCCACTGTTCGTGTTTAACAGAAATTGTTGGTATGGTAGCTTCACTCATCAGTATCGCTCTTTTTTAATGTACTTTTCCAATATGCGCGTTTTTTGGCCGCGTCTTCTGCTGCCTCCCTTTGCGCATCCTCATCTACTGGGCCTGTATAGATAACTCTTCCACGCGTTAAAACTGGTACATGGCTACATCTACCATCTACAACAGTTCCGTCGGAACGAATATATGCTTGCGCACATATTTCCCCACCATTATCACGAACTACTTTTTTCATTTCTTCTACAGACAATTCTGTAAAATCGAAGACATTACATTTACATTCAGCGCAATGACGCACTCGGTCATCAGAAGTGGAATTCATATCTTCCCACTTTACCGGGCAGTCAAAAACATTTCTCAATTCGGTTGAACCTAATGCCTTTTTAATTTTCCTACGCTGACTCCATTTCTTGAACACTATGACACCTAACACAGCCATTCTGTGAAATCGAACGAGGTAACATTGCGCATCATGAACGTTTTATTGGGCGACATTTCTTTCCTTTTCTATTCCTTTTTTCAAAATAAATAAAGTCATATAAAGGCCAGCCGAACGAGTTAACGGTTCGAAATAATCGCCTTGTAGGACATATTACCAAATGTAGTCACATTAACGCCTCTTTCTGGTTAGACAAAAGACGTCGGAGAACATCTATCGTTTCTCTTACTGTGCTAGCATTCACGATTGATTTCTGAAACTCTTGCTTGTTATAGCTACTTTCCACAACAGCTTGACCCATATCTCTTACTTGATCCTTACATCGAACTAAAGCAGCGATGTCGTCAATTGAGCTATAGGCCAAGTCTTGTAGCGCGCCGAACCTTTTATGGACCTGCTTCATTCGGTAACTCTCAAAAGGTCGCCACCAACTTGTATCGCTGATTACATCCACTAGAGGACGATCAAGATTTACCTCTCTTTCGGAGAGGGTTCGCTCGATTTGGTTAAGTTCATGGTCTGCTTCATCAATTCGACGAAGGGCTGCAATTCGAATCTCCTCAATTAGCAGTTCGATATCAGGATCCTGCCCACTCTTTCGGTATTTCTTTATAGTTTGGATCAGGGTATCGCCCAAAACAACGGCGGATTTCGCTGCCGTAAGAGTGTCATCTATACCGAATGCCATAAGTCATCTCCAATAAATATTCGAAAATTAAAATCACAGGAGATATTAATCAATTCGGAGTGTCAAAACAAGTGTTATACTAGTATTACTGACTCTCTAGCGCAGACACTGTGCGCTTTCCTCAGACTAGATGCTAGTACTAGTATTGGATCTAGATCTAGTGGCTAGTTACTGCTGACTATATTTAATTTGTTAATTGCCATTTGTTGCAAGATTAACGAACACATGCGGACAGGATGTACGGTCGAGCCGCATCGAGATCCGCGGTCCCAGGAATGTTCACAGCATCTAAATTTATACGTAAATACAAAGACAGCATTCTGATAATCTATTTCGGGCCGAGCTGGAGCTCGGCATTCCCAGGGATGTTTGCCGAGGCGGAAGCCTCGGACTAGTTGCTAGTACTAGTACTGGATCTAGATCTAGAGACTAGTCCCTGCCAACACTCTTATTTTTAATTCTCAATATTTTTGCAACAAATTAACCCTCTTGGCCTGTTCAGGCGACGACCGAGCGACGGTATTTGCTACTAGCAAATAATTTTATGGAACGTAGTGAAATAAAATAGGAGCGACAACCGTCGCGGGGGAGCACGAGGGGCAAAGCCCCTCGAAACTTAAGGCGTTTGTTGAAGAAACCATCCGAGGGTTCCTCCAAAGGGTATACACAAAATAAACGTAAATATCCCCCCGGTATAGGCGATGGTCCCAGCGCTACTCACCGAAGACCCCGCAAACAGAAAGCCGCAATAAATCACCAAAAAATAAACTGGGATGATTAAAATACCTTTGAGCGTGCCGCCACCAAACCAATGCACGACCCATACCATGCCGCAACCGCCAATTATATACAACATGCGTCCCCACCACGACATGCCGTCATGTAAGGGCCAGCCAGCAGTTATACCAAAAAATAAAGCTGACATGACCATCGCGGTAATCAACGGACCATAAAATGCTTTTTTATCGTAACCGCGTTTAATTGGTACAAAATCTTCTAACTGTTCTGGGTCAACAACCATACAGTTATCATAAGCAGCTAGACTTTAAGACAATGAAAATACGCAGTGAGCAAACTGCTGTGTGCAAGCGGTGCTGCACGAATTAAAGGTGTATAGGCACGCAAGAGCGCTTCGGCATCGTCGCTAAAATCATCTACATGCGACCATAATTGATAAACTACACTGACTGGTGATTGGTAATCATCGTTGTCCGGTCCCGCGATGACTGCGTCTGCAAAAACAGGATCATCTTCTAAGAGCAAAACCTCATGCTTTTTATACTGTTGACGAATTATTTCAGCTTGTTCATGAACCCAAGCAGCATGCTTATTGGTATCGTTGGCTACATCCCATTCATATACTGCCAATGCTGCTGCGGCACGATCGCGAACATTATGATAATGAGCATCTAATAAACGTAATTGTAATTGTGCCGCCCATTCCTGATTAACAGATAATTTATTTTGTATTTTTAATTGAGCATAAAGACGCAATAACGCCGCTTGTACATATAAGACACAGGTCTCATCGCGTGCGGCTTGTGGTCGCTCCAGACGTGCGTGGGCTAAACGCTGACACAGCTGCGGTAATTGTTCACGCTCACCGACATTTAATTCATCACGAATTGCCAGCACCGCAAAGTCATCATCAATAAAACAGCGTTGGTCTGATAAAAAACGTTTATTAATAATAGCCGCACCGTCTTTACCAATCACCTCTTCGATGCCCTGATATGACCACAGATAGGCAGCACCATTAATCAATTGTTTATTCACCCCTATGGATTCAGCCGATAATCCCCAGGCACAGACATCGTTATCGGCATGCAGATGCGATTCGATAAATGCCAATGTTTCCTCAGCGATCGTCGTGTAGACGTCCTGCTCACATAATGCAGCAGCTTCAAGTAACATCGAAACCATTTGAATTTGGTCGATGGCACGTTTTTCGAAAAAAGGAATATTCCACGAGGCATCGGTTGCGGCGCGAAAAAACCCACCATGTAAGTGATCATGAACACCACCGGCAATTAATGCATTGATGGTTTTAATCACATGCTCTTTAAGGCTTGGCGCTGCCTGTTCGCTACGCATGCGTTTTAATAAAAATGCCAATAAATAATAAGGGAGTGCACGCGGTGCTGAACCAAAGCCACCCTCTAAACTATCGGCTTGGCTCATAATATGTGCTTCGCAGGCATCAGCTAAACGATCAATGTTTATATCCGATTGGGCATCGATTAATCCCGCTGACATGCGCCAGGCTTCGCGCATTTGTTCAACATCTGCTTCAACGGCACTGTGATGTTCGTGCCAAGCTTCAATGATTTCAATAAACATCGGCGCTAAGCCGCGCATTTGTTCGCCATCTAGAATTGGACGATACGGTGTGGCACCAATCGGATTACCATTCGGTGTTAACCAAATAATTACCGGAAATCCCTGCGAGTTGCTGGTGACCGCTAAAACTTCTTGAGCGCGTGCGGCCAATTCGATGTCTTCTTCAACACGCATTTTAACCGGCACGCATACTTGATTAATTGATTCACATAATTCGGCATGTGATTCAATTTCACGTAGCCAGCGCTGTGACCAATGATCTAATTCCTGGCCACAAAATACCATGATTAATTGTTGTTGTTCAAAGGCGCGTTTGCGCGCTTCATTATTCCACGCGTACCAGTGAATTGTTTCACTCATAAATTAATTAAGCATGCTGCCAAGCAGCTTCACCTTTTGCTGCTAATTCTTTTAATACATCCAAATGTGCGCAACGCACAAAATGGTCGGCACTGACTTCGCGTAATTCAATCTCACCGTCGGTAAATGCTGCGGCATGGGTTGGGAAGCGTTGTACAAAACGCGCAGCGCTGCTTGGGTCCATTGGGCTTGGTGGATCGCCTTCTAAAATAATGCGATGTTTTTCTTCGCCTGGCTCGTCAGGCGGAATTGCCGACAACAAAGCTTGGGTATACGGGTGCAGCGGATTTTTATAAACCGCTTCAACACTGCCCATCTCAACAATCTCACCCAAATACATCACGGCGATGTCGTGGCAAAAATGGGCAACCACACTCAGGTCATGGGCGATAAACAGATAGGCCATGCCACGCTCTTCTTGCAAATCCATCAGCAGGTTGAGCACCTGGGCTTGGACCGAGACATCGAGGGCCGAAACCGGCTCGTCGCAAACGATGAGCTTGGGATTGAGCGCCAGCGAACGGGCGATGCCAATGCGCTGCCGCTGACCACCGCTGAATTGATGCGGATAGGACTGCATATGTTCAGATTCGAGACCCACCCGCTCGAGCAGTGCCACGGCTATATCTTGAGCACCGGCCTTATCGGCAATCTCATGCACCAACATCGGTTCGACCAGCATATCACCGATGGTCAAACGTGGGTTCAAGGAGCCATAGGGATCCTGGAAAATCATCTGCATTTCGCGTCGTTTGCGGCGCAGGCCTGACTTCGACATGGCCATCACGTCTTCGCCATCAAAGACGATTTCACCGCTTGTTGGTTCAATAAGACGCAATATTGACCGTGCTACGGTCGTTTTGCCGCAACCTGACTCGCCGACCAGCCCAAGGCTACGCTGGCGTCCGACATCCAAACTGACCCCGTCGACGGCGTGAACATGGCCCACTGTTTTGCCGAAAACACCACGTCGAATCGGGAAGAGTTTGCGCAGATTGCGTACCTGTAAGAGCGGTTCTGACATACGTCTATGCTCCTAGATCAGGCCCAGACTCAAGCCCTAGCCTTGCTTGTGCGGAGGCTGCTCGACCTATCATTCCGGCCTTCGTGGAGATTCGGTGCATCGACTGTATACAACAGGATTAAGTGCAGCTGCGCTGACGCTGGCTACGACGGCAATCTATGCCGAAGAGCAGCGCGAGGTGATCGTCTCTGAGGTCGAAATTGTCGGTACCGAACACATTGACGCCGACCTGATTCGCCTGCAACTCCGCACCACCAAGGGCTTGCCGTTCAACCTTGAACATCTTCGTGAAGACGAACGGGCCATCACCAAAATGGACCAGTTTGTCTTTCTCGAAACGCGCCACGAAATTCTCCCTGGCAATAAGATAAAAATTATCATCCACGTCAAAGAGCTTCCCTACGTTGGTTCGATCACCTACAAGGGCGTTGGCTATTGGGACCGCAGCGACCTACCACGTAAAATCAAAACCCGTGAAGGTGGTTATTTAAATCCGTTCATGATCGAAGCCGATCGCCGCGCATTAGTCGAACACTTTCGTAAAGAGCGTTTCGCTAAAGCAAAAATTGAAGTCACCCAAGTCATCGATTCGTTAACCGGTTTTGTTGATGTTACCTTTAATATTGATTTAGGTAAAAAAGTAAAAGTTGATCAAGTACATTATAATGGATTACCGGAAGGCGTTTACGAATATTTTATTAATCAACGCATCATTAATAAACCGAGTAAAGTGTTTGGACCATCGGCATTTCAAAAACAAATGCTGCGCTGGGACCGCCGCACTATTGCCAATTACATTCGTGATCGCGGTTATTTAAATGCCTCCGTTGCACCGATCACCGTCGATTTTTATGATGGTCTACGCGGATCAGATCCACGTCGCCGCCACGGACCTAGCGTTGTACCGGATAATATTTTAAACAACCGCGTTGTCCTCACCGTTGATGTCGAAGCTGGTGAACGATTTTATTTAGGCAGCGTTTCGTTTGTTGGCAATACACTAGCAACCGAAGCTGAATTATTAGAAGCCTTCGATATGAACATCGGTGATGTTTTTGATAATAAAGAAATCACTGCTGGCATTAAAGAAGCACAATTAATTATTCGCAATCAAGGTTATCCGCGCTCAGTTATTCGTCGAGATATGCGTGTCGAGTTGGCTGATCCTGAAAAAGGCATTGATAAAAACCTCGTTCATCTGACGCTGCACGTTGTTGAGGGTAAACAATATAATATTGGGCGCGTTGATATTGATGGCAACCGCGTCACCAAAGATGCTGTTATTCGCCGGGCCTTACGCAGTTATCCCGGTGATTTGTATAACGAAGACAAGATGCAGGAATCTATTCGCCAATTGAAAAAGGTTGGCTTATTTAATATTGCACCACCAAATCCGCTACGCATTGATAAATTCTATGATCCAACCCGACCTGACGAAGTCGATTTGCGCGTACGTTTAGAAGAAATTGGTACCGGTGAAATTCGCGCTAATGCCGCATTTAGCAGTGTTGAAAACTTTATTTTCCAATTGTCTTACGCCGAACGTAATTTTGACTTACTCGGTTTATTCAAGGGACGTCCACGCGGTGGTGGGCAAACCCTACGTTCGTCGGTTGCATTTTCTGAACAACAATCGAATTTTAATCTTTCGTGGTCGAATCCACACGTATTTGATTCTCCTTACTCTTTATCAACATTTGTTACTAAAGCTGACACTTCTTTATCCAGTAATGATTGGGATGAGGACCGTATTGATACCGGTATTACCTTCGGTCGTCGCTTTTTTGATAATGATTTATTATTATCAGTTGGTTATGCCTATTCCAATCGTGAAATAAGCGATGTCGACGCTGATGCACCAAACGATGCAATTGCTTCTGATGGCGATACCTTTGAATTAAATTCTATCATTTTCCGTCAACGCTTATCTAAATTAGATTTTCCGATGCAACCGAATCGTGGCTGGAAAGTTGATGCACGTGAAACGTTAACTGGCGGATTTTTATCAGCGAGTGATGAATATTGGGAATTATCAATTAATGCAGACGCGTTTTTCCCAGTTGCCCATTCACCACTCGGTGGCACGACCCGCATTCACGTAGGCCAAGAAAATCGTTGGCTACGTGCTTTGGATGATGACGACTCCATTCCGTTTTATTCTCGTTATTCCGGTGGTGGTCCGGCACCGCGTCACCGTGGCTATGACTCTGGTGACCTCGGCCCGCGCGAGACCAATATCAATGGCTTTGAAACGCGTGTAAAAGGTACCACCTATTGGCAAAGCACCGTAGAACTCATCCATCCACTCCAAGGTGTGCAGATGGGTTTGCAGGGCATTCTCTTCTATGACCTCGGTTATGTGTGGGCAGAAGATGAATCGATGGATCTGAGTGATCTGCGCAGTGCCGCCGGTTTTGGTATCCGTTTTCCTATGCAATTCCCTATCGCTTTAGACTTTGCGTGGCGACTCGACGACAAGGACGACGAGGACAGATCGCAATTTCACTTTTCCATTGGTGGTATATTCTAAGCCTCCAAACAACAGAAAGCAGTTCCATGAAACAGACACTCGTAAGCTTACTTCTTCTCCTCTGTGCCCTGATTCCACAAACAGCCCATGCT
>JANQLF010000240.1 GCA_028280785.1 Planctomycetota bacterium
GCATGTCTTTATTGTTTTTAGGTGATCAGCCACATATCGATTCTTGGTATCCAATCCGCAATATGCAGAGCTTTGATATGCACTGCACGCGTTATCAAGAGCCAGTCATCATCAAAGGACTTACCGAAAAAGGTAAGGAAATATTTGGTGAGATTCCCGATCTCGACCAAATGCTTGGTAAAGAATGCACGGCACTGCGCATTACTGGCTTCCCTGAAGATGTAACGCATAATTTATTTGTTTGTGCACAAAATGAATGGATGCACAGCAGCATTGTCGCCATAGAACGCAAAGGCGATCGCTTCGCTGGTGCGCGCCTCGCACAAATTGGCTTTAGTGGCGGTGAACCGCGCGAAGTCGCACTGGGCGTTTACCCAATGGACTGGACTTATGATCCAGGATTACTCACTCGTGAATGGGCCGGTATCAAGCACATGCTGCTTAAATTATGTGATTGGTGTGAACCGCAGGCCGACGCTCAATTACATATGGTGAATGTCCATAAAGAAAATAATTATCAGGACATTTCCATTTCTTTAATTAACCCAAGCACCGAAACCAAACGCATTGATCATTGCGCGCTGTTTAACAGTAACCCCACACAAGCCTTATTTGAATCAAATGATATCGAATTAAAACCAGGCGAGCGCAAAACAATCACCGCACTCACCGATAAGCGCAGCCCCGGACTACACAATTATTCATTGCAAGTAGACGGTACGACAACGCATCAGAGCACTGAACATGTAGTTTCACAAAATGCGTCGGAAAATCCAATTGGCTTTGGGGCTTCATCACATCTTGGTTATCGACAAAATTACCAAAGTGCTGAACAAAAACACTTTATTCGTGAATTAAAAAAGCGCGGCTGTCAATATTTTCGCATGAATGTACCCTGGGAAGAAATCGAGCCAGAACCGGGTGTCTATGACTGGGGCCTAACCGATGATATGCTCGCTTTTGCCGAAGCAGAAGGACTCTGTTTAGCATTTTGGATGTTTGCCACTACACGTGGTTGCGGACTTGGTGACGCTGGTGTTCCTGCCTGGACCTTGAAAGAACCGGCGATCGATCGCGATGGTAATCCTGGTAATTTCCCCTCTATATGGAGTCCGTTTTATCGAGAACATTATTTCAATATGGTCGAGGCATTCTGTAAACGCTATGCCGAGCACCCCACATTGAATCGATTCATATTAGATTTTGGCAATTCTGATTTCCCTTATGGTTACTACTACTACGTCAATGACACCACACTCTTTGACTACTCACCTCATGAACGAAAAGCATTTGTATTGTATTTACGTGAACAACGCAGCCTCAACCTTGATGAGATAAACACTATTTACGAAAATAATTTTAAGGCGTTCGATGATGTGCCAGTCCCCTTGGTTGAGCAAAAAGAGGCGTGGGGTTACTACTTAGACTTCCGTACCTGGTCAATCGGCCAAGGCATGGACCACGTCGTTTCCTTAATTCGCAAGCATGCTCCTAAAAAATGTCCGCCTGATGTTCCTGGGCATGGCCTAGGTTCCATCGCCGACATCAGTGCCAATTATTATGACGTCAAACGTCGCCACTTAAATGAAGAGCGTAAATTCCAACAACATTTAACCCGCTTACACAATGCTGCTGAAACCTGGGGCGGTGAAGCTTGGCAAGTTGGTGGTTCTTATAAAGAATTTGATGACGCCTTATTCGGATCCCTACGCTTTAATGCTAGCTACAACACGGTCCCTGGTCCTGATTTAAATGTTTATGGTGAAGACCTTGCGCGCATCGCATATATTCGCCGTTCTATAATGGGGGCTGAGCGCCGTCATCCGCGCATTGCTTATATGGGACGCAATAGTTGGAATGATTACCATGCGTTTGGCCAAGTCGCTGCACGTCTTGATCAAAGTGCAGACTATTTACATAAATCACATCGCTTTGATTTTTCTTGCTATGATTTATTTATCATGCCAACACGTGATGCTCACGGTCAATCAGGCACTGGTGGCGGTGGCGCACTCCATGTCCCTTCTGATGAACCATGGTACTGGTTATTGCGCGAATCAGTTGAAAAAGGACTCAACCTCCTTGTATTCCCTGAAACCTGCGCAATCGGTCAGGATAAGGTACAAAAAACCTTTTTACGCCAAGTCTGTGAAATAGATGACATTGCTTACGGCGCGAGTAAACAACGCACTATTACCTGTCCCCAAGCTTTTGGTGGAGGCACATTAACGGGCACCTGTAAACAGATTATTCATCAGGACAACGATGAAGTTTTACTCACCGATGAAAATGGTGAAGCCATATTAATCAAACGACCATTGGGCCAAGGCTCACTGATTATTGCTGGATTCGATGATTTTGATAATTCAATTGATGGTGATTTTAATTACACGCAGAACATGACAATGAGTGAGCACAGCATCTGCCGTCTTATTCATTACCTCGGCATCGAAGCCCTTGATGTACGCTCAGAGCAGAGCTGTGTCTATAAAGATAAGCTGCAATATAAGGATCTAGAATTTTTCATTGCCTACAGTCACAATACTGAAGCAATACAGCAAAAATTCTCGGTTCGCTTAGATCAAGCATGCGAACGCGCCGTTGACCTCGCTACTGGTGAAGCATTTGCACTCAGCAACGATGGTGACTGGCATCACTTTGATATGACTGTGTACCCCCGTAAAGGCCGCTACCTCCAATTTGGAATTTAATCTATGAAAATTACACTTATTCGACATGGTGAAATTGCTGGTGATCCGTTTATTAAACCAGAACCCGGTGTAAGCGGTTGTTTATCAGAACGCGGCGACAAACAGGCCGAGGCAACACGTGATGCATTAAAAGACTGGGATTTTACCGACGCTTATTCTTCACCCTATGGTCGAGCCCTACAAACAGCAGAAACAGTCATGCAAGCACATAATATCGATATTACGATTTTAGATTTTATGCACGAATGGATGCCGGATCGTAGTTTAGAAAATATTCCCAGCACCAAAGCCGAAGACATTCAAAAACAAGTCGCCGAACGCTACCCACATGACATGTGGAAAACTGAACTAGGCGAAGGCACGCTTGATATGTTTCAACGTATAGGACCCCCATTTTTAGAAATGCTGCGTCAACATGGTGTGACCATGCGCCATGGTGCTTATCATATTGAAGAACAAGCACGTGAAAAACACATCGTTGTCTTTGCCCATGGCGGCAGCCACGGCACCCTGCTCACTTTTTTGCTGCAAATACCAATCAGCAATTATGGTCGTTTTTCTTTCGACCTAAGCGGTGTTGCCACACTTCAATTTAATGAAACTAAAGATCATATTTATTATCCAGTTATTAAACTACCCAACTTACATGGAATCTAAATGAGCCTCACGATCATTAAGCAAGAAGCACTTCCGCGCGATGAACAGCGTATACAAAAATGGCAAGCTATTGTCTCGCATACGCATCACATGCGCAGTAATGAACTTGATCTTGATCAATGTCATAGTCAGTTAGTAAATTGGTGTCAAAAACATAATGTTCATGCTATTGGTGTTGGTTCGCCATGGGAACCGGTGTCGCGAGCACATTATGCACAGTATGAAGGTCCAGATAGAGACCTGTATTATTCTGGAAAAATTGATCCACAAACAGTCAAAGACGAAGAGCATGTTCACGGTATGATCGCAGATTTAAATCACCGCGGTTGTGGCCATACCCATTTTTATCTCGACAACGAAACACCCAAACAACGCTATGGTCATATTTGGTGGTTTGGTTGGGATTATGATTTTCCAGCCTGGCATGATTATTCACAAGATCGGCACATACATTATTATGACCAAGATCCACACTGCGAAATTAATCAAATCACTGGATTACCGCATCGTCGCCGTTGTTATTTAGAAATTGTTGCCGCACAGCGTGCCAAAGGTGCACTTGCTGTTTGGGCCCATCCCACTTCTTGGTGGTACCAAGACGATGAATTCATCACCAATATTGCAGCAGAATGCGGCATGCATTTATTTGCAGATGGTTATCTCGATGGCTATGCCCATATGGGTTACAATGCGATTCATCGTGCTTACAATGATTTATGGTTTCACCTCCTAGATACTGGAGCCACCGTCCCTGGATTTGCCGAAACTGATAATTGTCACAACCAAGCAAAATTAATGGACCACAAGAAAACATTTAAATCGCACATGCCTATTGATGGCGACATGAACGTTAACGCAATTAAAGACTGTGCTCGTAAGGGACATTCTTTTAGCAGTACCGGTGCATTTTGTGAATTATTCGTCGATGGTACTCCAATGGGAAGCATCTGCGAAACAAATGCGCAAGCCAAGCATGCAGTTGAATTATATATTTGGCCAGTACCTGGACAAAATTGCCTGTCACGCGTTGAATTCATTGGTAAAAATGGCGAGATTCTCGATTCCATTAATAACTTTGCTGGCGGACGTATCGAATGCACGATCGACGGGTCAGATACCCCGCATTATTTATTAATTCGTGCTTATGGTGAGCACGATGATCCACAAAATCCGGATATAGAAAACATCGAACATGGCTTGGTAAGCAATCCTGTTTACATGCACCCCAAAGAATATGCATTCAAGGCAGTTGAAACTAACTACACTTTGAGTGTTGCTGAATCCAGCCAGTGGCTCGATGGAACTCTGCAATTTGAAACTGCTTCTGGCGAACTCATTGAAAAGGGAAGTGTCAAAGCCGGCAAGACTCAATTACAACTCCCTGCTGGTGCTCGTGTTCAATTACACAAAGAACACGATCATCGCCAATTTTATATCGCCATGGAAAATGTGGCCGTTCAAAAACTCATGCAGTATATCTGGAATGGCGAATTCCTTAAAGATCATCCAGACCTCTGTCCAGGTGAATTACCTCCTTCGGTATTTAAGCTTTCACAATTGTATCAAGCTATGGAATCAGCAGAATACAGCATCTAGGAGTTTCCATGCGCTCACTCATACTGTTATTGTTATGCACGTTTCTTTATGCGGAAAGCAACATTACCTATATTGACCTACGAACAGAAAAATTTGTCCTCGGTGTCAGTCCAAGCGTTGGTGGGCGTATTTACAAACTCATCGCTGATAATCAAAACATGTGCATTTGGGATGAAACCCTTTTGTATAACTGGAATCGTAAAAACCATTATGGCTATCATATGTACGGTGGTCATGAAGTATGGCTTTCTCCGCAATCAGCCTGGAAAAAAGCTTGGCCGCCCGAAATGAATATCAGCACGCTCCCATGGACGATATTAAAACAAGACCCACAAAGCATCAGCCTACAAAGCACCATTCGTGACGGCAGTTCCTGGCAAGCCAAACGCGACATTAAAATAATTAATCAAGAAAGTTTTAGCAATACCATTACGCTGACTAATATAAGTGACACCGAACAAACAGCAGGAATATGGTTCATGAACCGTTGCCGCCGCGATACACGTATACATTTTCCAAACGACATTAAAGGCAAAGACGACGTGTCCTCAGCTCTTATGAAAGATGATGTAATTAAAGGTAAACCTTATAAACGCATCAAGTACAATGATCACCGGCCAGGGAAATTATACTACCATAGCAATGCCAATGAGTGCTTCGTCACACGTAATGGTGTTCGCTGGCGTATATCATTAAGCTTCACTCCTGACGGAACGCCGCATAAAGAACAGGCTGATTATGAAATAGCCAGACTGTCTGGTATAGTTGAATATGAATTTCATGGGCCCTGTGTGAAAGTTAAACCCAAAGCATCCATAAGCGCTACCGAAACATGGAGCGTTGAGATATTAGGCGAGAAATAACATGAGTATTGCCACTGATAATAGCTGTAAAACCATTACTATCTCGATTATCGATAAAGGTACTGGTCATATTGTTCCTTGCTGGATGCACATTAGCGATGCCAACGAACACTGTGTGAAAGATTTCAGCACTTATGAAATGCCTGGATTTCCAAGTACTGGGCGCGAAGAAATACAGCTTGAAGCGGGATCGTATACGCTACAAGCACATCAGGCTTCACGTTATCATTGGCTTAACACCAATTTCGTTGTCAATGATGATCACGAACAACAACATTTTACGTTTGAATTAGAACTCTATGTCGATTTGCGTGCACTTGGTTGGTTCTGCTGTGATGTCCATAATCACATTAATAATCCACAACGTATTCACGAAATTACACGCTTTATGGAAGCGCGCGCCCTCGATTCAACATTACTGTGCCAAGGCTGGCACTGTGAGGAGCACAGCTATCGCGCTCATGATGGCGAAGCTTTAGAGGAATATTTCCGCGAGCACAGTACTGAACACGCACAACTCTATTTTGGCGCAGAATATCCCAAAACACGTTTTGGTCATATTTGTTGGTGGTACCTGCCACCCTTAGACGATCCGCGCGCTGTGTATGATGATATGCATGACAGTAAATATTTTGAAGCAGAACGTCATTGTCGGGAAGACCTTGAACATCCACGCAGCATCGCCCCCTATACCCAAGAATGGCCGGTAAATAAAATTCTTCGATGGAAAAATCGTGGTGGCGTGAATGCAGCACCGCATCCATGTAGCTGGTGGCTCGACGATAAAGATCAACGTATAATAACCACCAATATCACAGTCGATTTTATATTCGGTCTATTCGCCGGCAAACTCTACGACTCTTTAGCCGTGATGGGTTACGACCCTGAGCAGATTTTCTATCAAAATTTATGGTTCAACATCCTCAATCGCGGATATAAAGTAGCTGCAACCGCAGAAACTGATGGTAATTTAAGAAGTCATCACCACATTGGCCACTTACGCCAATATACACAAATACATAAACAATCTTTTGATCGCGATGCTTTATTAACAGGTATTAAAGCAGGCAACACCTTTTGTACTTCCGGCCCCTTACTCTTTGTTACTGCCGACGAAGGGAAATTGCCGGGGTCTTCACTCGATCAGAACAGTGATCATGAATTACATGTTGATGCCTATGCCGATCCTAAGCCAGATGAATATATTTCCTGGATTGTTTTATACAAAAATGGCCAGATTGCAGAATTACTTGACGTCAGTGACAAAAAACACAAACATATTCAGCATACTTTCCACATTGCAGCTAGCACAGAGAGAAACTGGTACGTAGTTAAAGTGTATGGCAAAGACACACCCGAGAAAAAAGAATTCGCCGACATCATGCACTACTGTTCTCTATGCAAAGACGAAGTGCACACTGAATACCAAACGCTCAAACAAGTGGCCTTCACCAATCCATTCTATCACGAAGTTCCTAATTATCAGGAACCGAGCACTTTACGTCCACACATTAAAACACGAATCATAGACACCCTTTCACAGAAAGGTGTTCCGGCGACAATTCGCATTTTGCATCTCGGTCGTTGCATCGACACCATTGAAACTGACCGTGATGGCAACTGTGAGTTCGATATGGATCTCACCAATGAATTGGAAATAGATGCACATGGTTTTGTTATGAAGACTGTCAATTTGGCAGTGCATAATGATGAACTCGCTGATATTTTTGACGAAATCATGGCCGGTCGCTGGGCCCTCGATAATGGAGCCTGTTATCAACCGGGTCAAATCCCCTTTGAAGCCTGGCAATTTGAACGCATGCACGCACTCTTAACGAATACATTGAACTGGGATATCGAGCTCAAACCGCGAACCGACCCTGTACTTTGACGTGCACGATTAAATAATTTAGGCATGATCATCTTAACATGCAACATTCGCTGTTCTGGTGCCAATGACGGTGACAATGATTGGATTCATCGTCGCGAATATTGCATCAACGTCATCAAATCTCGTAATCCAGATATCATTTGTTTTCAAGAAATGTGGGAAGATCAGTTTGCCGATATGCGCAAGGCGTTTTCAGCATTCAAATGCTATGGAATACCTGACGAAGCAAATGGCAATCGACCAATGAACTGTATTTTCTACAAAGGCGATGCATTTGAATATGTTTGTTCTGCTGGCTATTGGCTTTCCACCACGCCACATGTCCCCAGTTCGCAATCTTGGGATAGTAGATGTATTCGCTTGGCGAATTGGATTCGTTTAATTGACAACAAAAGTGGCAAAGAATTTCGTATTATTAACACTCACCTCGATCATAGAGGACAGACGGCTCGTGAACAACAAGCACAAGTCATTGTTGATGACAGCCTTGCCTACGACGACCATTATCCGCAAATCCTCACCGGTGATATGAATTGTGACAAGACCAATCAGGCCATTATAAATTTCACCAATGGTGGCTGGGAAGACAGCTATCAAAAAATCCATGGATCAAATGAACCGGGATTTACTTTCCATAGTTTTGAGGGCTCAAGCTTCACATCTGACATTGGAAAAATGGATTGGGTATTTACGCGTGGTAAGGTGCAAACAGTCGCCGCTGAAATTATAAAAGACAATCAAGACGGTTTTTACCCAAGTGATCACTATTTCATCAGTGCCGCCCTCGAACTTGAGTGAATACTCTAAGTACAGTGCATTCAAACGCTTGAGCCGATCCCTTAGTAATGAATCCGTGTACATAGTCGCCGTACATACATAGAATATGTGAAGCAACCTTTGCCATTAGCTGCTAGGATCATTTCTTCAAATTTTTCCCTTACGGAATCGAGAAATGAAGCTCCTCATCACATTTTTTTGCCTCCTAGCACCCCTCGGCGTTCTGTGTAGCGCCGTACAAGTTAAAGACGGTGATCACGTTTTTATTTATGATGATGGCCTTTTTACGAGCTTGGCTGACGCCGCTAAAAAAGAACTCGCTGAGGATTTAAAAAAGCGAAAAATCAAATGGTCGAGCAAAAGTGTTAAAGGTGGACTACTAGCCGACATCAACAACGACCTTGAGAAAAACGTACTGAAGAAAAAACCAACTGCGGTTGTTTTATCATTTGGCATCAATGATATCTGTGATCCAAAAAAGTTAACGCTCAACGAATATGACATCGAGGCATTAAAAGAATCACTTTCAAAAGCCGTTAAAACGCTCAAAGATGCTGGAATCGCCGTTGCGGTAGCAACACCAGGCTTAGCTGGCGAAGATTTAGAAGCTGAACATCAAGCTGCCATTGATGAATTAGCAACGATGATTACCGCGTTTGCCGCTGAACACAAAACTGGCTTATGTAAGGTTCGTAGCAAAGCTGTAGATTGGGTTAAAAACAATCCCCCTAAAAAGAAAGGTCGTCTACAAATAAGCAAGAAAGGCGGCAAGTGGGACAAGAAAGGCGTAGAACTACTCTCCTCCAGTGTCATGTCATCTATAGGCATGAGCAAGTCAGGGATTAAACGTGCCCTCAGATGGGATGAAAAAATTGTACTCGCTTCTGCTATTTCGGTCTGGCAAAGTAGTGTTGAAAAAGAGCTGGAACCAGAAATTCGCGCTGCAGGCCCCAAGGAAGCACCAAAGGGATTCTTTAATCCAGGTGTCAAAGGCCCTGATTACATTCACATTGCGATTGGCGACCTCGACAGCAAAGCCTTTGAAGACGATCGTTTTATGGCACAAAAACCCACAGTTGGTTTTATACAAATGCTCTACCGGTTATGTATTCACCTACAATATCAACCGGCAAAAGCGCAGGCTAACCTCGATAGTATGATGGAAGTTTTGGCCAAAAAAGATTTTCCTGTTTTTGTGTTCACCCCTATGTGGTTTAACGAATCCGGCGTCAAAGCCTTAGGCAAAAAAGGTCCAACTTACGAACGTTGTAAAGAACTTGCAGATATGATTAAAGTAGCCGCAGCAAAACATGCCGTACCAGTTATCGATTTATTCAGTTTATGCGAGCAAGAACACGCTAAAGATCCAAGTAAAACCTTCTTTGGCCCCTACGGCGCTGATCCCAAACAATATGTCTTAGGACCAGACGGCAAAGTAATGATGAAACGCGAAATTAAGCGTGTCCTCGGCATCCTCAAAGAAGAGTAAAATTAATTTCTATAAA
>JANQLF010000282.1 GCA_028280785.1 Planctomycetota bacterium
GTGCGATGGCCATGGCTGCGCACACTGGCTGTAATACGGTATTTGGTTCTACCCCACCGAATAACCCACATCCATATCCATGGATGAACTCATTATTCCAAGATGGTGCAACCATCGGTTGGTTAATTGGTGAAAGCTTTACTCAGAATCACGGCCGCCGTTCAGTAATTCCAGAACGTTTAGCTGATTACATCTTAGATGAATTCAGCGAAGGCTACGAAGAGCAAGACTACTTCGATTTCACGCACTTTAATGATAACTTCATGACTGATGATGAAATTAATGAAATGCCAAAGGTTTGGGTTGTTGGCGGTGACGGTGGCATGGGTGACATTGGTTTCCAAAACGTTTCCAAGGTAGTGCTACAAAATCGTCCGAACGTCAAAATGTTAATGCTTAACACCCAAGTCTATTCGAACACCGGTGGTCAGAACTCTGACTCATCGGTTATGACTGGTGGCTTTGACATGAACCAAGCTGGCCCTGCTACTGAAGGTAAAATGTCTGAAATGAAATCAGCCGTTGAATCATTCCTTGGCGGTCACGGATCACCTTATTTAGCCCAAGTATCTATGGCTAACTCAGCGAATATGTACAAAGCCATGATCGACGCCTTGTGCTACCGCGGTACCTGCTTTATTCAGTGCTTCACCACCTGCCAACCAGAACATGGTGTACCTGACTTTGCATCACAACGCCAAGCGCAGTTCGCTCGCGACAGCCGTTGTGTGCCTGAGTGGGTTTACAATCCAGAACTTGGCGAGTCTTACGCAGAAGCCTATAGCGTTAAAGGCAACTCACAGTCGAAGAAAGACTGGATCGCGAAGAAAATCCCAGGCAGCAAAGAGAAATTTAATTTCACCGTTGCACATTGGGCATTCACCGAAGCACGCTTCCGTCAACATCACAAAATCATCAAGGACGGTAATATTGATGGCATGGAATTCTTGGATGACGTCCTCAAACGCGTCACCATGAATGATGTTATTCATCGTTACCACTTAGTGAAAGATCACCGTGCGTTTATTCCGAAAAATGGTGTATACGCGACCGAGTACAAAGATGATGGCACTCCTGTTCATCATATGCTTTCACGTCAAATGGTGATTTTCTGCGTTGAACGTCGTCGTGCATGGCGAGTTATTCAAAGCCGTGCAGGTATTACAAATGAAGATTATGAAGCGCAGAAGGAATATATTGCGGCACTCGACGCAAAAGCTTCTGAAGCGTCTAACTAATTATAGTTTTTAGTTATTGGTTATTAGAAAAACCCGGTCAGAGATTGGCCGGGTTTTTTATTTCCCTGGGAATGCCGAGCTCCAGCTCGGCCCTAATTAAATTTTCTAGCCACTAGCCACTAGCCACTAGCCACTAGCCACTAGCCACTAGCCACTAGCCACTAGCAAATATTTCATTTTACAATAAGTGACCGAATTAAATTGAAGCGTCCCTGGGACCGCGGGCATCCTGCCCGCATAAAATAACGGGCTTGCCTTGCAATCCCGCATTATTGGCTGCATTGAGCAGACTCTGTTTTCTACATCTAACTCTATTCTCCTTGTTACGCCCAGTTTATCGAACGTGCTCATACTCAAGCCTCCCCTTCGGCTCGCTTTGCTCGGGCCTGACTCCTGCGCGCGATCGAACACAGGGCTCCATAAGGAGAATAACATGACACAACTCACTGACCTACGTGTCTTCAATGAAGCCCGCAACAACCTAAAAGCAATCGCAAAAATCTGCGATGCCGGAATTGGATTCGGAGATTTATCCAATCAAATAAAACGCGCGGCCATCTCAGTGGTTTCAAATATTGCCGAAGGACTCGGTTCGGGTTACGACAAACAATGCGCAAAATTCTTACGCACTGCTCGCGCTTCCAACGATGAAATCAAAGCACAACTATTAATTATGAGCGATCTCAACATCCACCAAAACAAATCACTCATCGAAAACATCAACTACGTTGGGAAAATGTTAACCAAATTAATACATTATCTTTCGGGGTGACATCCTATGAGCCCCAGTTTATCCACCAAGATCCATCACGCTCGTCAAACGACAAACCTTCAAAAAACACATGATGAATATTTACACCACCCATCCAGGATGACTTACCTCTGGATTTTCGTTCTGTCATTTCCACTGCATTAATGAGATCTCTAACTGTAAAAAATTTCCCATTTGACGCCTTATACTCGATTGGTTTATGCCCACTACGAAGCACTATCATTGAATCATTATACGCAATCGAATTATATTCTTCTTCAGTCAAATCACGAAACTTTTCTATTTTTTCTTGATAAATACTCACTTTAAATCGAAGAGTCTTAACCTTAGCACCAGGCTTCGCTCTCTCATTTTCAAGGTCTCCTATTTTTACAGGGGGCTCCGTTAACTCTATTTTAAGAACTCCCGATAAAGAATTGAAGAACTCCAATTCGGGATGACCAACCTGTGACTCAGGTGATCGAGCACAGCTATTTAAAAAGAGAACAATTAACAATCCTGTAGTACTGATAAAAAGTCTTGAAAATAAAAAATTGGATTCGAATTTAAGGTCAGTTATCAAGTGACATCTCTCCATTACGAGTTAATATTCATATTAATTCTTAGAGTAATCTCTCTGACTACTCTAGCCAGAATTATTACACGCATATTGATACCACTGGCTCATTCGTCTTTTCAGTACTTGCCACAAGACTAACTTTGATCGTCCAAACACATAAAAACACCCGGCCAAAAATTGACCGGGCGAAATAAAATTCTAGTGACTAGAGGCCAGCGGCTAGTAGCTAGCGGCAAGAGGCTAAAAACTAGTAAGCAAACTGCTCAATACGTACGCTCGGTAATTGAGTTTTGCCCATTAAGTATTTATCGACGCAGTGCGCAACTTCACGACCTTCAGAAATTGCCCAAACCACTAAGCTTTGTCCGCGACGGCAGTCACCGGCGGCGAAGACACCGTCGACGCTACTCATCCGAGTTTCTGGATCGCATTGAATATTGCTGCGTTGATCGAGATCACAGCCGACTTGTTCGAGTAAGCCACCTCGTGGACCTAAGAAACCCATCGCGAATAAGACCAAATCGCATTCCCAGGTTTTTTCTGTACCTGGAATTTCTTCAGGGCGACCGTTAGACCAATCGAGATTCATGGTAACCAGACCTGTGACTTTACCATTTTCGCCGATGAATTTTTTAGTGCCGATTGAATATTCGACATTACCGCCCTCATCGAGCATTTCTTCAACTGATGAAGAAATACGTTTAATACGTGCGTATTGTGGCCAAGGATTTGCATCCGTGCGCTCTGCTGGTGGCTCACCTAATAATTCGAAATTAATAACGCTTTCAGCACCTTGACGTAATGATGTACCGATGCAGTCAGAGCCCGTATCACCACCACCAATGACGATAACTTTTTTACCTTCGGCAAAAATAACTTTGTTATCTGGGTGTAATGCTGCTGGATCTTCATCGCCCCAATTACGGCGATTGCTTTGTGGCAAGAATTCCATCGCAAAGTGAATGCCATCGAGATCACGGCCTTCAACCGGCAGATCACGTGGGTTTTCAGCACCAGTTGAAATAACGACGGCGTCGTGCTTTGCTTTTATATCAGCAAATTGATGGGTCTTACCAATTTCAGCGCCGTACTCGAATTGCACACCTTCTTCGGTAAGCAAATCAATACGACGTTGCACTTTTTCTTTGCGTAATTTGTAATGTGGGATGCCATACATGACCAGGCCACCAGCGCGGTCATGTTTTTCATAAACCGTGACCGTATGACCAGCGCGATTTAATTGTTGCGCGCAAGCGAGACCGGCAGGACCGCCGCCAATAACACCAACGGTTTTTCCAGTGCGCTTCACTGGTTCTTCTGGTTTAATCCAGCCTTGATCAAAAGCGTAATCAACAATCGATTGCTCGTGTAATTTAATGGTTACTGGTGGATCAGTAATGCCGAGCACACATGAATTTTCACATGGCGCTGGGCATACACGGCCGGTAAATTCCGGAAAGTTATTAGTCGCATGTAATGCCTTAACGGCATCTTCCCAGCGACCACGGAATACGAGATCATTCCACTCAGGAATTAAATTACCCAATGGGCATCCGCTCATACAAAACGGTACACCACAATCCATGCAACGACTGGCTTGGGTTTTTATTTTATCTTCAGTAAACTTTTCGTAATGCTCTTCGTGATGCTTAAGACGTTCTTCAACTGGCAACAATTGTGGTGCTTGTCGTTCGAACTCCATGAAACCGGTCGGTTTTCCCATGGGGCGCTTCCTTCTCTAAAAAAGAGTTCCTTTTATTGAGCTGCGCTGCCTGTTTCGTTAAACAAATACTTAGGACGAATAATTGGCAGGCCTTTACCACCGCGTGCTAAATTACGCTCGTATAAAATTTGAATGGCAATGCCAACCAAACGACTCATTCCGAATAATACGGTGTAGTAATCCGGATTATCTAAGCCGCAGGCATGCAGTAAGGTTCCTGAACCGAGGTCCACGTTAGGATACGGTGAGGATATTTTTGGATTTTCTTTTAAAATCCCTGGCACAACACTGCGCAGGGTTTGAACCATTTTAAAGTTTTGATCGTCGGCACATATTTCATCGCCTAAGGCACAAAACACAGTCGCGCGTGGATCTTCCACGCGCAAAACAGCATGACCAAAACCGAAAATTAATTCTTTATTGGCGAGACGCTCACGGACCATTTTTTCAACCGCTTCTTCACTGACTTCGCCGCCAACTTTTTCCACACATTCTTCAACAAATTTTAAACACTCTTGATTCGCTTTACCGTGACGTGGGCCGGCAAGAGAACACATCGCGCCAACAATACTCTCGTACATGTCAGCCAAACCAGAAGCGACCGCTTTACCGGTAAAAGCCGATAAATTACCGCCACCATGATCAAAATGCAAAACGTCAAAGACGCGCATTAAGTGGGTTAATTTTTTCGTACCCTCTTCGTCCAATCCAGGCACCCCCAGCATATGTACGAAGTTTTCGATATAGCCGAGTTCCGGATCAGGTTCAATTGGTTCGCCCCAGCCTTCACGAATACGGAAAATAGCTGCGGTAACTGTCGTTACTTTGGCGATCAAACGCAGGGCATCTTTGCTGTAGTCATCTGCACCTTCGACCATGCCTAATGCATTGATCGCATGCAAAAACCACTTCATTGGGTGACCATCTCTAGGCAGTGCTTTCAACGAGTCGAAGACCGCCTTCTCAACACCAGCGTTGGCCAATAATTCTTTTTTAAAGCGACGTAGCTCTTCTTCATCTGGGAAGCGCTTGTCGAGGAGGAGGAAAATAACTTCTTCAGGATCTTTCTCAGCGAGTTCGGCAATAGGTCGGCCAATGTAATGTAAGCCTAATTCTGGATCGACTTTACTGGTAGTGCAGTAGCCAACCGGAACACCACGTAAACCTGTTTCCAAGTGGTCTTCCGTTATTTCAAATAAGGCCTTATCCGCCATTGGTTCCTCCAGCACTGCCATACGTCTTTACCTGTCTTTTGTCGGGCTCGGTATGATAGTAATCACGCAATTCCTGCAAGTGCGTGATTTTGGATCACAATGACGCATGCGCGGTGCACATGCTTGCCCTTGTGCCAGACTTATCCCCCAAGAGCGTACTGCGATGCTCAGTGCGAGACGTTATCAAGAGGTCTTCATCAGCGACTGGCAGGTTCAGACCTGTGCCGGTCGTAATCAGGATGCTTATGCGAGTTGCGCACAAAAAACCAGTCATTTACGACAAAATGAATTCGGTTGGATTGGTCAAATCGGTGATGTACCAATCGACTTATTAGACTTGGCCACAAGCGAAGCAGCTCAAATTTG
>JANQLF010000032.1 GCA_028280785.1 Planctomycetota bacterium
CGATGCTGAAAAGGTCATTCGCAAATACCCAAGCATTAATTTTATTATGGCCCATGGCTTTTGGTTGATGACCAAGGATGAGGGCTTGGATGTTTTATCGACCTACTTCGATGCCTATCCTAATTTACATGTCGATTTAAGTGCGGTCTTTCATTGGTGGGAAAACCCAGATCTGACTTACGATAAATTACGCAATTTTATTATTAAATATAAAGAGCGTATTCTCTACGGTACCGATGGTAACCCATTATATTCAACGCCAGAACGCTATGCATTCACCTATGCCATATTAGAGACCAAAAAGAAACATTTGGTTCCTTTCTTTGGCGAGCCTGAGACCAAATGGAATATCCATGGCTTGGGCTTATCCAATGAAGTGCTGAATTATATCTATTATTGGAATGCAGCACGCTTGGTGCCTAATATTCGACGCAGTTTGCTGGCTCAGGGCTATACGGTCTAATTCAACGGATTAATTGACCGATACAATTGCCGATGGCTTGTTGATTTTCTAGTCCTTTTCCTACACCAAGGCGTTCAAAACCTGAACATCGAGGTGGGAATGATTGATAAAGCTGCCATTGAGGCGCATTTTAAATCACAGGCAGCATACCAAGCACGCCAAACACATTTACATGTCGACTACTATCGCATTCGGCGACGCATGGCAGTGAAACTGCCAGCCACTGATATGGCATTTTTTCACGGCACTTTGGGTGAATTTGATGGATACCCATGGCCGATTTGGTTTGTCTTTGCGCTTGAAAACCGCGTCGCTGCTTTGGCTTGGGCAGGTGAATGGTGTGACAATGCCGATTGGCGTGCCTTGGCTGAGCAAGATTTAGCAGCTATGGGCTCGTGGTCGCAATTCCGCCAATATGATAAACCTGATCTTGGGGTGGGGCATAGTGGTCGTCTGATGTGGTACGCTTTAACCCATTGGTCATGGTTAAGTGAAGATTGCAAAAAAGAATTGCACAAAGCTTGCAAGCAATTGGTCGATGAAGCGCTGACCGGACTTGAATTACATAATAGATTTTTTGACAATACTGAGGATTTATTGTCGCGCGATTTGGTCGGTAAAGAAGCTATGCTGCTACATAATATCCCGGTTATTGGGACATTAGGTGCGGCCTTAGCAGCTTCATGCATTAATCATCCGCGTATTGAAGAATTGCATACTTGGGCCGAGATTCATGTAACGGCAACCTTAGAAGCATTGGGTCGTGGTTTTACCGAAGGCGTTGCCTATGACGGTTATGTTATGGACTTTGCCTATTGTTGGCTGCGCGTCTTAGATGAAGAACGTCGCAATAAAATTTTAGAACATCCGAATATTGGTAAGGGCTTGGAGCAATGCTTAGCATTGGCCTGTCCTGGCAGACGTTATGACGTTGCTGAAATTGCCGATGTTGAATCACAGCAATGGCCCTTCCATAATTCAGCTCAGTCCTATCTCTATTATTTAATTGGTGGTGCTGAACGTGCTGAATATTTAAAGCATTATAATATTGAGTGGGCGCGATTATTATCATTGGCCTTGATTCGCGATACAATTGATGAACCAAAAACCGAAACGCCAAAACCAGGCGCATGGGATTCAATCAATGCATCTATTTTGCGCAGCGGCTGGGAGGCCGAAGATGTAGCGCTTATTGCATCATCGAGTAACTGCCACATGGGTCATATTCATTATGATGCCGGCTCTATTGTTATTGGTCATCAAGGGCATTGGCTTTTAGATGATCCAGGCTATCAACAATATCTACGTACGTCTGAGCGTGAATTTACAGTTGGTCCTGACTCACATAACGCCCCGGTATTTAACGGACAAGCACAGACCTTACGTGGTGTTACGCGTTTGGCTCATGATGATCAAGATCCAGATAAAATGCATATGGCTTTTGATATGACGCAGGCCTATGACTCAGAATTAGGGATAAAGAGAGTGCGCCGTTATTTGTGGTTAATCAATAAGCGTTTAATTGTAATTGCCGATGATATTGAAGCCAAGGACGAGAAAGAACTGCGCTATAATTGGCACGCTAAACCAGGCGCTGACTGGAGTTGTGATGCATTGGCCTGTGGTATTCATGCCGATGAGCATGCCTTGTATTTCCATTGCTTAAATGCTGATGAGGATATTTATAGTTTTAATAATATTTCTCGCTTTAAGGGTTCGCGCGGTCATCAAACCTGGCAAGTTAATCAACAGGTAACTAAGACTGTTAATTGGTGGGTGATCGATACGCAACTTTGTGATGAGACTTGGTATTTATCAGATGATAATCGAAGTTTGTCTCTATTGGGTCATCAATTAGATGTGCCTGAATAAAATTTAAGAAAGTAAAACTATGGCAAAATTAAATATTGCAGTTGTTGGTTTGGGTCGGATTGGATGGAATCAGCATTGTCAGGCCTTACATGCCCATAAACAATTTAACTTAGTGGCCGTTTGTGATCCAGTCGCAGAGCGTTGTGTTGAGGCAGAAGCGACGTTCCAATGTGCATCCTATCAAGATTATAAACAAACCTTGAAACATCCCGGTTTAGATGCAGTGGTTATCGCAACACCGACACATTTGCATAAATCGCAAACTGTTGAAGCGATGAAAAATGGCTTGCATGTCATCTTGGAAAAGCCAATGACATTAGATGTCAAAGAGGCTAGGGCGATTATTCGTGCCAGCGAAAAATACAAACGTGTCATCACTGTTTATCAGCCACATCGTTTAAGTCCTGCTTATACCGCAGTGCAAAAATTACTGAAACGTCGTGATCTGGGTAAGGCTTATCATATTAAGTTGAATTGGCATCGTTATGTGCGCCGTAATGATTGGCAGTCGATGAAAAAATATGGTGGTGGGATGTTGGGTAATTACGGAGCTCATACTATTGATTTTCTTTTAAATATAACTGGTACTGATTTCGAACAGGTGTTTTCATCAATGAATCGTGTTGCATCGATAGGAGACGCTGAGGATGTTGTTGATTTGGTCTATAAAACCAAGCAAGGCATGATTGGTCAAATATCTATCAATCAGGGCTCGTTAGCTAATCCACCGCGTATGGAAATATATTTCACTAAAGGCTATGCCTGTGAAGATTCAGATAAGGGTTTTCAAGTAACCAGTATCAAAGGTAAGTTGCCACCGAAGAAATTGGTCAAATCATTGGCCAGTGAGGGCCGTAAATACCCGAACGATAAAGTGCAAACTAAAACGGAATTGTTAAAATATACACCAGAGATGCAGCGTGACTTTTATAAGAACTTCCATCAGGCGGTGACTAAGGGTAAGGAGTTATTCATCAAACCTGAGGAAACGCTCGCGGTGATGCAGATGATGGATCGTATTCGTAAACAGGCAGATTAATTTATTGGAAATAATGAGTTTAAAGTTTCTTTAAACTCTGCTTGTATGGCTCGCTGGTCTTGGCTTGGTATGTTGGCGAGTTTATGCAGCTCAGTGCCAAGTTGCTGACGAATACCGTTATGGGTTATTGACTGATTAAAGTTATTTAAGCTGCTATGGCAATCACCCCAATTGCCGAGTTTGGCATGGGCGAGTATATAATAGAGCATAGCATGTTGCACATATTGGTGTTGAGGATTGAGCGAAATAAAATGTTTATAGCTGGCCAGGGATTCCTGATGGTTATCTAAGACGCTTTGGCAACGGCCCTTCATGTATAATGCACGTGCGCTCATTTCCGAATCAGGGTAATTTTTTCTGATGCGCCCAAAGAGTGCTAATGCATCAGTGTAGAGTTGATTGGAATAAAAATCATGAGCGATGGTAATGGCTTCAGGTTTTTCTGGTGGACGTTGGCGTTGCACATTGAGTTTGCTCAGACTACCGTTGCTATTCTTGCTAATTAAAAAACCAAATTGTTGATGATTAGCGCCGGTGAGCATTTCTGGATCATGATAAACATGAACGCTTTGATCATTTATTGAAAGGACGAGTATATCAGCCAATTTTTCCATTTGCATGCGGTATTGTTGATTGGGCTCAAGCTGTCGATTGATGACCTGTTGATCAACGAGCTTACCATATTTTTCTAAAATAATGTTCGTTGTTTTTCCCTGTGGAGCGATGCGATAGGTGTAAGCGCTGTTGTGATCTTTACCGCCAATAAAACAGGCGATTTGTTGCAGTGGATTTGCCAAACTGTGTGACCAATTAACTTGCATATTTCCCGAAATGCGAGTTTTAAAGGTGATAGGTAGTTCTTCTTGAATGTGTTCAGGTACATCGAGGTAGAAGATGCCTTGCATAAATTCGAGTAAGGGATCTTCGGTACTAATACTTACTTCAGGAATCACCCATTCGTTGCTAACATCTTCAATGTTGAGGTCGTGCCATTTGGTGTGGGCGATCGGAGTCCAGTCACCATATTCTTGATTTTTTTCTAGATAGAGCCATATGCCAGTCGCCATAATTGCAAGTAAAGCACAAACACCAAGTATGAACGTTGTTTTATTGTTGCGATAGAGTCGAGCAAAGAATTCTAGGAAGTTTTCTTGGTAGGCGCTGACAGAGCGACCATGTTGGTAAGCTTCAAGGTCTTCGATCATTTCCTGAGCGCTTTGGTAGCGGTCTTCGCGTTTCGGGGCCATGGCTTTTTCAGCGATGGTCAGCAATTGTTTGGGAATGACCTTGCGCATTTGCGGTGACGGTTCTAAATATTTCCCAGCCTTTTTCATTTCCCAAAAAGTATCGAGATCATTATTCCAACATGGATAATGAAGGGTCAATAAGTGGTAAAAAGTTGATCCAATACAATAAATATCGCTGAGTTTATCAGCTTTTTCTCGTCGAGCTTGCTCAGGCGACATGTAGGCAGGGGTGCCGACTAAGCCTGATTTATTTTCATTGGCTAAATCATAACTCGCTGTACCCCAGTCGACGACCAGTACTTCACCAAATGCACCAACCATGACGTTCGACGGTTTGATATCTTTGTGTACGATGTTTTGACTGTGGGCGTAAGAAATAGCATGACAGATTTGTTGAATAATGCGCACGCGATCATGGAAATGTTTGATTTGATTAGGGAGGGCGCCGGTTTCTTTTTGAGTATCTAGTAATTCAGCGAGAGCGACGCCATCGGCTTTGCCCATGGTGAAATACATCAGCGCGCCTTCAGTAAAGTCGATATCGTGAATAGGTAGAATATTTTGATGCGCTAATCGAGCGGTGATGCGTGCCTCATTGAGGAACTGTAGCATTTTCTTTTCATTGGTAGCAAACTTTGGATGGAGGAATTTAACCGCAATGTCGCGATCAAAGTTATTGTCGCGTACTGAGAACACTTGACCAGCCGCACCAGAGCCGAGTAAAGATCCAATATGATAGCGACCTTCGACGGTGTTTTTATCTAATGCTTCTTGTTCATGACTAAATTTACGATCAGTGAGCCGTACCGCATGACCTTGGTCGTCACCATCTGCATCACTGGGTGCTGGTTCGGCAAGGGTGTCGAGTAAAATAGATTCAACATCTGTGGCTGCTTGCTTGGCTATAGCTTCATCGTCGCTGAGGGTCGCTGCCAGATCGACCATGGCCTGTTTATTGAACTGCTCATCAGAAACGGTTTGTTCTAATGCCTTAAATATATCCTTTTTCTTAGTCATCAGAACTCCGTTTTAATAGGCGTTCACGATGACGGGCAAATATATAGGTATCACTTTCGGAAATGTTGAGCGCTGGATTGTCTACTTTGGCATATTCTTGCAAGGCTTCTTTAATCTTACCTTGGAGTTCATATTTAATGCCGCGAAGGATATAAAGTATTTGTCGAGTATGACCACCTGGGGTTTTATTGCCGGGGGTGTTAAGCATAGTCTCGTAGTCGATGGTGCCGGCGAGGTAATGAATATGAGTAGCCGGCAAACCGCGGAAGGCTTTTTCGACAATTGGTAAACGTGCAGTGATTTCTTTTTTGAACCGGTCTATGTCTCTGTGATCAGTCCACTCAAGGAAATGGATAAGAATGATATTGCTAAAGGATGATCCGTGGAAGGTACCATGCAGGTCTTTGATGTCATCAAGTAATTGTCGACTTTTTTCTTTGTTGCCCTTTTCCCATTGGAGCATGGCTTCGATGCCCTTGGCTTTAATAACATCATAAGCTTCTGTGTCTTTTTTCAGTAGGTCATTATGCCTGCCTATAAGATTTAAGTAGGAGTTTTTGGTCCAGTTAACTCTTAAGAGGTCTTGATCTTGGAGCATTTCATAGGCTTTATCAAATTCGTTATTGTTGATTAAATTATTCATATCGACCCAGTAGGGTTTTAATTTTTCGATACGTGCATCACAGCTTTTGGCAAAGCGTGGAAACTCTTCGGCAAGTTCATCGCGAACTTCTTGAATGGTTTCTATATCGTACCAATAGAGGTTTACAGCACGGTGTTGTTTGCGAAGTACGCGTCTTAATTCTTCGATGTTTTTAGATTTAACTAAAAAGGACATGTATTCTTCATGACCAGAATAAGATTTTTTCAATGTCTCGAAGTCGCTAATGCCGGTAAAGTAACGACATGCATAACGTGAGTCTGGATAATATTTCAATAGCTCTTCGATATAACCCATTCGGTAAAATAAATAGGACGCTTTGCGAATGCGCTGACCAGAATGGAAAGGTATTTTCAACCCGAGGATATCTTCAATCCGCGTAACGTGCTCAGAAATCTCAACAGTTCGTTCATAAGCGCGAGGCTTAACGAAAGTGTTAAATTCAATATCTAATTTAGCACCATAGTAATCTACGGCACGTTCGAGAATTGGATGGGCACGATTAACGCCTTTGTATTGTTTGCCAATAAGCGATAAGGTCTGCTCTAAATTGTGCTCATCATCATTGAGTATGTAGATATCACAAAGATTCATGAGTGCTTCGAGCGTGTGGCGGTGTCCCTTGTGTTCTCCAAGAAATTTTAATAAGCGTAGCCTCGCTTCATTGTGTCTTTCTAATTCAATTAAACAGTGTGCAGAACGATAAAGCGCTTTAGCGCAAAGTTCTTTATTCTGTGCGTTATTTTCGATAGCTTGATCATAAGCTAAGAGGGCCAGATCAAACTTACTGTTGCTTAAATAAGTGTCGGCGAGTGCAATTGGTTGGACTTTTTCTGGTAAATGTTTGGTCCATAATTGAAAATTATCAATATAGCTCGGTTCACCATTAGGTTCTTCAATGGCTACATATTCATGCATGGGGCCGGTTAATGGAGCAGGGTCTGCATATTCCATGACTAACTTATCATCTAAAAAAAGACGTATGGTGCCATCAATGTATTCCAGTGTATAACGACAGGTGCTACCAACTTTTAATTCAAATGGGATCTCAGTAAATTGGAGTGGGGTAAGTTCGGTACCCTTAGTCAGGGTAACGTGTTGATCACCACCCCAACGGCCGACGTGAAAGGTGTACCCTTCGTAGCGTGTGCGACCTGCTATGACCACATTGCAAAAAGGCTTGTGCAAAGGTGCGATAACATCGAACGAGTATTTAATTGCACCAGAAGTGCTTGTATTGGGGCTGAGGTCGCGACTCCCCTGGAAGCTGCCGTAGGGTTTTTCGGTGTGAATGGCACCATTTTTCACGTGCCAAACATTTTCATTATTTAGATCAACAACGACTTTATTTTTTGGTTCCCAACCGGCAAAGTGTACGCCTTGCCAATTTTGTGCGATATCTTGCTGGCTGTAATGATCAAAGTTTTCTTCGTATATCAGTTTCCATTCACTTAATTCTTTGAGCTTT
>JANQLF010000037.1 GCA_028280785.1 Planctomycetota bacterium
AAATAGCAGACAATCCTTCTTTGGTCACGCCGAGGAAACAGTGTGGATGTTTTGCCGCACCGATGGCATCGATGGCAATTTGAATATTGCCGTCAGTACCATTTTTAAATCCGATTGGTGAAGACACACCGCTACATAATTGGCGGTGGTTTTGGCTTTCAGAAGAACCAGCACCAACCGCACCCCAGGAAATTAAATCAAAAATAAAGTTAGGGCTAATCGTATCGAGGACACAACAAGCGGTGCCGAGTCCCATCTCGTTAATGTCGATGAGTAAACGACGCGCCAGGCGCAAACCTTTATTAATTTTAAAGCTCTGATCTAAATCAGGGTCGTTGATTAAACCCTTCCAACCGGTCTTGGTGCGTGGCTTTTCAAAATACACGCGCATGACCACATGTAAGTGATCGCTATATTGTTTCGCTTCTTCTTTGAGAAGAGCCGCATAATCACGTGCAGCATGAACATCATGAATCGAGCACGGTCCAACCACCATAAATAAGCGTTCATCACGACCGTGCATAATATTTTTGATCGATTCGCGACTTTGAAAAACATTTTCGGCAGCGGTTTCACTGATCGGTATTTCACCCTCAAGTAATGCAGGGGGGATCAACGCTTGTACCGGTTCTTCTTTGGAGGTGATTAACATGAACGACGTTTTTGTACGGCTGCTGCCAACTCTTCTAACATAGATATTGTGTCATCCCAACCCACACAGGCGTCGGTGATGCTTTGACCATAAGTTAAATTATTTAAGTCGTTGGCCTTTTGATTACCTTCGACTAAATGACTTTCGATCATCACACCAAAAATAGAATCACTGCCACTGGCTAATTGCTCAGCAATAGCTTTAGCAGCGACCGGTTGTTTTTTGTGATCTTTTTCACTGTTGCCGTGGCTACAGTCGATCATTAAACGTGGCACTAAGTTATTCTCTTTTAAAACCGCGACGGTATCGGCAACGCTTTGCGCATCGTAATTAACGCCGTTAGTGCTACCGCGTAAAATGACGTGACACGAATCATTACCACGGGTTTCAACAATGGCAGATAAACCCTGCTTGGTGACTGATAGGAAATGATGCGAACGTGAACCGCTGGCAATGGCGTCGACTGCAATTTGTACATTACCGTCGGTACCATTTTTAAATCCGATTGGAGCGGATAAACCAGAACTTAATTCACGGTGCACTTGGCTTTCGGTGGTACGTGCACCAATGGCACCCCAGCTCACAAAGTCAGCAAAGAATTGTGGGCTAATCGTATCGAGAAATTCACAGCCAACTGCTAAACCCATTTCGGTTACGCTGGCGAGTAAACCACGTGCTAAGCGCAGGCCTTTATTAATTTCAAAGCTATTATCTAAATAAGGGTCGTTGATTAGACCCTTCCAACCAACGGTGGTGCGCGGCTTTTCAAAATACACGCGCATAATTACAATTAAATCATCTTTGAAGCGATCAGCTTCAGGTTTCAACTTGGCTGCATACTCTTTCGCAGCCTCAACATCATGTATCGAGCAAGGGCCAACGACCACGACTAAGCGATCATCTTGACCATGCAGAGCAGCTGAAGCTTCGTCGCGTGTAGTCGCAACGACATTGGCAGCGGCTTCCGTCATGGGAATTTCTTCAATCAAGATCGCTGGTGGGATCAGTGGCTTGATCTGTTCAATACGTAAATCGTCAGTGTTGCGCATTTACTAGTGTCCAATCGGGCGCAACAGGCTAAGCAATCGCCTCGCATGCCAAGTCTGAATCCTTGCCCTGAATAGGACTTACGCATTCTTTTTGCCGTGCAAACACTACCAATCGATGCGTTTTTGGCCCATATTCAGCATTGTAGCCAATCCGGCAGCAATTTGATTCTGACCGCGGCGCCCGGTACCGGTAAAAGTACGCGTGTTCCACCGGCCTTACTCGAGGTCCACGAGCAGCAAATTCTAGTGCTCCAACCGCGTCGAGCGGCTGCGCGTTCAATTGCGAGGCGCATAGCAGCGGAACGTCAGTGGGAATTGGGCAAGGATATCGGTTGGCAGGTGCGATACGAACGTAAGGGCACGGCAGACACCCGTCTGTGGATAATGACCGAAGGGGTTTTGACCCGACGCCTGATTAAAGACCCGTATTTAGAAAATGTGTCGTGCATTGTGCTTGATGAATTTCATGAGCGCCACATTGATACCGATATTATTCTTGCTTGGGTGAAAAATTTGCAGGCAACTGTGCGCCCGGACTTACAATTAGTGGTGATGTCGGCGACGCTCGAAACGGAAACGCTCCAGCACTATATTAATAAAGCCCAAGTCATTGATGTCGCTGGTGAACAGCACGATTTACAAATTCATTATCGCAATATTAACGAACAACGACGCTGGATCGAATCAACAGTACGAGAAATTAAAGAAGCGAGCACCAATTTAAACAGTGGTGCGATTTTAGTATTTCTGCCAGGTGTTGGAGAAATAAAACGCTGTCAGCAATTGCTTGAAGACGATGATGTCGACTTACCGATTCAATGTTTATACGGAGCCTTATCACCACAGGACCAAGACGCGGTTTTACAAGATGACAGTAGGCGGATTATTTTATCGACTAATATTGCCGAAACCTCATTAACCGTTCCCGGTGTGCGCACGGTTATTGATAGCGGCCGCGAACGTGTGGCTTTTTATAATGCCGATACCGGTCTTGATGAATTACGCTTGCAAGATTGCAGTCAATTTTCAGCAACACAGCGTGCCGGTCGTGCGGCGCGTGAAGACCGCGGCCGTTGTATTCGCATGTGGTCAAAGGCACATCAGCAACGTCGTAGTCAAAGTAGCAAACCAGAAATTCATCGCATTGATTTGGCACCGATCGTTATGCGTCTAAAAACTATTCACGGTGATGATGTGCGCACCTTGCCGTGGTTTGAAGCACCAGAAGAAGAACGCTTACAGCAAGCCGAAGATTTATTACATCTCTTACAATTAAGTGATGGTGCGTTCGAAAAATTAAGCAAAGCCGGTAATTACGCCGCTGGTTTACCGGTGCATCCGCGCTTAGCACGCATGTTAATGTTTGCTGCGACCATGGAATGTGTGCCACTTGCCGCAAGTATTGCTGCTATTTGTAGTGAGCGTGATTTACGCATGCATCCCAAGCAACATGCCTATAAAGCAGATCCAGGTCCAAGTGATATTTTTGATCGCTTATGTATTATGCATGGTGGATTGCAGCATGATCCAGGCGTTGATAAACGCGCGGTGCGTGAAGCGCTGCAAGCACGTCGCGACATTATGCGTGCCTGGGGTGACGAAGGTGGCGACATCTATTTAGATCACCCGGATATTCATGATCAAATCAGTCGCTTATTATTAAGTGCCTGGCCGGATCGCGTCGGCAAGCGTAGTAGTGGCAATGCCAATAACGGAAAAATGTGTGGCGGTGTAGGTGTACGTTTTGATGAACAATCTGCCTTGCATATTCCTAAGGGTGGTGAAGCCACTGAATTATTTGTTGCTGCGGTTATTCAAGGTTTGCGCCGTTTAAAAGGTGGGGCGCAATACGTGCGACTCGGCGCTGAAATTGATGAAGCCGATATGCAAGCCGTGCTTGGTGATTGTTTGCAGCCACATTATTTAATGCGCTACCGTGAAGATCAGGATAAAGTGCAGGCCCAAGTGGTGTGGCGCTATTTAGACTTAGATATTAAATTTCAACAAGATGCCAAAGTCAGTGATGAACAAATCAGCCAATGTCTAGCTGATGCCTTAGCACCCAATGCCGAAGCTATTTTACGCAGTGATGAGCAATTCGATCAGTACATGCATCGTTTACATTTTTTGCGTGCGCATACTGACATGAATATTCCTGAAATTAATTACGAATCACTGGTACGTGATATGTGTGCGACCGTGAAAAGTAAAAAGGCTTTATTAGATGCAGGACCGTTGAATTTTGTACTCGGTCAAATTGACTACGCCCTGCAACAGGACATCGATAAAGCAGCGCCAGCACAAATTACTTTGGATAATGGGCGAACGAAACGCTTAAGCTACTTGGCGGAAAAGGTTCCAGTCCTATCGATAAAAATTCAGGACTGCTTTGGCCAGAAAGAGACGCCGCGCATCGCCAATGGTCAGGTTCCTATAAAAGTAGAATTACTCGCCCCCAACCAGCGCCCGGCGCAGATCACCGACGATCTGGCTAGTTTTTGGCAGAACTCTTACGCCTTAGTGCGTAAGGACTTACGCGGCCGATATCCAAAACATGATTGGCCAGAACAGCCACACTCGACATGACACCCCGCTAAAAAACTCATTGGTTGAAGATTGAAAGCAAAGTATTGCCATGAGTATTTTGCGATGGCGCGTGACGACATATATCAGGATGAGCGTTCGACAGTTGGTAAATTTACCTTCGATGAACAGGTGGCCGATGTTTTTGGCGACATGATCAATAGGTCTGTTCCTGGTTACGCGGCAACGTTAAAACAAATCGGAACCTTAGCTGCGCATTACGTTCAGGACGAAAGTGCCTGTTACGATTTAGGGTGTTCCTTGGGCGCGAGCACGCTGGCGATGGCCCAACATATACGCGCCAGTAATTGTGAAATAATTGCGGTCGATAATGCCGAGGCGATGTTGGATCGCTGTCGTCAACAATTAGCGGAGTATGAATTGTCCGTGCCGATTGATTTAGTCTGTGCTGATATTCGCGATATTTCTATTTCACGTGCATCGATGGTGGTGATGAATTTTACCTTGCAGTTTATTCCCGTCGACGAACGCGATGCCTTAATAAAAACTATTTATCAAGGCATGATCCCTGGTGGCATTTTAGTTATCAGCGAAAAATTTAAATTAGATGATGCAGATGCTGACGCTTTCATGATCGACATGCACCATGCCTTTAAAAAGGAAAATGGTTATAGCGACTTAGAGATTAGCCAAAAGCGCAGTGCCATAGAAGATGTCTTGATCCCGGAAACGATTGACACGCATCATGGGCGTTTGCGTGAAGCTGGCTTCGCTCATGTTGAACAGTGGTTTCAGTGTTTTAATTTTATGTCGATGGTGGCGCGTAAATAATGTTTAAAGAATTCTCAGAATGGTGCGTGCGTGAATGGGGGCATAACGCCGAGAACGAACTCGCCGAGCTGATGATGGAAATGCAGTTTAAAGACGTCACTGGCGATGGGCCAAAATGGCAACGCAGTTTAGACGCCTTGTTGGAAATGGTGCCAAGCTCTTGTGATTTAAATGCAGACATGGTACGTGTTGGTGAAGCAGACCAACTCAACGACTCACATCGCGAAGAGTTGCAAGAGTACTTAATGAAATTACATCCGTGGCGTAAAGGGCCCTACGAATTATTTGGTTTGCACATCGATACCGAATGGCGCAGCGATAAAAAATGGCAGCGTTTAGCCGGCGGGATTCAAGATTTATCTGGTCGTCGCGTATTGGATGTTGGTTGTGGCAATGGTTATCACCTCTGGCGGATGCGCGGTGCTGGCGCCAAGTCGGTACTCGGTATCGATCCGATGCATTTATTTTTCAAACAGTTTCAAGTATTTGCGCGTTACATTAAAGATACATCGGTAGTCATGGCCCCATGTACACTCGAGCAATGGCCAGCTGCCTTGAATAATTTCGATACGGTGTTTTCGATGGGCGTCTATTATCATCGTCGCAACCCGACTGAGCACTTGAAAAAAATATTATCTCTGATGCGCAGTGGTGGTGAATTGGTTTTAGAAACCTTGGTTATTGTTGGTGATGAAGAAGACTGCTTAAAACCGACTGAACGATACGCCAAAAAAGCAACTGAGCGCTATGCGAAAATGCGTAATGCTCATGTTATTCCATCGGTGCCAAATTTAATTAATGAATTAAAGAAATGCGGTTTTGGCCAGGTCAAATTGTTGGACCAAACCAAGACAACGATTGAAGAGCAGCGCAAGACACCGTGGATGAACTTTGAATCTTTGGCTGATTTCTTAGACCCCGATGATCCAAATAAAACCATCGAAGGGCATCCGGCACCGATTCGTGCAGTCATTAGCGCTACCAAGCCATGATGCTCTTAGTGATCGGTGCCGTCGTATTCCTGCTGGGGACGATTACAGCATCAGTTTTTTATCCAGGCGGAACGCAAGTAGATGCGAGCACCCTTGGCTATAGTTGGCTCAATAATTTCTTGAGTGACTTAGGCTGCACCGTGTCGTGGTCGGGCGAACAGAATATTATTGCCTGTGGCATATTTAATGCATCGGTTTTTTGTTTTGGTTTTTGTCTGCGTAAATGGTCGCGGCAACATAAGGCGTCGATGCCATCAGCGTATTTTTTTTATGCTTTGTACGTGCAAGGCTTGGCCTTTATTGGTATAGCACTCAGCCCATTTAATATCTTACCATTGGTTCATCATATTTTTGTAGGCATCTGGGTTTTTACTTCGATTGTATCAATTACATTGGCAGTGTTCTATTTTAACGATAAGATCTTAAAATTATTTGTAACGGTATTGATCATAATCGGATGTATTAGTGTATTTGTATTAATCAAAGAACAAAGTAAGCATGCAATGACTTTGCAACAAAAGCTATTTACGCTGCTTAACTGCTTGTGGTTAATCTACATTGGCCAATTGTTCAGATTGAAACAAAAACTCAGCGCTTATGCTGAAGAACCCACCGAGACTGACACATGAGTAAAAATCTTCTTGTTATTATTTCTGACCAATTGAGTTTTCGCGGATTAAACATCTACGGCAATGACCGCGTCAAGACGCCGAATCTCGATTCATTTTTTAAAGACGGTTTTATTTTTGATAATGCCTATACGACCTGCCCGCTGTGCCAGCCGGCGCGTAGCGCTCTGTGGTCGGGTTGGCATCCGCATAATACCGGTGCGATGAGCAACGGCCGATGGATGGATGTACCGCAATTATCAAAAGATGTGACGACCTTGGGTGAACGTTTAGGTGAGGCAGGATACAATTGTATTCATCTAGGTAAAACACATGACGCGGGCTCGTTGCGTGGTTTTGATTGCACACCACAAGAAGAACCGCAGGACCTGCAGAGCGATGTCTATGTCTATAATTACGATACCTGGCGTGATATTGATAATACCAGACGTACGGTCGATACGCTCAATACTATTGGTGATGATAAATTCGCTTTAATTGTCGATTTTAATAATCCGCATAATATCTGTAATTTTTGTGCCTTTGCTGATACCTTAGCCGAGGATGCTATACCTGATTTACCACCGCTGCCGCCGAATTTTGATGTACCGGATATGGAAACGCGCCCATTACCAGTGCAGTATTTATGCTGTTCACATAATCGTCAGCGCCAAGCGACGCAGTGGAATGATTTACAATTCCGCCAATACATTGCCGCGTATTATCATTATGTCGAATTGCTCGATAGCCAATTAGGTGAAGTCTTTGCCGCTTTAGAAGCAAGTGGCAAAAAAGATGACACCATTGTGTGTTTCTGTGCTGATCATGGTGATAACATGGCTGCACGACGCATGACGACCAAGCACAGTAGTTTTTATGAGGAAACAACGCATGTGCCGCTGTTCTTTGCTGGTAAAGATATTCCAGGTGGACGTAGTGAAGCCTTAGTGTCGCATTTAGATTTAGTTCCAACGTTTTGTTCGATGCTTGGTGTAGAAATACAAGAAGATTTATGGGGCGATGATTTATGCCCAGTCATGGCTGGTGAAAAAGATGACGTTCATGATTTTGTAGTCAGCGAATGGCATAGCGAATGGGGCACAACGGTTGAACCCTGTCGGATGCTGCGCAGTAAAGACTTTAAATATACGCGTTATCGTGAAAACGAGGCCGAAGAATTATACGATCTGCGTAACGATCCGTATGAAATAAAAAATTTGGTGAACGATGCTGCTTATGCTGAGCAATTAAATCAGCACCGCGCCTTGCTTGATAAACATATGCAAGATACCGATGACGGTTTTCCGCAAATGGACATTGATATTGATCCGCGTTGGCGTTCGCATGCACCGGGCTTTCGCAATCATGAAGGACCAACGGCGCCTGAATTACGTCAGGAACAAGAGGCGTAATTACATACCTGCGGCAACAACAATAAAGCCAACCGTAACCAGTGCGCCGAGTACTAAATAAACATTTGTCAGGCGCAGTAACCACGCGGTGCCAGTGCTCGACGCAAATTGTTTGCGTGTGGCGTCGGTCTTTAACATTTCTGTGCGTACTGTTTCAGGACCCTTGGCCTCATGCGACATGGCTTCGGTGTCTTGGGTTTCAGCCGATAATGATTCGGTGGTAAAGCTCGCGGCTTCTGTTTGTGCGCCGTTGGGCAGGGTGGTTTTGGTATCGAGGTCAAGTTTTGGACCATCATCTTTTGGCTTCGTTTCGACTTCCAGCTGCGTCGGCATGTCTGAATCAATATCGAGCTCGACTTTCGGCTTCTTGGGTGCCTCATCGCCTTCTTTAATCAAACCTTTGTACGATTTTGCCGCTAAGAACTTGTCATTCTTATCTTTACGTACCATGGTGCTGGCTGAAACTTCACCGTCATTGACCTTGCGGCGCATCTCACCTGCGCTGAATGGGCCTGATTCGATATTGTTTTCATCACGGATAAACCACTTCGCCATAGGCTAAGAGTATCGCTAGACGCTGATGACGTGCAATGTGTTCTTGTCCTACACAACAAGAAGCGTATGCCTGATAGGACGAGGAGCGGATTCTGCAATATCGACGTTTAGATGATAAGGCGATTTATGCGACCATAGAAAAATTGGAAAAGCGTATTGGCGAGCGTTTTCCCGAGTCGCATTTGCGTGGTGTTGCCAAAGAATTGATGGAGATTGCCAAAGAGACGGATCATCGCATTCAATTAATTCGTGAACCGAGTACATCTCTACAGTTATTAGTTTGGACACTGTTGTCTGCATTGTGTGTCATCATCATTATTTTGCCGATGTTCTTTTCCGACTGGGGTCATGTTAATTCAGTCCTTGAATTTATTCAAAACTTAGAGCCGATGCTTGGTTGTGCATTTTTTATAACGGCCTTTGTTTTATATTTATTATCGATTGAACGCGGTCGTAAGCGCAGTCGCGCCCTTGATGCGATACACGAGCTACGTTCCTTGGCGCACGTCATCGACATGCATCAGTTAACTAAAGATCCGGTGATGTTGATCCCAGATAAACAGGAAACCGAAAACTCACCACGACGCACCATGACCAGCTTTGAATTAAGTCGCTATTTTGATTATTGCACCGAGATGCTGTCGTTGATTAGTAAAGTATCCGCTTTGTATATAGAAGACTTTCCCGATTCGGTGGCAATAACAGCTGTGGATGAGGTTGAAAATTTGACCAGCGGTCTATCGCGTAAAATTTGGCAAAAAATCGCCTTGCTTGACCGTCATAGTGAGTCTTAGTGTCTCGGATTATTGTACTCATGGGCGTGGCCGGTTGCGGTAAAACACATGTCGGAAAAATGCTGGCTCAGGAACTCGATTACCAATTTATTGATGCCGATGATTTTCATTCACAGGCAAACATAGAAAAAATGCGTTCCGGTGTGCCACTTGAGGATGCTGATCGTGAACCATGGCTGAATAGTTTAGGCCAACGTTTACAACAAGCCTACCAAGCTAAAGAGCAGGTGGTCTTAGCGGCGTCTTTATTAAAAGAAAATTATCGCGAAAAAGTGTTACCGCTTGACGATTGTCTCTTGGTTCATTTACACGGTGAAAAACACATCATTGCTGAGCGGATGCGCGGCCGTGAACATTTTATGCCTGAGGAATTATTGGATAGTCAATTGGCACTTTTAGAAAACCCCAGCAATGCGTTAGTGATCGATGTAGATCAATCGACAACGTCAATTGTCGAAGCGATAACCGCGCACGTAAATGAGGGGAAAAATGGTACTTGATATATTAACCCTTGGCCATCCGACCTTACGTAAAGTTTCTGAACCGATCAGCCGTGACGAATTGCTCGGTGACGCGTGTCAGCAATTTATTGATGAATTAATTGAAACCATGCACCACACCAATGGTGCTGGTATTGCGGCAATACAAGTTGGACGGGCCCAGCGCATTTGTGTTATCGAGGTTATGGACAATCCGCGCTATCCGTATTTACCGGCCTTACCGTTGCGTGTTTTTGTAAATCCACAATTAACGGCAATCGATGAACGAACAGCAATGAATTATGATGGCTGTTTGTCCGTTCCAGGCATTCGCGGCGAAGTCGAACGACCGTTAGGGCTGCGCGTCCAAGCCTGGGATCGCGCGGGTAATGAATTTCAGGCATCCTATTATGGTCTCGCTGCTATTATTGTTGCCCATGAGTGTGATCATTTAGACGGCCAGCTTTTTGTCGATCATGTTAAAGATCCGAACACCCTGTGTACCTGGGAGATGTTTGATCAGTACTACCGACAGAAAGAAGTAGAAAAATGGACGGCCATTCAAGCCGAGTTCCCAGAAGCGGAGCGCATCGAGCGCTAAATATTGCATTTGTGCCGAAATCGGTAGGGAGGCAAAAGACGTAAGTCTGTGTAAACACTGGTACAAGAAGGCCCATTGAAGTGTTGAAGCGTCAGATCCCTGCGTAGATTAGATAGTATGGCCGTGAAGATAAAGATAATCGTAGGACCCAATAAGGGCGAAACATTACAACTCGAAGAGAAGCGTACGATCACCCTTGGTCGTGACCCTGAAAGTGAGTTGGTATTGCCGGCACCAAATGCCAGCCGCAATCATTCCCTGCTTAAATGGGATGGCGAAAAGTTAATCATTGAAGATTTGGAATCACGCAACGGTGTCTATGTCAACGCTAACCGCATTGAAAAAGAAGCATCGCTCGGAACCGGTGATGTCGTCGAACTCGGCGGCTGTGTCTTTAGTGTTCAAGCCATGGATGGCGGCGTAGATTTTAGTTATCGTAAAACGGTAAATCTGGAAGAAGGCGAAGAGCCGGATGGCGCCAGTGCGGATCCAGGTACCAGCGGTTTCAAACCAAGCCCAACCTATAATCCAGACACACGTACCATCGATGATGATGAAATGCAGTAATTGATGTCGCCAATCGCCTTACTCAAACAAACACGTCAATTAACATTAAAAATTTGCAGTGACCTCGATACCGAGGCCATGATTAAAATTCCCGATGGTTTTAATAATAATTTATTATGGAATCTCGGCCACGTTGTAGTGACCCAACAATTATTATGCTACAAACTCAGTGGACTCGACATGCTCGTCGACACAGCGCTTGTCGATGATTTAAAAAAGGCCAGTTCACCAAACGAATGGTCAGCGGTACCAGACCTAGCCCAATTAAAAGAATTAGCAGTCAGTTTACCCGAGCAATTAGAAGCTGATTATAATGCTGGCAAGTTTACGAATTTTGAGACGTATGAGACCAGTGCTGGAGTTACGTTGGGTAGTATTGATGATGCGCTTGCTTTTAACAATTTTCATGAAGGTATACACGTCGGGTCGATGTTGGCTTTGAAACGTAATTTATAATTTATAATTAATAGTTTCTAGTTGTAGCCTTTAGCCTTTAGACGTTTGCCCTTAGTAATAGTATATAGTCACAGGCGTTCCCTGGGAGCGCGGACGTCCTCGTCCGCATAAAAACATTTTATTGTTACAATAAATAAAAAAATAGATTTGTAGTGTGAACATTTGTCAGACTACCCAACTATAACTATAGACCAACGGCTAGCGGCTAGCGGCTAGAGGCAAAGGGCAAACGACTAAAACTAGTTTCTAAAAAACCTCCGACCAAAACACAACTAGTTCTCCTTATTTCATCCAGCTTATCATAGGTGCTCGCAGTCAAGGCAGACCGTGCTGCGCACGGCGCTTTGCGGCCCTGACAGCTGCGCTCCTATGAACACTGAATTTCATAAGGAGAACATAACATGCCCCATTTCACAAAATTACGTGTCTACCAACAAGCACGCAAAAACCTCAAACAAATATCGCAGATCTGCAAACATACACGCGGATTCGGTGATATACAAAACCAAATACAAAGAGCCGCCATCTCGGTGGTATCAAATATTGCGGAGGGGACAGGCAACAACACCGACAAGCAAACCGTCCACTTCCTCGGCATAGCACGCGGCTCCAACAACGAAGTCCTCACCCAACTCCAAATCCTCCACGACATCGGCGCCTGTCCAATCAACGATGACCTTATCGAAGACATCAACTACACCGGAAAAATGCTCACCAAAATGATTCAGTGCTTACGCTAGATGCTAGTATAACACTTGTTTTGACACTCGGAATTGACTAGCATAGCACCTAGATACTCGGTTTTCCGTATATCTATACTGTTAGGTGTTTGTGCTACTGTGACTGACCACGCAATTGAACTAGATAAGGCAAGGAGGCACATTATTCGTATTTTGGATGTGACTCCAAAGCTTGCTGAATCTCATATACAAAATCAAATTAATCGATTTTCATATGGAGAAATCAGAGATGTCATTCCGGATAATATAAAAAACAATCTAGAAGAATGGGCTATAAATTGGATCGAAAACGGAATAGAAACTTATCATGTTCATTCTGTGTGTGGTGGCGAAGATAAAATCATGGAATATGAAAAACGGGGGCTCGATTATTTCAAAGAAACGGCAAGGACTGCAGTCGAAGACATCTATGAATGGATTAGGAAAAATAATGAATCTGCTGAATAGACCAGAACACCTAACAATTCGTTTCATAACGCGAAGCCATACTTTGCGCGATTCCGCTGTCCTGGTACGGTGGTTAGATCTATGAATATCTCATTAATCCATGCATTTGTAAACGACCAGCGAACGGCTAAGAATATTATATCTAAAAATTTAGATATTCCGGTTAATATAAATGCAGATGAATGGGCTAAAAATTACACGGATTTGAGAAGGAAATATGACGCTAATCCCTTTGCAGATATTTTTAAAATTCATGGATATGGTGTTGAGATGATGATTAATGAACTATACATTGACTTTGATTATTCTATAGAGGGGCGAGAGGATGGTTTTGATGCATGGAAGCTTTTTACTTACCTAACGGCAGGTGATTATGATTGTAATACAAGTGATGATGCTATACACGACAAATTGAGAGGGTGGTGTAATAAACTGATCAAAAGTGGAAAAATTCAGAAGTTGGATAATTTATGTTATTTACAATAAGTATAAGTCACTCATTGCGATATTTGGTGGACCTAACATGACCACATTCGCAATACATATTAAAAGCAGTTTGCCAATATCGGCCATTCCTAAAATAAAGAAAGTGATAGATGCATCGATTGGAGAAATAAAGGACCATGCTGCAAATGATACGCCCGTACTAACAATTGAGGCATTTAAAACAGAATGGGAAGACCATAGAAAGAAATTGGTTTCTCTATACAAAGGTTTAAAATCCGGAGAATTATCTGATTTAATAGTATATGAAGTTTATAACAATGAAAAAGAGCAATTGGATGTTGCGGAATTCTATAATAGATTGAAATTTTTGAGAGAAATAGAGTTAGAGACAGAGATGGATGTTCAATTGGAAACTGGTGACATTGAAAATCCTGAAGATTTTGAATCAGTGGAAGAGGACTGGCTGAGATGACCTGTATAATAGAACTGAAGAATTTTACGGCATTTGACACTACGAAAATAAGGAATTCATAATGGGATTTTTGTTTAGAAAGAAAATACAAGCTTATGAAATTGATCGTATACGGGGAGGGATCGTGAACGTGACAGGAGATAGTACGGCTAACTATCTTCACTCTGTGTTAGTGTCAGCAAATTTTGGTGCTGAATATATAAATGTAGGGCCAAATCAAAACGTGATAATAGCACAAGACGCCACGCAAGGCATTGGTGATCAACATATGTATATTGTTGATGAAATTATGAAGCATCATTCAGCGTTAGTGATGGTAGTTTTTACCAATACCGAGAGTATATCAGATCCAGAATTGTTAGAGCTCGAGGAGCTTGAATTCAGGGAATTTTTGTCCTCAGTGGGCATGGATGGAGATGCAATTACATTTGCATATGATTCAGAACGAGTGCCGATTTCTCATGATATGCCGCCGTGTCCAGTTGGCATACCGGCTATAATCGGAGCCATTAAAAAATTAGGATTATAAACCAACTATTTATAAATGACACACACTTTAATGCAGTAGGGGTAATCACATGTTCGGTAACTTATTCGGCAGAAAAAAGAAAAAGCAGCAAGAAGAAGAGGAACAAGAGCGCTTGGCCGAGGAGTTCGATAAGAAGAAATCCGAATATATGGAATACGTGTTAGGCAAAGAGCATGATATGGTTATGCACGCCATATTTCCTTATGCGCTAGGCGGGGGCTTGGATTTATATTATTATCCAAATGGCGTTGCGGGTACAGGCATTGGCACCAAAGAATTGGCATTTCATGATGGTGGTCTGGCTGCGAATAAAATGTTTGATTCCTTTGAGTGGGTCATGTTTACTCGTCATGAATTGGATTTAGACGCAGCAAAAGATGATGACCATCCATTTGGTGTCGCTCACTCTAATATGAATACGATTCTGAATATGATCTGTCGATATTCCGAAGAGGCTGCACTCAGTCCTAATGAGACCTGTGAATTTCCTGAGGAGATGGAAAACGTGGGTGGCAAGTGCTTAATCTTCGATGCATACAGTAATCCTAAAGAACCCGGTCCCGGTGCTATGGGTCTTATGTTGATTATAGAAATATTCCGATCAGAAATGGAATACGCACGTGAACATGGTGGTTCAGAGCTGATCGGGAAATTAAAAGAAGCTGGCCATTATCCTTATTCTGATTTAGATAGAGACCCAGTCGCTTAAATTTAAATAATGGGGATCACCATGAAACAACCACCTCCAGGAACCGAAGAACGCGTCGCGAAGATGACCTTTGCATCGATCTATCCGCTTTATCTTGAAAAAGTGGAAAAGAAGGGTCGTACGAAAAAAGAATTAAACCAAGTCATTACTTAGCTAACTGGTTATGATGACAAAAAGATCAAGGCACTGATCAAGGACGAAGCGACCTTTGATGTGTTTTTCAAAAAATGCAAGCTCAATAAAAATGCACATCTGATTAAAGGCGTTGTTTGCGGTTACCGCGTTGAAGACATTGAAAATCCATTCCTTCAACAGTGCCGCTATCTCGATAAACTCATCGACGAATTAGCCAAAGGTAAGAAAATGGAAAAGATTCTGCGCAGCGCTGATTAAGCACAATTTCTAGGTATCAACAATGGAAAAAGTAAACCCAGTTTTATTAACATTAGCCGTCATGACGTCATTGGTGGTGATAATTTATGCGGCGACGAGGCCACAAGAATACTATAGCTCGCAAGAGCAAGTACCTGAACGCGAATTGGTCCAAGATCTTCGTTTGAGTAAGGGTGGGATAGAATTCCATATGAAGCAAAAGGTAGCAGTGCCCTATGAAAGTAAGATTAAAAAAATCACCGGAGTCTTAAAGGGCCATCCATTTGAAGCTGATGAGATTGTCATTGGAGAATATTATATCGAGTTTAAAGCAAATAATTCATGGTATTATATGGGAGAATGGAAAGGCTTTGAGTGTTGGGTCTTCAGTGCGGATGGTTACACGCGTGATGTTTGGAAAACAAGCGACATGCCAAGTCCAGATAAATTTTCATACGCCGCTCGGCGTAAGGATGATTTGATCGATCTACACTTTGAGGTCGAAAATTAAAAGAGTCTAAACTCTTCAGACTCGGTGTTTATCTAAAGGCTAAAGGCTAAAGGCTAAAGGCTAAAGGCTAAAGGCAGAGACTAGAACCTAGATCCAGTACTAGTACCAGTACTACAAACTATATACTATTATTTTCGATGCCCCTGAGGTCCATATATCTCAAAATACTTCTCCAGCACCGTCTTAGCAATCGGTGCACAGGCACGGCCGCCGGACGAACCGCTGTGGACGAATATAGCAAAACAAACTTTTGGATTATCGGCGGGGGCGTAGCCAATTAACCAGGAATGGTCGAAGGGATTGCCTTTGCGGCCCCATTGGGCGGTGCCGGTTTTAGCCGCGACTTTAATGCCAGCACCTTCGCCGCTGAGTCGTAAATAGGGAACAGTGCCACTTTCGACGGCCATTTCCATGCCGCGGCGCACTGCTTGTAAATGCGATGGCTTCATCGTTATGTAATCGTGAATGATTGGTATGGATGGCGGTACTAAGTGTGGTTTGACAATTGTTCCGCCATTGGCGACGAATGCAGGGATAGTGATGACTTCTAGTGGTGCGACTTTAATAAATTGACCAATCGAAATGCTCCAGGTGTCATAATTATTCCAGTGTGGTTCGCGTGGACGCGTTTGTTCAATGTTTTGTGGTGATGGTAATGTTTGTACACGCTGCCAAGGAATATCGTAGGCGTATTTTTCACCCATGCCAAAGCGCTTGTACCATTCGAGAACGGTTACCGGTCCTAGTTTCGCGCCGACGGTAGCAAAAAATTTATTACTCGATTTGGCAATGGCCTGTGAAACATTAAAAGTGCCGATCGCATGGTCGCGTAATATTTTATTACCACGGCTGTCTAAGGCCATGTAGCCATTACACTCCATGGTATAAGAAGGCGTAATTTTTCCTTCATGTAAACCAGCAACGGCGACGAGAATTTTGACGACCGAACCCGGATGGCGGTTGGCAATCGTGGCGTTATCAAGAAGAGGCTGTGAATGATCTTTTAAAAGATCGCTGTAATGCTTATTAAAATTATCGAGATCATACCCCGGTGCACTGGCCATCGATAAAACGGCGCCGTTTTTAACATCCATGATTACAATGCCGGCACGACCTTTACCAATGCGCAAACCTTCTTCCATGGTGCTGGTTGATGTGCCTAATTCGACGGCAAGTTGATACCAATTTTTTAAGGCCCAGGTGCAATGCTGTTGTAATTGCGCATCAATGGTGGTGCGCAAATCTTGTCCAGGCAAAGGATCTTTCGAATCATGTTTCAGCACTTCATATTGACGACTGCGTTCATTTAATTTTTTAATCATCACACCGGTACTGCCTTGCAGCACGTGATCGTAACGTCCTTCAAGACCGCCACGTCCGCGCAGTCCATCTGGATCTAAACCAATCGATAATGCTTCTTCGCGACTCATGTTGCTATCGATGCGACCGAGGTAGCCAATTAAATGACTGGCAACACCGGGAAATAAATATTCGCGACCATTATGCGTGGTGACGCGTAAGCCGGGTAATAATGATTCAACGTTTTGAAAACTGCCGATGACATTTTTTGGTGCTTGATAACCACTACCACTTAAACCAATGGCAATGCGTCTTGGAATATTTTTCACAATGGTGATGGGGTGATGACGCGACAAACCTTGCCATTCTTTATCTGACAAACGACGTACATCGGTCACATAGGATTCGGCGACGCGCACGTTGCAGGGCAGACCAGCACGATCGAGTGTTGCGGCTAGACGCTGAATGAACGAACGCGTCCGTTCATAGTCCAAGGCTATTTGTTTTTTACGGTATAAGCGTCCTGAGCGAAACGCGGAAATGCGTTCAGCTTTTTCTTCGAATAAGGCGCGCAGCCAGTCAACTTCGGTTATGTCGAGATTGCTTTGAATGCGATTAAACATCAGCGATAAAAAGCCGGGGTCATCTTCGTTATCACCTTGAATGATATAAATGCGCTCGCGATTTGGCGGCAAACCATCAATTGAAATAGTGACGGGCTTTAAATCTTGTGGCAAAAATGATTTTATTTTTTGGGCAATAGCACTCGGCGCAAAATACCAATTGGTAATAGTGTCGCGCAAACGCATGCGATCGAGGGTGTCGAGCATCACCGAGCGCAATAATTCTGCTTCAACATTAGTGAAACGCGATAAATGAGTAATCGCTTGGTCGATGTGATCGGCGTCGATGCAATACCATTCGAGGATGTCATTTTTAGTTTTTAACTTGCTGCTATCGATATGGACATTGGGTAGAAAAGGCAGCAGCGCTTCTTTGCAATAGTCATCGCCCATATCGAGGACTTCATTCAATGCGGCACTTAATTTCAGCAGTTGCTGATGATTAAATAAAATAATGTCGTTTTGTCGCTGGTACTGTACTTCGGTTGAAATGGCTTGCCTGATATCATGGCCGATCAAGCGTTGCTCAAATAAACTAGCAACTTTTTCTTGTTCATTACTGGTCAAGGCATCGAGTTGCAAAGCAGAACGCGGAATAGCTATGATTTCAGGCTTACGAATTTCATCACCTTTTTGATAGCGAATGGCGACGCCGGGGTTTTGTTCTAGCTCTTCGAGGATAACTGATTCGATTTTTGCCGCATCAACGGCGATGCGCATTGATAATTCAGCACGTAGATGAGTTAAGCCTTCTTGGTCAAGTTTGTAAAACGGGTGACGTTTGGTTTCACGCCATGACAGACACAAATCATTCAGGACCAATGAGAGGTTATAGATATTGCGGTTATCGACGATGACCTCGCCGTGGCGATCTACAATGCGACCACGTCGTGCCGGAACCAGTTCATTCAGGTGACGATCTTGGGTAATTTCAGTGGCCAGTTCATGACCACGAATAATTTGCAAATAGAAGAGACGACCAATAAAGATGGTGCTGATGACGGAAAAGAGAAAGGCGAGAAGCCAAGCTCGATAAATCATGAAAACGCCTTTTGGTCAAACACGTGTCGCTCCGTCTTTGAGTTAGCCGTCCGTTTGCTTGAGTTTCGGAGAACTTATGGAGGCGTCGTCATCTTCATGTTTGCCGAATAATTGATTAATGCCAATAATAAATAGCGGTAGTCCTAAGAGCGCTGCCAGCATACAGGCAAAGATACCAATGCTGGCCAAGGTACCGATGCCTTGAATACCACGATAGGCGTTAAACAGCAGACTGCCAAAACCGATGATGCTGGTGAGTGCGGTCATCATGATCGGATGCCCGGTTTCTGCGATGGCCATGCGGATACCGTTGCGATCAAAGCTGTGATGCTTCAAGCAATGTAAAAAGTGCACGCTGTTATCGATGCCAATACCAATAATCAGAGGGACCACCGCGATATTCAGAATATTCCACGGTGTATTGGAGACACGCATAATGCTCAGCGTAAATAAGAGGCCGATGCCAAGCGTGAGCATCGATAATAAAACGTAAATGGGTGAGCGTATCCCGATTAATAAAATAACTAAAACTAATGCCATGGCGATGCCGGTTAATTTGGTGAAATCACCGACAATGGTTTTTTGTAAGTAATGGCTGATGGTTGGAATACCGCAGGTGCCGATGGTCACTCCAGATTTTTGATGCGGTCGACCATCTTTGCCCAGTGGAACACCGATAGCTTTTTGTAGTTCCTCAAGGGGAATAAGCGTACGGTCGTAGCGCACATTTAATGCAAAGAGAAAGTGATGTTCAGCGCCCTCTTGGTGATAAAAAGTGTCGATGAGTCCGCGCATTGGGCTACGGGCTAATTCGCTTGGTAACAAGAGCTGATCATTTTCAACGCGCTCACACATTTGTTCCATGTCTTTAAAGAAGGAATCATATTGCTCGCGTTTTTCATCCGGTGCTTGGGCGAGGGTGTCTTTGATGCTTTTCCAATCAACTTCATCACGCAAACGCTTTAAATTCTCCTTTTGATGTTGCGGTGAAATAAGCATCGCACTGTTTAAATTCATTGGGCCAAATAGGGCTTTGATGCCCAGCTCATCACCTTTAGCAATCTGTTGATCTGCGTTGATGATTTCTTTAATTGGTTTTAAGTTATAAACGCGTTTATCATCGATGCGCTCATAAACGCAGTCACCCCATGGAGTGCCGAGCACATAGCGGGCTAAAAGATCGTTTTTCTTAGTTGGTATCTTGTCGAGTAGCAGCGAATTCTCTTTCGCTTGTAACTGTGCTAAGGTAAATGCTTCTTGGGCAACAACCGGGATATCTTTACTCAACGGTTGAATGTTATCGATAAATTGTAATCCAGCGCTTAAGACCGCTTCTTCATCTTCACCGAATAAAGTTACTTTATTCGATCCAAAACGAATGCCCAAGGTATCGGCTAATTCTAGTGATTCTGCGTACGATTCATTGTAAGGGCGTAAATTACGTAGATTGCTGTCTAAAATAAATATTTTTGGGTTCAGGGCCAATGCGACAAATGCCGCAATAATTAATACACCGGTAAAGATGCCAAAAGGAAGTGGTCGACGTGTAATTAAGTCGCCGTAACCATAAAGGCCACGTGGTTGACGTGCTTGGCGCGGTCCCCACAGCGTTAAAAATGAAGGTACAATTATAATTAACGAGAGCAGGACCATTAATAAACCACAACTGGTCACAACGCCTAGTTCAAAAATACCTTTAAATTCACTGGTCGCGAGTACGGAAAATGTTCCGACACTGGTTAAGCAACCGACAATAATTCCTGGTCCTATGCGTACGAGAGCTCTTTGTGCAGCCTTGCCTCGGTTTTGATCACCTTCTGCCATGCTCCAACAATAAGAATTATATAAGTGAATGATAAAATCGACACCGAGTCCAATAAGAATAGCAGCAAAGGCACTGACCACGATAGAGAGATTGGTCCCCAGTATGAAGGTTGTGACACCGAGTGCTGCGGCGATGGCGGGGACAAGACCGATACCAATTAATAAAATTAAACGCAGGCTTCGATAAGCGATACCGAATAAAAGAACAACACCAATAATTGATGAAAGCATCGTTTTTAACAGCGAGGTTTTAACGACTTTAAAATCGTTGGCGGCGCTGATGTAACCACCAACCATGTGCAATTTAATATGTGACCATTGTGGGTGTTTGGCTAATTCATCATTTAAACTCAACAGACGATCATTCATGGCGAGACAGAATTCCATGTATTTGCCAGGATGACGTGGATTTAATAACAGCACATGAAAGCGCTCGTCCGTTGAATAAATATACGAACCCTTTTGTCGAATATAACTTTCGCTTTTACTTTGTTCGGCCCAGAACGAGAGGTAATCATTCCATACCCCGAGTAAGTCGCGATCGCGTAGTTCGGCCGGAACCGATGCGCTGGGTCCGCGCTTAATGCGCGCTTGGATATATTTCGGATGCAGTCGTTTAATCAGGTTGTCGAGATTGTCCTTATCCAAAAACATGTAGCTGCGTGATAGGAGCAGGTCGGACTGAACCTCTTTAAAGGCCTTGTCGTGATAGCCCTTGATCAGCGGCACCATTTGCTCGCGCTCACCTGTTTTGGGATCTGTCCATTCCCAGCCATGAGCGATGGCGGCCAGGTGATCAACGCAGCGCTGCGACTCGTCCAAGCTTGCTGTTGAAGCCACGGCTTCGTCCGAGTTGAACTTGGTGTTCTCAAAGGCGATGAAGACGCGGTCCAAGGAACCAAAGTGGTTCATCGTTTGAAAGACGTGCTTGATCGATGGATCCTCTTGCGGAACCATGCTGGTGAAGTCGACGTCGATTCGAATCCGTAAGGCTAGTAAAGACAATAAGATATAGATAGAAACCGTGACACAGAGGGTGATCATCGGTCGCCGGGTAATTATCTGGGCCAGTCTTTCTAAAATACTCGTCAGCGACATGAGGCGGGGACCATAACGTCTTGCTGCATCAAGCATAGGCAGATCGCCGCGCGCGCCGTCGCTATGCACTACGAAGGGCTCAATCGAAGTCATAGGCGTCTGACGCACCAGGAGATAAGCCTCGAGAGTCTTAGCTTGTGAGCTGGAACCCTTACGGTAGGCTGCTGCGCTGCCCTGATATGCACATATAACTTATGTATTTGCAGGGATTTAGAATTGGGAACCGACCTTCATTTTGGGACCCAATAGGAGGATTTATGCGGCTTACGATATTGGTGCTCATAAGCGCACTCTTAAGCATGGGACTATCTGTTCAGGGATGGTCGATGGCAGATGAGGATCTCAATCAAGATATTCTCGAAATGAAAAAACAGCTCTTGGCAATGGAGACCAGAAATGGTCGTAGCCTTGATGTTTATGAGCTACGTTTTCAGCCACAAACTTTAAAACACATCACCATTGTCGATCGCCTTGGTGAAGGACACGTGTTTTATTATTTACCATACCGCTTGCGTAACCCTGGTTCAGAAGGCAACGCAAAGATCGAAGAAGAATATCCTCGTTACAACGAAATTCTTAAAAATATTGCTGATGAGTTTGAAGACATCACGGTTGATGGTGGCAAATTAAGCGTCGATACCGACACCGAAAATGATGCCGCTGCTGTTGTCTTGAAGCGCAAAGAATTAGAAGCGAGTGAGCGCACCGTTCGTCTGTCAATTATGGCGCACGACGAAAATGGAAGCGATTATTGATGAAACGATTCATGAGAATATTACTAGCTTAGTAGGTGTTCCTTCTTGGATGTTGGTACTTCTAAATCGGGTTT
>JANQLF010000099.1 GCA_028280785.1 Planctomycetota bacterium
TGGCACGAAGGCTATGGCCGTGGCGGCTGGCACATCGTTGATAAAAACCGCCGTGGTCGTTTCCAAACCTGGATTGGTTATGAAAATAATAATTCGCAATTTGACTGCTGGGTTCATGGACATGACGGTGACAAAGACGTTGATCTGTATAAATTACCAGGTCATGAAACAGACGCGCTCACTGATTTGTTACTTGAGCAAATAGAAAAACATAAAGACGAAAACTTTTTTCATGTCTGCAGCGTGCAACCACCACACAATCCGTATAGCGCTCCTGCTGAATGGACTGGGCGCCATGCACCAGGCAACATTCAACTACGTGCCAATGTTCCACCTATAGAACGCATTCAAACGCAATCCAAGCAAACACTAGCCGGATATTATTCGTTAATCGAACAGATCGATCACAATGTTGGTCGCGTTATGGATAAACTCTATGAACTCGGCTTGGATAATAATACTTACATTATGTTTTTCTCTGACCACGGTGATCACCACGGTTCGCATGGTCATACCGAAAAAATGACACCATTAGAGGAAAGCGTGCGCGTACCAATGATGATATGGGGTGGTCGTCGCTATAATTATCGGCCACGCACGCAAGTTGATCACGTGATGAACCATGTAGACGTTCCGGTCACCACACTGGGTCTTTGTGGTCTTCAAATGAAATCGAAAGAAGTTGCTGGTTATGATTACAGCCCGCTCGTACGTCAACGTCCATGGGGTGGCAAAGCTGCATGTGAGGATGCACCGAACGAAGCCTATTTGCAGTGCGTTGTCCCCACCCAACACGGACCATCAATTGATTTACCATGGCGTGGAATTGTCACGCGCGATGGTTGGAAATATGTAGCCATGGAAGGACAACCTCTCTATTTATACGATTTAAATGAGGATCCCTACGAATTACACAACATGGCTCATCACGCGCATGCCAAAGGCAAGCGCCGCGAATTAAATGAAATTCTGCGTGGCTGGATCGAGAAAACTGGTGATTCGTTCACCCTACCTGAGTTCAAAGAAGCAGGCAATCCGGTACTCGCCGAACATGCAACCGAGGAATATAAAGAAAAACTGCATTGGTACGAGAAGCAATAATCCCGTAGCATTTCTGAAAGAAAATGAGGCTGCCTGCTAATTTATTGGCATGAAGCCCCGTTATGTCTGGACGCTTTTTTTCGCTGGTATGCTTGGCATTTATTGTGCCCTGTATATGGTTCTACGATTAAGTCATGTTCTCGTACACTATTATGGCTATGACATTTGCAGACCAATACCGATTAGCCGACCGTGGGCGTGGCATGATGTGCTCCCTGCACGCAATATAAATCTCTACCCAATTTACAGCAACACTTTGTACCCAGCACGTAGTGAGAAAGAAGCTTATATTACCCTAGGCATACATTACACATTTAAACCACTTAGCGCATCTGAAGAATTATTTTGGTATCTCTATCGTCCCTATTGGGGACATTAACACTATAATGACTGTAAATACGTAATACTTGTTTTGCTATCTGCGTAAGGATCAAGACTTTTCGGATCTTGTTCGACTATCACATGCTTTATCTGCGGTAAGGTATTGATTGTTTTCCACATTTCTTCCACTGGCAATTCACCCTGTCCCAATGCAACGGATTGATCACCATTAAAATCACGCAAATGCACATAGGAAATGCGATCCGCATGTTCTGATAAAAATGCGTTCGGATCACCACCTGCCTGCACGAGCCAACCAAGATCTAAACAAAAATTAACCTGGCCCGGATCAGTATTATTCATCAAAAGATCCATGCCTGTTAACGCATTATCGATAAGCTCAAATTCAAATTCATGATTGTGATAATGTAGTTGCACGCCGTGCTTTTGCAGCTCTTCGCCGGCTTTGTTTAACAAGTCCGCACAGCGTAAATAGTCATCCTCGCTACGATTATCCCATTCAATCAAACCACTACTGATGACATGGTCTGCACCCATGCATTTACAATAAGCAATTACTTCTTCGAGTTTTTGCAAATTGGCTGCGACTACATGCGGCCCGAAAAAATCGACTTTGTAAGTATGACAGGTACTCGAGTAATCTTCAAAAAAACACGGCAGTCCTTCAATGCCAGCATAACCACATTCAGCTGCGTGCGCTACAATGCGCTCGCATTCAGCTTTGAATTGATCTTGCGGAAACACATAGACTTGTAATCCAATTTGTGGCATGAGCGCTATTTAAAAGCTTATTGCAATGTCGTAAACACCCACTTGTGGCAAATGAACGTTAACGTACTGAGAACATTCAATGTTTTGTGTGCTGATTGTCTGAGATTCGCCGTTAACCGTGAGCGCTGACGCTGTTTTCCCGTCAGGCATCAAGAGACTACATATTTTATCTGCAGCATTAGCAGTCACCTGCATCGCGACACCGCTATCAGTTTCTTTCCACGTATAATGCGCGTAGCCACGACTACTCGGTAATTTAACGGTTACTTTAGCTTCTTTACTATCACTCGCTGCCCAACGTGGAGCAATCGTCACTTTATCCATGCCGCGACCGGTATCTTTTACACCGGCCACACCTTCAATCGCTGCGTAAACTACTGCACCGGCACCCCAGCAATCGGGGATACCATAGGAGATGTCACTTGATGGGAACAGCACGGCCTGATCACTCATAGTGATACTAAAAATAAACCATTTTGCTGGGGTCGCTTCTTTGACAAAGCTAATTGATGTAATTTCTTTATTGGGGTTTGGATTATTCCAACCCCATGCATAAACACCGAGACTATCAAACACTTTATTGGCACCCTGCCAAGCTAGGCGTGCATTCGGTGCCCATTTTTTACCACTGTGCCATTCATGCGCAGGTAAAAACCATGAATTAATTTCGTTTCCGGCATTAATGTATTGAGTGAGATCACTGCCATCGGCGTACTGCACATGCATGTGCCCAACCAGCCCGCCACCGGCACAGGTATGCAAGACATACAGTGACTTAGCTTTTTTATTAACAGCAATATCAACTGAATCGGCGTAACCCTCTTGGCGATAAGCCAAACCAATAACTGCTTTTCGATTATTCGCTGCAGGATCGATAATATCGAATGGAATATCCAATAATTCCTGCTCACCAGTTGGGATCATGTGAAAGTCATTATCACCCTCATCAGTCCAACCTTTTATGCCGTTATCTGGATCACCAGAACCATGGGTATCAACATTGACATAGGGTACTAAATCAAGTTTCTCAAAGCTTCGCGATGGATTATCCGGAGCACAACCACGCAGGGCCACTGGAATAAAACTATTATATTTATCGCCCCAACCCTTAACCCGTTTTAAAATATCAAAACCGTACGACTCAAAGCCATGTTCGAAGGCGCCGTGGGCTAATTCACCAGCGACGATGGTACCAACACCGCCATTCATGTAATGCCACTTGCCGTTATGTCCGCCAAAACCTTTTTCAAATGGTGGATAGATCTGATAAAATTCACCGGGAGATGAATCAGGCATTTCTTCGCGGATACGCTGATAGGTTTTAATAATTTCCACACATTTATCGTGATCAATATTGCGATTTAAATCATAAGCATTCGACAGCGAAACTTGACGCTCCATATTGGTGCTACCACTATCGCGTTTAAAACTTGGATCTTCACTCACGTGATGCGTAAAGAATTCGCCATTCCATGCGACATCATATAAACGTTGGCGAATATCTTTGCCAAGTGTATCATAAGTCTCTGCTTCCGAGTCACGACCAGCAACACGCAGCATTTCTGCCAAGTATTCACAGCCAACCGCCAGACCGGTATTATCACCATGCATAACGCCAAAAGTCGTCTTTTCTAAGTCAACACAGTTATCGCCTTTGGTAAATTCACCATCATCATGATGTAAGAAATCCCAAGTATCGATCGTGAAACCTCGCTTGAGTAATTTAAATTTTTCTGACCAACGGTATTCATCGCTACATGCATATTTCACCGCTTTAATTGCATGATCGAGCATGCTCGCCATCCATGCATCATCGCCACTGGCCTTCCAGGTATAATAAACACCTTCTAAGAATAAATATTCAACGTCGTTTTCGACTGGAATACGCTCCATGCGATAACGGCCATCACCGACTGCCTTGATAAAATCACCTTCGCGAAAGGTATAATCGCGCCAGGTTGGATTCGGATTGGCATTACCACAACGGT
>JANQLF010000043.1 GCA_028280785.1 Planctomycetota bacterium
ATTTCACCTGGCCGGGTGAACAACCGACCCCGTTTATTCGCTCCCATCACATCCCCGACAAGGCCCCTACGCATCAGCGTTTCGTCTATTATCGCTGGAATCGTTTGGTGCCTTTCCTCTTCGATCAGTCCGGTGATGCCTGTGTAATTCTAATGTGGAACTAGGCTTACATTAGTCTGTCGCAGAATTGCTCGGGCTGCGTTATTCTCACATCAACGCCACTAGTCGTCTAGTGGTTGATTTTTTGCCCTCGTTTATAATCTATATAGAATTATAGATTTAAGAATGGCGGGGACATGCACACGGCATGACATGCCCTAGGATGGGACGACTTCGGTCCCTGGAGATGCGACGATGAAAACGACATTTGCCATATTACTATTGAGTTTGTGTATAGGTGCTGCCCAAGCAGCCAAACTTGAAAGTGTCCAGGTTCTGGACCGTGATTATATCCAAGTACATATTCTCGATGGAAAAGTAATCTTTAATGATCATGGCAAAGGCAGTAGTGCATTTGCCGGCCATGGCCATCAAGAAAACCAAGACCAAGTTGTTTTATTCAAACCCGTTTTAAATAAACAAGCTGCACAACGCAGTCCAAACTGGACAATTATTTCAACAGATGACCCTAATTATGCTGATACAGGTAAGCACCCTAGCGCCTGTCACCGCAAAACAAAAATAAATGGTCATTCTGAACAAGGCTGGGATACCAAGAATAACGATTGGCACAATGAATTTACCTATGAGCATTTTCTGTATTTAAAATTGCCGCATTCATTGCAACAAGGCAAAACTTATACGCTTAAGATCGCTAATGCTGTTAATGCCGACAAGGAAAGCCACAGCTTCACGTTTGATTTTTATAATTCTCCTTCAGAAGCGATTCATGTAAATCTCAATGGTTATTTCAACACAGTCACTCATAAAGCTGCTGATTTATACTCGTGGATGGGAGACGGTGGACCACGTAATTATAAAGCGTTTGAAGGCAATAAAGTCTACCTCTACAACACCGCTACCAAAAAAGCACACGAAGTCGGAAGCGTAAAATTTTGGCAAAAAAGTGCCGTTGATGTGGACATGTTTAATTTGACTCAATCTGATGTTTGGACCATTGATGCAAATACAGTCGTACCAAAAGGCACTTATCGTTTTGCTGTTGAAGGTGTTGGCTGTAGTCAAGATTTTTCAGTTCAAGATGATGTTTATGGCATTCCATTTAAAATAAGTGTTAAGGGTTATTATTATATGCGCATCGGCGAAGAGAAACGCGATGACATCATCCCTGTTCCGCGTCAGCCACGCTATATCCCAGGTAAACATCCTGAAAATACCACAGTCTATCTCACGACCATGCACCCCTACCATCCCGAATGGAAAAGATTCGTTGGCGGTGATAAATGGGATAAGCCTGATGCGTGGCTTAAATATCGTAAGCCAGGTAATCCAACTAATCCGAATGCTTGGGGTGGACATTCTGATGCACTCGACTGGGATCGTCATCTCAGCCATGTTGCAAATATTTACGATATGTTGCTTCCATTTATTTTATGCAACGGAAGACAAGATGAAGACAACTTGGGAATAGCGGAAAGCAATAATAAGATTCCAGATTTACTAGACGAAGCACGAAACGAAGTTGATTTTTGGCTGCGATTGCGCGATGGAGAGGCTTACTCGCATGGCCTGACCAATCCAAATAAGAAAAACCAACTATTTCAAGCTGCACCAACAGCATTAGCGGCATGGGCGAATGCCGTTAATTGCGCAATGTTAGCCGAATGCTTTCGCATCAATAAAAACAGAACATTAATGGCTTATTACCGCGATGAGGCAATTAAAGCCTATAATTTTGCGAGTAATATGAAAAATCAGATGCTCGACACTACCATGGGCCTCAGCGATGGACCCGCACGTGGTCGAGATCTCAAGATGACTGCAGCTGCCTGTTTATTTAATGTAACAGGTAAGAAAGAATACGAAGATGTGGTCAATCAAGAAAGCCATTGCGTCGCTAACGATTCCGCAATTACTGGGCAGAAGGTTGGCAATCAAATATATGCAACTGCTATCTATCTATGCACGCCACACAAAATCCAATATCCAGAATTACAAAAACGCATGCGCGCGAGCGTCATCCATCAGGCTAAAGTCATGGAAGCTAATTTAAGCTTGAAACGTCCAAGTCGCCGATCACTGCGCTATAAAACTGGATGGTTTCGTTCAGCGCAAAATGTGCAGTTATCTATTATTGCCCACCACCAAAGCACTGATGCCGAACAATTATTTTTTCTTAAAGCATTATTACTTGAAGCAGATTACGGCCTCGGCCGCAACCCTTTAAACATGATTCACATGACCACAGCAACAACCGAACTTGCACAGAAGCGTAGTGTCCAAGGGGCCTACACCTCTGGTCGTAATGATGGCTCACCAGGTATGCATCCCGGCCACACACCCTACATGAATTTATACGACTGGGGTAATGGCATGCTTATGGGTCGACCAAGTAAGTTAGCAGAAAAATGCTATCCTGCTAATTTTGTCAAAACTTGGCCACATGGCGAAGGCTATTTCAATACACGCTATGTTTACGCCCATAATGAATTTACCCCGCGGCAAACCATGCGCGGCAAAATGGCGCTCTATGCTTATTTACACGGATTGAAATAATTATTCAGCAATCGTTGTTTTGCTGATGCTAATGGTTTTATCATTGCGTGAATGCTCTTGATCATCGACTTTATTTTTTAGTTCCTGATCAAGGGCATCTGCATCCTCGAAAATATCATCGTTGTCTAAACTAAAGACACATAAAATACAACCACCGATGAACACCGTATCGCCTGGATTTAACTCACTGCTGGTGCATTTATAACCATTGATGTACACGCCGTTGGCAGAATCAAGGTCTTCGATCAGTAATTTTTCACCATCCCAATCAACACGGGCGTGATGACGACTCGCACTTGGTGCGGTTAAGACAATCATCGATTCCGGGTCACGACCAATAGCAGCACTAAATGGCTCGTAAAACATTAAAGAATCTTCTTCTTGTGCATCGAGCATAACGCGAACACACAAGGTACCTTGTTCGGATTGCAAAGTGGTACGATCAAAGTCACTCTCTTCGACACCATCCATATTAAAGGCGCTTTCGACCATTAAATAGCAGCCACCCATTTCTAACAAATCACCAACTTTTAATTCAGCTTGTTCAACTTTTTGTCGATTAACACTCACACCATTTATCGAATTATTATCTTCAATACTTAAAGCACCATCATCATAAACTAAATAAGCATGGGTCCGACTTGCTGTTAATGAATCTAGTACGATATCCGAATCCGGATCACGACCAATGCTTAAACGTGTATCTTTGTCAAAATTAATATTTTCACTAGAATCAGCAGAACGTAAAACACGAATTAACAACAGCATTCTCCAGACCAACTAGTCTATAGGTGCTCTCCTATCAACGCCAGCGTTTTCCACTTCGGCTATCTATGGCGTTACATAAATTATTGGCCGAAAACCGACGGTATCAGCATAACAACGCGGATCAGCCTTTGTCGCATCAATGCTACCATCGGCATTAATAAATGGGTATTTATTAAGATCGTAGCGTAAAAGACGTCCACGTGCTGAGGCACGACACTGACTGCCACCGCTCATCCACGAACCACCTTTCGTCGGTTGAAACTGCATACGCCAAGCAGGTCCACTACTCATATCGATGCGGTAATCAGTCGTACCACTTGCCGATAATGCAACATTGTGTGGCGACACACCATCCCATACATCACGGACTAACTCAGCTACATTACCGTGAATATGTACTAATCCCCAATCATTTTGTTTATTCACATTTATTTTACCCCAGCCATTATCACCCGGCATGACTGGCGAACCGCGCTCATTATTGGCATAACCACGCGTATAGTGCGCTGTGTTATCGACATCATCGTTGTCCGCCGGTGTGCTTGGACGAAACGACGGTAAATTATAAGAAAAGGTATAACGAAAATCAAAAATAGCATGAAAGGTGTTAGCCTGTGCATCTTTGGTAAAAGGACTCGCCGCAGGACGACTAAAATAAAACATCATCGGGTCATATAAATGCATTCCGTATGCGAATGGCATGTCTTGATCGGACCAGGCACGTTGTTGCGCTTCACCTGAACTGTTAGCGATCACGCGATTGGGAATGCGACAGGCATATTCCCATTCTGCTTCACTTGGTAATTGAGCCTGCCCTAAAACTCCTGGCATGGCATTTAATGCGGCAATACAATCTGCTGCATCCTTGGTCGTTATAAAGGCTACGGGATTAGAGGATGTTTCATCCCATGGATAGGCTGCATAACCAAGTGTCGATGGATCACCTGCAGGCCAATGTTGCGGCTTTGCCCCCATTAATGCCATCCACTGCACCTGACTTAATTCACGTTCTAAAATCCAATAACCTGTTGTTAAGGTTACCGTTAACGGCCGTAAACAGGCGCCCGAGACGCTACTTCCATTACTAATATAATTTGGGTCATCAGCCTGTAATTCACCGCGTGGGTTTTCTCCCATAAAATATTCGAGCGCATCAATATGAAATTCATGTGGACGAACACCAGCGATCATAGCTTCAACACCATCAGTCAACATGTATAAGGGACGTTCATGACGATAAAATAATTCATGTACGAAGCGTCCATAATCTGAGCGCCAAATATTTTGTCCTTCCGGATGGTATTCGTACGCATAATCCCCATCCCAACCGCCATTTTTCTGCCCCGCTGTTGGCCGCGGTTCTGCGCCAAGGCGTGGCATCTGACGACGTGTACTAAATTGCACACGTGTTCCGAGATCAACTTGACCATTGGTACGTGCATCCGCAGTGTCGATATACCAAAATACAAAACGCTGCCCGTTAAATGTTGCTTCCACCCAATAACGTGTTTGCCCATTGATGACTTGATTATTAAGCGTTCCTGAGGACCAGGCTGGAATCGTCGGCACCGCTGCAGAGAGATACGTACAAAAACCTAATAAGCATAAAATATATTTCATAACGCTACTCCGTAAACGCATCTTCACTATAAATTAAACGATAATTACGTATAGGTCGCTGCGAGATAATATGCGAATCTGACAAATCCGTATCTTCGATGGCATAGCTTGTTGGATCGTCACTAGGATTAGGTGCGTAGACCATATCTAAATTAACTTCACTGGTTTTCTTATTGCGCACCAAATCCCAAACCTGGCCTCGAATAAATATACGATAAGCCTGACTCTTACCCATATACAATCGACCGGCGACTGTGAAACCATAGTCGCGTGAATTGTCTAAACCGTTATCTAGTTCCATCCAATCGACATGGGCATCGCGTAATTTAGCATAGGTCGCTTGTGATTCCGATAATGGTGTTTTTATTCCACTCGCATCACGAAAGCCTGGTCCATAACGATCATTTTGTGGATCTTTTTGACCACCGCGTTGTGCAGCGCCGACCATCCAGGTATCAATATTATCACCGCCATCATTCCAACCGTTAACTGAGCTTTCGGCAAAACCATCGAAATTAAAATCAATGGCTGAACTTCCGAAATAACTCATACGCACATCATTTAATAAACGCTCCATGCCATTGGTAAATTGATGATCGCGTAAACGGTGCTGCGGACTTTGCGCAGCTGGCCAGCTGTGATAATTAAATGATTGGTTAGCAGCAGGATACGGTAACACATGATCCTCGCGGATACGATCATCCTGCACACCCGCACCACTTTGATAACTCACATAATGTCCTGACAAGACTTTTGGCAGTGCACGCCAGGTGCTAGGATCCTGACGGTCGTATGCTCGTCCCTGACCACGTGCATTCCCGTGGTTGGTATTAATTTTTTCACCAAGCATACGTAAAAATAAACGCTCTACATCATGTATGGTGGCTAAATCATGTTTACTATCATTAGCAATATCGGCTAAGCTAGCACTACCACTGCCCATGCGCAGCCATGCATAATCGTCCCATTCTTGCTTGATGTCCTCTAAATTTAAATCGAGGGTATTATCCGTATAGGTAGCGCTCCAGGTTGAAACACTTCTATTAGCGTTGGCATTCCAAACGCGCTGCGTAATTAAAATAGCACCGCACAATGCCTCCATGACATCATGTTCCCAGGTCTGACTCAAATTTAAATCCAAGGTATTACGGCGTTGAAATCGCTCAGCGATATGACGACCTAATGGCGTTGCGCCATTATAACCGGATAAAAATGATTCATCCGGATGATTACGCGGTCCAATTTGCCGACCTTCGTTATAAGCAAGGCCATAAAACCATAACCACATACTGTGCGTACGTTCAAACCACGTATCAAGCGTAGTTCCTAATGGCGCATTCGCAGTATTGGCAAAAGTATAAAATGTATCGAATTGTAAATTATCATCGTACAAATCAGCAGCAGCGGCATCGTTACTAAATGGCATTAACGGATCACCTACAGCAAACGGAAATAATTGCGCTCCTGGCCCACCGAAAACATCCAAGCCAGTTGGATCTTGCTTGCGCGTATATCCCAATCGACACATCGGTCGTTTGAGCATATTCTCAAGTGTCGCACGCGGTGCCGTTAATATATTGACGCGAAATGGACTATCACAGTCATCACCCTTTGACACTTTCAAACCACTATCAAATAAATTATAGGCGTGCGGTCGATAAAACATGCCAAATAAATTATCATTTATTTCTAAAAATGATGACGCGTAGCTTTGATAACTATAATATGGTCCGGGGACTACCTGTGTCTTGTAAACTTTGGCATTTCCATCACTGGTCCAGGTATGGCCGTGTCCCTGAAATAAATCGTAAATTTGATTGTGATGGGCATAGCTAAAACGCCAATCTGTGTAAAAGTGAAAATCACCCGGCCAATTATTTGGATAGCCATGCATCCAGCGTTGGCCGCTTGGAAAAGTAATGTTCATGCCCGGCAAATGTGTTTGCGGAGCATTCATTGGCTGATTCCAATTTAATTCGACTTTAAACGGGTCATCCTCTATGCGATAAGGCTCAAGGTAATGTCGATAAGCATTAATAAACGGTTCGCAGCTACGAGCATTCCCATTATCTCGTGGCAAAATGTTATAACAGACACGGCCACTTAACCAGTGATGTTCCCAGGCATAGCCTTCTGCAATAAGTTTGCCGTAGCGTTCACGCAGCGCACGATACTGACGCTTTAATGCTAAGGCATCGGCATTCGACATACTTGAAAAATCGGTGTTGAGTTCTGGGTAAAAATTAAAACCCAAATAGCCACTTAAATCCAAGGCTTCAACTGCGTAACGAACAACGTAACGCGCATCCGCTTCATCTACAGGCTGACCCTTATTATCTAACCATGCCACTTCAAACCAACGCGCACCAGCGTTGGCACCTAAAATCGCATTTAAATCTTTGGATGCCGTTGTAGCCGTATCACTTTTTAAACCCAAAATCTGCAACATACCGTCAGACATACGGTCACTGCTTTTGTACTCCCAAGCATTATCAGGTGGGCCGTAGGTTCGATATTCCTCCGAACGATACGCGACATTACGCTTCGGTAGCTCCCATGTCGCTGAACCCGGTGTCGCATTTGCATCAGGCCACTGCCCACTCGGCTCTAAGGTTTTATCGCGACGAAAGTTTTGTCGCCAAGACGATTGAAAACAGGAATAAAAATCCGGATGGTTGGGATCATCGACTAAGGCCGCGTTTTGTAAGGTCTGGATAATTTTCATCTGACCACCGCGCATTGCTGCTTCGGCGTAGGTATTAAATACATCACTGATCGCTGCATTATGGTATTTGCCCATACTGCGAATATACACCGTCAGTAAGAACGTGATAAACACCACTAAGACTAAACTAATTAATAAAACACTCGCTCGTTGAATCATATTTAATACACCGCAATAGATTGTTGAACTTCAATAGCTGTATAACCAGCTGCTTCAATCATGCGCTTAAAGGTAGCAGCCGTTTGATCTGCACTGGTAAGCTGATCGTAAAAAACATGACGTAAATAATGAATGCTGGTATTATCTTCACCCGGAAAGTCAGCAGCCAATGGATCTTCTTTATAAGGTCGTGTCGGATCAATCGGCATATTATGCATAATAAAAGTAATGCGTAATAATTTTGGTCGTTTACCGAGTGTGTATAAGCGTTCGCCTGCCATGGTACTGCGTTGACCGCTGGCGCTTGCTGGCAAATAAACCCCTGGTGTTAAGCGCACCCCATCTATTTCTTGGGTAAGCGTCGTCGCCGACTTTTTCAAAACACTATTATCAGCAAGTAACAACTGCATTTCAAATAGTTCAACGCCACTGTGAACAAGAGCCAATTGCGTTGGATAAAATGCATTATCCTCGTCACCGGGCACACCCAATAGATCTAATCTGTTTTTATTCATTAAAACTGGTAAACCCGGATGGTGTTCATCTGGTCTATTCGGATAAGGCAAGGAAGAGGCATAGGCATTCGCAATAGGTGCATTATTGCCTAAGAAATAATGTTGATCTTCTGCCGTATTATACATTGGTAGATAATCCATGTATGGTTCACCATCAAAATAAAATCCAGAGGTAATGCCAAAATAACTCGGCACCCCACTCCCGGCTTTCCAATCATAAATCCAGGCATTGACCTGCGCTGTTGCAACAGGCGTTAATGGATTTTCAGAATCACCAAAATTATCGAAATCCTTATAGAGACGCTGTGGCACTACTGCTTTGCCATTCATATTCGTCGGTAATGATAATTCGCGACCGAATGATCGTGCATTATAGAAATACGAACTGTCACCTTTTCCTCGTGTTTTATCACCACCACGTTCTTTGACCAAACCCTCGAGTTTTGGGCTAACGGCACGGCGTAGTCCATGTTCTTCATCAAACTGCCAACGCACCCACACTAAATCATGGAACCATTGCCCAGCTTTTGCCGTTGACACATTATAAGAATTCCACAAGTCTTCAGGACGCGTGAATTCATCCATCTCAAATGCAACACCACGCATAAAGGTCAAATGGTTTATAATTTCTGGGTCTGCAGTGCCACTAATATGAAAATGCGCTGCGCAATGCGGTTGCATACCAGCAAAGTCATCGCGCATTTTTTTCACCAACGTCGAAGCTTGTAAATCAAGTGAAGCCAATGCCAAACTGCGCTCGGTCGCATCACTAAAATTAATTTGCGCATACGCTGACATAGTGATTAATGCCATGGCAATACCCATTGCAATCAATACTTCTATCAATGTGAAAGCCTTATTAACGTTGTGCTTCATAATAAAACCCGATCATTTCAAATACTTTTTCACCAGTACTAATATCACTACCGACAACGCCTATATAGGCCTCTACTTTCACATTAGCATAAAAACCTGGCAAATTAGTCACATCGTGCACTTGATCCTGCCAGCCACTTCGCGATGCGCCGGTCCACACGGTTTCCTGAAACGGTGTAGCTTCACGAATTAAATATAAACCATTGACATAACCTTCGACTTTTTCGTATGCCAATGGGTCTGCATTTACATCAAGCATGAGCGGATCATCAATCACTGCACGCGTGGTATTCACCACACTGGTTTTTAAATGAATGTCACGACCCCAATCCAATCCAACAAACATCAGGGAAAGCGATGCAGTAAGGCCAACCATTAATACCACCATGGCCACAGCAATTTCAATAAACGTAAATGCGTTGCGTTGAGAATAATGCATTAGGGATAACCCGGATACCAACCGCGCCAACCTTCTGGGGTATCATCCCAAGCAGGCGCAGAACTTTGTAATGCGGGAATGAGATCATCAGCAAAATAACTATGACGGTAAGCTGGACGATACAGTGTGCCCTGCGTTGGATGTGATTGCGTCACCTCAGCCGGTGAAAGTCGGCTTTGATTTAATTTTATTTCAGCCATGGGATGACCATAGGCACGCACTTCAACTGCTGCTGAAAAATTATTCACATAGACGCGATAAAGCGGCAAAATACTTTGCAGTGCATCTGCTTCGTCTTCAAAAACATCAAATCGACCTGGCTCTGGATAAATTTCTTCTGATTCATCAATATCGCGACACAAGGTAATATGCACGCCTCCAGTAATGCGCGATGCATGGTGCAAACCACTATTACACAGTACCTCAGTAGCCTCATTGCGCTCTGCAGTACGTCGTGCATTCCAGTAATACGGATGATGCATCAAATCCTGATCTTGATAAATATGACCGTTGTTTTGTTTTAAACGCGTAAATGCACGTCTCGCAGCAAAGGCCTCTATTGGGAATGCCGAACCATCTGCGCGAAATAAAATGCAAAAGTCTAATCTATTGCCATCAATGAGTGGACCGTGAATGTTTGGATTGGTTGCCTGTCCACTTAAGGTACCAAAGGCGGTCGAATTTTGCGCATTGCGCGCGTTTTCCCATTCAAGATCCCCGCCTCCCCAGGGATAGAGCACGAATTCACCGTTGCTCGGACGAATGCCATTTGGTAAAGCAGATTTTGGTTTTAATACACCAAACCAAGGTTTAGGAAATTCATCGAGTAATTGACTATCACTTTTATTGGTAGCCCAGATGCGATCATCAGAAATATTAAATCCAAAATCATAATCACTGAGTGCTAAAAAGCGCACTCCTTCGGGCAAATAAATACGTGGTCCAACTTGTGAAATTTCGACATCATGCATAAATTGATCATATTTATCATCGTCATAATTATTGGGCGCATTAACTAATGGCGGCATATGCGGATTTTTTGTAAACGAACGTAAATTACCGCCGGTATTTCCTGTATTTGGCACTGCACCTTTATTCGGCCCAACAATCGCATACCAATGACGACCACGAAATGTGCCTTCATCTTCAGGACCAAAATTTCGCAAAACGCGTCCATCACCATAATTTTCGATGTGAAAATAGACCGCATGTGCCAATCCAGTTTGTCGGGCGAGATTACGCGCTTTGCTGCATGTCGCTTCAAGCTCCATCGCTGCTACTTGGACAGGTGTCTTTTTGTCACCGCCATCAACGAAAATCATCGATGACAGCATCGCAATTATGCCAACCACGATGAGCAACTCGAGCAAGGTAAATCCTCGACGCGGCAATGAATCCAAGTGCTTGATGCCCAGTAGCTGCGGCATGGTCATTCTCCTATCCTCTATAGACTTGCCTCATTGCTGAGCGTGTGTTGCGAGCAGCAAAAGTGGCCTGGATGACACCCAAGCCTCTTATCAATGAGCTTGACAAATCTATATAGATATATAGCTTATAGGTCATCGCTCAGTAGGATTCAAGCGAAATCAGGAAAGCACGGACCCAATGTCTCAAATTCAATCTAACATCGGTATTCCCAACTACTTACAGCTGAAAACCATCCTCAAAGAGATGATTCTTGATGACCCAAGCATTGAAAATCTGCCTCCTGAAAAATCACTGGCTGAGCAATATGAAGTCTCGTACATGACCGTCCGTCATGCGATCAGCGAGCTAGTTGATGAAGGACTGATCACCCGACAGGCCGGTCGCGGGACTTTCGTCAACAAACCTGGCAAAGTAAAAAACAAAACCTACTGCATTGGCTACATCCGCTCTGATAAGACTGGCGACATTTATATGTCAGAAGATGAGGTGAAATTATTCACCGGTATTTACGCGGTCTTTGCCAAACGTGGTTATCAGCTCACCCATATTCTCGATCGCAGTACCCTGGTTAGTAGTGAAGATCCAGCCCAAAAACCAAAAATTAAATTAGACGGTATCCTCTATTACGACCCTTATGATAAAGAGGAATTAAATAAAATAATCCGTTTTACGTCGACCGTTTTACTTGAATCACGTATTCAACTGCCAGACATCACCACTGTTAATATCGATAACTACAATGCCTTTAAATTAGGTATTCAACATGTCTACGATCTCGGCCACCGCCGCATTGCTCATATCACTGGTGATTTAAAATCTTTCGCCGGTAAAGAACGCTTGCGCGCCTACAAAGATAAGATGAAAGAACTTGGGCTATCAATCGAAGACTCGCTTATTATTAAATCAAACTTCTCTTTCGAAGGTGGTGAGATATCTGCTCAAGCATTATTACAAGGATCACATAAACCTACCGCAATTTGTGCAGCAAACGACTTATCTGCCGCTGGTGCAAATCGCTGGTGCCATGAAAATGGTTTAGTCATCGGTAAAGATATCAGCATTGTTGGATTTGATGACCTTGCACCTGCTTATTTTAATTACCCACCGCTTACAACCGTTCATGCGCCAAAACGTGAATTAGGTGCAGAAGCGGCCAATGCCCTGATCAACATTATCGAAACTGGTGATGTTGGTAATCCACAAACGCTCTTACCCGCAGAGCTCATCATCAGAAAAAGCACAGGTCCAGTCCCATGAAAAACATAGCGCTCATTTTTATTATTTGTATATCAATGAGCGCTTCGGTGTATGCTGCAAGCAATGCAGCTGATTGGGATGATGATGTCATTAAGGTTCAAGAAGAATTAAAATCGTTTATTCAAAGTCAGGCAGAAAAGCAAAAGATTATTCTGCACATGCCCTGGCAAGACAAGCTACAAGCTTTTACCATTACGCAGGCTGACGAGCGACGTATTAAAGTTTCCTTCAGTAGCATTAAACTCGGCACCATGCAATTAACCAAGCCGTGGTCTAATCTCAAAGCCGCCGACTGGTATGACCTTGCTGTTCATTACTACCCGCGCCAAGAACGCGAAAACGCTCTTACCTTTATTGGCTTCTGCATAGGCATAAATCTTAAATATAAAGCTAAGGAACAAATAACCCTCCTTAAAAAAGAACACAATGATTTAGAGAAAGACCTTAGCAAAGAATTAGACTATCTTGCTCAAAACACTCGCAGCAAAACCACCGCCAAGCGCAAGAAAAAATCCAAGAAAAAGAAAGAACTTGGCATAAACACTCCAGACCCACTCAAGACCGTATTAGAAAAACTCGGCAAGCGTCACTTTATGGTTGGCATGACCTCATCGCCAAATGCTGAGAGTGAAGCCTGGATCAAAGAAACCCAAGGTATGGGCGCACGCTGGGATATGCGCTATCAATATTTATCTGGTGGCGTAACTGGCAATCGCACTTGGAAAGATTGGAATCAACCGGCTGGATCCTTTGCCGATCGCTACATAAATGCATCTATAAAACTGAAATGCATCCCGGTTTTCTCCTGGTATCAAATCTATCAAAGCTCACCAGGTCATGGTGCCGGTAGTGAACCGCTAGCCATCAAACGCAACTGTGAAACCGTGAGCACGATGCGCAGTTATTTCGAAGATGTAAAACTGTTTATGCAAATAGCCGGTAAGCATAAGATTCCCATTATTTTTCATGTTGAACCAGATATGTGGGGATTCTTTTTCCAAGCCCGTGAATTTAATCCTGCAGATCCACTGAATACGCGCGTCATCGTTAAATCGACTGGCCTAGCTGAGCTACAAGATTTAAGCGATACTGTTAAAGGTATGGGACAGGCATTTTGCACATTACGTGATCTTTACGCGCCCAATGTACTGTTGGGCTGGCATGCTTCACGTTGGGGTGCAACCGACCCGAAACGACTCGGCGAATTTGCCATGCAGACAGGTAATTGGGATATTATTTTTGCCGAAGTAAGTGACCGCGACGCAGAATGGCGCATTGCCAATAATTATCACGTCAATAACGCATGGTGGGATGATAACGACTATAAAACATTTGCGCGATGGTCTGCAACCTTACATCAGACTACTCAACGCCCATTAATGCTGTGGCAAATTCCGCTGGGCAATACACAGCGTGCTGCATGCAATAATACCCCCGGGCATTACATGGATAACCGCGTTGAATATTTCTTTGAACAATACCCTCAAAACACACATATCGCAGAATATGCACAAGCTGGTTATATTGGTTTACTGTTTGGCGGTGGAGCTGGTGGCTGTACTGGTTACCAGGATGGACGTAAAGACGGCATAAATAATCCAGACCCCGTTAAAGGCAATAAAGGTGGATTGGCTATCTATCCAGATGATGACGGCGGCTATTTTCGAGAAGTTGTGTGCAATTATTACAAACATGGGCCACTACTATTTAAATAAGAAACTGCACTCGGCTTCAAACACAACAAGAAGCGAGCCTTATTTCAATTAGCTTTATGGACAAGAGCACCTAACGTGGGAAGCATAGGAATTCCATGCAGCATTTGACTTCAGCACACCTTTTTGAACTTGCAGCAGAGCACCTGTCCTAGGCATGACACAAACCCTATTCCCCTGTCCCCACTGCGGCGCCAAGTACCCATTCAAAAAAGTACTCATCGGCAGAAACGTACGCTGCACCAAATGCCGCAATGCCTTTGCCTTACAAAAAACTGGCATAGCCATCAAGGTCGAACCACGCGGACCAACTCAACCGGAACAATCTGATCAAGAAGATCAAGAAGCACCTGCAACCGCACGCGTTCAAGCCGATGCTGACCTAAGCTTAAATGAGGTTAAGCAAAAAGCTCAAGAGCGCATTAAAAAGCAAGAATTACTGAAACAAAAACTTTCAGATACACTTTCGAATGCGGCAATGTCGGCCTTAGAAGCTGAAGTCGAAAAAGAACTCAGCGACGAGAAAAAAACTAAGAAGAAAACACAGATTAAAAAAGAGCGTGGCACCGAAATTATTCGCACCAATCAATCCCAGCTCGACCATAAGCGCAACCAGAATTTTCTCTATATTGTCTCTGCCTGTATCGGCGCATTAGTAATAGGCATTCTCGTGGTCCTCCTCCGTGCTGAAACACCGCAAGAACTAGCCATCAGCATCTATGCTCAAGATCCACCCTATGATACAAAAGATAAACCCGAATCGGTTGATCATTATCGCTCATTGATGTGGTATGCGCAGATACCCAATAAAAAGCCACAAGTGGTCATAGTTGACCTTGAGAACAGCAGTATGGAAGGTGAACCTGAAACCTATTACAGTGATTTATCCGATGAATTAAATAAATTCAAATCACTATCGCGCATGTATAAGCAGATTTCTTGGAAGGCGACCAGCAAAGAATTTAATCAATTCCACGGTATTAAAGAACTCAGCCAGGAAGAACGCTTGCAACGTGAATTGCAAAAACAATTAGCACTGCAACCTGGCATGGAAGCTAAAAATCCCGATGAGGCTGCACCTATTATTCAAAAGCGAATAGTGCCTGATTTATGGATTAGCAAAGGGCAAGAAGAGACAGCTCGATCCTTATGGTGGAATAAGCAATTAAAGCTACAAGATGAAGAATCTTTAAAAAATCACCTCCTCAAAGATGGGATTACCGTTATATTAAGCAGTGAATTAGAAAGCATACTGAGCAAAAAAGCTGTTAACAAAGAAGTCGCTACATTTGTTAGCAGAATATTTTTGGGAAAAACAGACAATAAAGGCAGCTTTGCCTGGCAAGACAGAATGCTCGATGGTTCTATGCCTGTGAATTTTACATTCCAAAAATTTTCAGGTACACGCGGAACCCACATGCGCGCACGCGGTGCCAAAGTGTTCAAACGCGCCGGCCTACATTATTCAGGCACCCTGGTTAAATGTGAAGAGCTTGACCCAGATTGGCGCATCTTCGAATTCACAGTCGATTAGCGATAACGCAACTTAACCGTTAGCGGATGATGATCTGATAAATATTGTCCATCTTTATCCAACACTAGAACATTCGCCTCTTCAACGCTAAACGCAGCCGATAAAAGCACCCAATCAATAAAACCGGGTTCTGCTTTACTTTTCCCAGTAAAGCCATGGTAAGTGCCTACCGCAACACCTTGGTAATCTTTATGTGCGTTATTCAAGCTTGGTACAGTTTCTTTACACAACCTCGAATGCAATTCATGTTTCGACGGCATGTTAAAATCGCCACAAACAACAACCGGCATCCCAATAGCAAGAGACTGAATCTTTTCAATTAGTAAATTGGTACTGTTTTCTCTCGCCAAAATTGACCGATGGTCAAAATGTGTATTAAGAACCAAGAGATGTTGATGTTCGCCTTGAGCATAATCACATAAAATCACCCACGAAACCATCCGCGGTTTATTTGCATTCCAAGCCTTAGAACCTGCCTGATCCGGTGTCTCGCTTAGCCAAAAATGCCCAGACCGAACTGCTGCAAATCGATCTTTATTATACAATATAGGTACAAATTCACCCCGACGAAAAGCATCTTTGCGGCCAACTCCATGTACCTCATAATGAGGTAATTTTGTTTCAATAAATTTTAGCTGATGGTATAATACTTCTTGTAAGCATAAAATATCCATTTGTTGCTTTTCAAGAACTTCAACAACAAAATCACGTCGTTGTGGCCACGCATGTTGACCATCTTTGGGACTATCATAGCGAATGTTAAAGCACATGATGTTTAATTGATCTGTTTTAGCATAATGACGTCTTTCCAATTCATGCTCATAGACAAACGGCCCTTGGCGCATACATGAAGCAAATACAAATAATAAGCAACAAAGAACCGCTCTATTCATCTATCCTCGAGCTCCCACTGTTCTGGTAAGTTATCCATTTTTTTACCATGCTTGATAATTAGCGGCAACCAGATCAAGACTGTTACCGATAACCCTATAAAATTATTGAATTGTCCTTTATCCAAAAATGGCACCAATGCTATTCGAGCGAAAAACATTAACGCGCTACTGATCAAAGCATATTTACGAAGTTTTCTTGAATTCTCTTCATCTATACCAAACACCAATGACCAAAAGGCTGCAAACGAAACTGCGATTACGATTATTTCAATCCCCCATACAATCAAAAGCATATAAAATTCGGTGGATTCCATCTTAGTGTAGGGATACCCCAAATAACCATAAATAGCACCTACTCCAAATCCTAGTCCCAAGAGGACGGCCGAGGCAATTTGATGAGTAAAGGGTTTTTGTTGATACGACATAGCAAACTTGTGGGCACTATTATTCAGCGTACATATACAGTATCAACACACTGCATTGAGGTACCTATGACCCACTTTTTCCTGGAAGCCCTAGAGCACATCAAAAAAGACAAAGTTGCTGAATACGAAGCAATGAGCAAAGAAACCGATCAAAAGGTCAAAGAAACCGAACCAGGCATGCTTATCCATGTTCAAACCCTGGTCGAAGAAACGCCTGAGAAAAATGTCTATCGCTGGCTTGAAGTCTACCGCTCCTACGAAGACCTCGCAGCGCATTTGGAAAATCCAGTCTGCGTCGATCACATCACCAAGCTCAACGAAGAGTTTTTATGCGCACCGTTAGAAGTCACCTTTTTCTGTGACTGGTCTGATGAGCAAAAAGAGCCATGGCGAGACGTCAAAGGACTCGAACTCAAGTTCGCCGAACTGGTTAACGGTTATTATATTTAATCGTAGCGTTTTAAATCAGCACCAGCGTCGTAAAAGCTGCGCAGCACTTCACGGCGTGGGGAAAATTGCTCTTCCAAACCATGACGCATAAACATTTTTGTTAATTCAAATAATGTTTTAATGCGAATATCGAAGTCTTGGTCATTGGTCGGTTGCTCAAAGACTGGCGACAAGGCACCCGATGTTAAACAGGTCATCGTCGCTAAATTATGGGGACATAACCAGGTTTCGGCCGGATCAGGCGTTGGATAATCTTTAGTCGGTACACCTGCTGCTTGCAATTCTTCCATCATACGACGGCGATAGGCTAAAATACGTTTGCGATGTAAATCAAAGGTTCCAGCGTTTGGTGGTAAAATATCGGCGAGCCCGCCATGACCATGTAAATGCACACATAAATCTGCACGTTCATCATTTACCAATTTTAATAAACCACGACATTCATCGGTTTTAATATCGCCGGGTGTAGCATCGTGCATAATGTTATAACCATCATCATTCGGATAACCGCCTAAGTGCTGCACATCTGCTGGGTTTAATGGCTGATAATTTTTGCAATTGGGATAACCGATACTGCTACCGTCTTTCCATATGCCCTGACAAACGCGGGTATAATCCTCACCTTCAATTCCATCTAAGGTTTTTGGACTGCGCGCACGTCCATCTGGATTTAAGCATGGAATAATAATTAAACGGTAATGTTCCAACAACTGATTAAATTCATCATCAGTAACACCACGTAAATCCTGACCTTGCTCAATATGATAAATCATATTAACGCAGGCAGCTGTACCTTCTGATTCAGCACCATGACAACCACCGATTAACATAATGACCTGCTTGCGGTCTTCATTGACATAAGAGCCTTCAGCACCGCCACCAGAGTAACCAGACAAATTCGTAGTTGGCTCTTGAGGCGTTTTCTCGCCGTAGGCTACCGCATGCACTGGATGGCCACCAGGCGAAGTCGCGATCTGAGTAACCGTGCCTTTCTTCACTTGTTCAATACAGGCAAAAATCTCTGGTAATTCGACCTGAAAGTAATCTGGGACTGTCATAACTTGGCTTATCATAGGTAGCTCCGCTTGTGGTACAATCTATACACACGGTCTCGACCTACAATATCCTCAGTACCATAGTTTTTATACTATTTCGTATATTGAATTACTAGGCACGTATGCAAACTGTGTCTATGCATAGCGACGGTTATTGGCTCGATTCAGACTGTTTTAGCGATGAACAGATTCAAGACATTAACACCGCTATCGACAACGCTCTCAATGATCAGCATTGTGTGCGCAATGTATTTCTCAAATATCCAGACCTTATTACAAAATGCGTGCCCGCACTACGTCAAAAGGTCGGTGAGGAATATTTTTGCGTTAAAGCCATCCTTTTTCAAAAACATCCACAACATAATTGGCGCGTTCCGTGGCACCAAGACCTGACCATCCAATTAAAAGCACAGTATGCGCATAAAAGTTTTGGGCCCTGGAGTGTTAAAGAGCATATCCACTGCGCTCAAGCTCCTGCATCACTGTTAAACCAAATGATCACCACGCGCATTCACCTTCATGACTGCAAGATAGACGATGGCGCATTATATGTAAAATCTGGTTCACACTGCAATGGCATTACTTCATTTAAAGGACTCGATGATCAAAATACCGACAACGCAACGTTGATTACCGCTCAGTCGGGAGATGTTTTATTTATGAGTCCATTACTACAACATGCTTCCCTCGACAACACCGGCAATGGATCAAGACGTATTTTACATCTCGAATGGTCTCAAAACATTTTACCACATCCACTCTCATTCAATGAACAGTATTAATTATGAATACGCATGATTATCTTACATCACAAGCACTGATATTTATTTCAAACATCGACAAATCACATCCTGCATTTGCCGATTTTAATTGGGATAATGATGAAGATGCACTGATTCGTGAAGCAGCTTCCATATGTCGCAAAAATATTGTTCGCGTTCCCATTAAACCCATTCCTCAAAAACTGAGCACCCGCATAGTTCGTGAAGGTGAAGACATTCCCGCCTTACTCAAACGTTGCAGCGAAGGTCATTGGAAAAGCGTTGGCGTTGAATTTCATTTCCAAGGCGGCCTTGATTACCAAACGAGTCCTGATCCCGGTCAAAATACTGCTGGTGTTAATTTCGGTGAATGGATTTGGCAAATAAATCGCCATAGCGAATGGAGCATGGCCGCGCAGTATTTTAATCAAAGTAATGATGACAGTGCTGCAGAAAAAGTAGCCACCTGGTTACGCAATTGGTTGGAACAATGCCCGTGCCCAGATGAAGATTTAAATGGTCATCAGGCTTCGTGGCGCACCATCGAAATTGGCATTCGCATGGGCAGCGTGTGGCCACAGGTTTTATCTGCTTTTGCCGATCATCCTGCTTTTGATGATGTTTTATTTCTGGCCTGGCTGCAATGTTATGCCGAGCAAGCAGCATTTGTTTATCAATATCGCAAGCGCAATAATTGGCTACTCATGGAAATGAATGGGCTATGCCATGCCGGCGTACAAATAGCCATGCATAAAGATGCAGCACTATGGCGACAACAAGCGCAAGATGCGTTAGTTGCTGAAACGGCGACCCAGTTTCACGATGACGGCATGCAGGTCGAATTATCAGCAAGTTATCATGTGGTGTGTTTTAATAATTATATGCGCGCTGTTGATATATTACGTATTGGTCAGCATGAAATTGATGCACGACTTGAACAATGCATACGAAATATGCTGATTCCGTGCCGTGCCTTGGCACGTGCAAATGGCTATATGTTTGATTTTCAAGATTCACATGCGATGAATCTAAAGAATTTATTAAAGCAAGTACCAGCAGAGTGGCTTGAGGAAAGTGATCATTGGTTTTTAAATGGTGAAGGCACTACACCTCCTCAACACCATGTATTAAAGAATGCGGGCTACGTTATCCTACGTTCTGGCTATAATAACGATGATGTATGCGTTGCTTTTGACGGCGGACCTTACGGTGATGCGCATCAACATGAAGATAAATTATCCATTCAAATTCACGCCTGTGGCCAAGATCTTATCGGTGAAGCCGGCATTGTTGATTACAGCGACACACCTGAACGCCGTTACAGTCTCACCACCTTAGCACATAGCACAGCCATCGTTGATGGCCTTGGTCAAAACCGTCGTTTGCATTATGCAGATAATAAACCTGCCTTAGATACCGTCGCGACGCTTGAATGTGATTTAGAAACAGAGCAAGCATGGGCCAGCGCTATGTATGATGAAGGTTATGGACCAGATCTAGAAAAAAGCGTCAGTCATAAACGCACCGTCACTCTTTTAGACAAGCACACAATTCAAATCCTCGACACGTTTACCTGCAATGATGAGAACGAACATAAAATTGAAATTTTATTTCATGCGATGAAAGACAAGGCCGAGTTAAATGACAATATCTTTAAGACCATAGGAACTGGTGCTAATGCACAATTAACGTGGTCATCAGATGAAACGAATATTCTAGCCGCCATGCACTGCGGTGGTCATGAACCTGATTTACGTGGTTGGGGCTCACCTGATAATTATGACGCTGGTCTTTATGAAGTAATACCGCGACCGTGTTTAACACTGGCATTATCGGTTAAACAAGAAGCAACGGTTACGACAAACATTATAATAACAGCGCCAGCACACTAAGTGTGCTGGCGTGTTTTTGGTAGCATTATAGCTAATAAAACGGTGAGTACCCAAAATACAATCACCACGGTCAGGGCATTTTGAATAGAAATTAAATCCATATCTGCTGCGATCCAACTGAGTAATACCGGACCGATACTACCAAGTGCCCAAGCGCCGCCCATAAAGACACCAGAAATAGTGCCGCTATGTTCTGGCATCAGCGCATTGCCATAGGCAACCGCTATGGGGTGACAGGCACCACTGCATAAACCAAAAACAGCGAATATAATTCCTAAATGCAAGTCGCTGCTACCAGGCGCAGTCATTAATAGAGCCATCACCACACAAGAACCAATATTGGCAAGCAGCATGGCCTGACGTGGACCGATGCGATCACTGAGTATGCCAAATGGCAATAAGCCAAGACCACCACTCACAACCCAAATCATATGCGCACCACCATGGCTCATCCAGGTGCTCGCTCCATAGACCATCATGATTTCTGGTAATAAAAACAGCATGCCTAAATTAGCCATCGCCACACTAACGACGAGAACGTAAAGCGTGATTAATGTTTTACGCTTGCCGACACTTTCCTTCCACACCTCAGCAATTTTGGGTGGAGATT
>JANQLF010000186.1 GCA_028280785.1 Planctomycetota bacterium
GTGATATGTAATTGAATGGCATTGATAGTATTACTTGCACGTAATTGCATGCCTTTTTGTGCTAGCAAACCCTTGAGATCTTCAGCGCTACGTGTCGATGTACGCAACGTGACAATACGCGATAATAATTCATTAATGCCCTGGTAACGTTCTTCAGAAACATCAACACCTAAACTTAAGACTATATGCACCAATTCCATCGGCATGGGTCGCTCTAAAATGTGCACGCCATTATCTAAAAATGTGTGTGCCGGTGCGACTGCGGTTAGCGCCTTGGTATCCGGTGTTAATTGCGGCGTTCCTTCGATAGGTGGATTTTTTATTATTAATTTACATGAATGACTTGAACGTAAATACACATTAGCTGCTTTTTGCAGATGCGCAGCACGAATACGCTTACGTGTCTCAATTAACTCATCACCGAATAACGGTGACCCTGTCTCCAATTCCCAACGCAGTAATTCTTCAGCATAACGAGTCGGATCCAATTTCGTTAATAAATACTCACGCTTCATTTGTCGTTGTAATTGTTGTAGCAATTCATCATCAACTGGTTTTTCTTGAAGTTCTGATAGAACACTCGCCATGACTTCTAATACGCGCTGCGTCTCTTCATTACGCAGTCCTACTTTAATTTCCAAATATCCAGGCACACCAATGGCATTAACATTGCGCACCTGCAAAGACTCGACTAATTGCTGTCCTACCAGCGACTGATAAAGCGGTGCGTTTTCTGCATTTAAATAATTAGCCATAATACCAAGTATAGCTTGGTTTTCATGCGACATGGTTTCGGTTCGCCAAGCGAGAACCAACTGAGGGTTATCGACTTGTTGCTCAACCGTTAGGCTCCGTGAATCACGCATGACTGGTTCTTCACCAATTAATGGGTCAGAGGCGAATCCTTGTGGCACAACACTAAATGCTTGCTGCACTAATTTTTTAACTTCTTCAGTCGCAACGTTGCCATTCACCACTAAGACTAAATTACCGCTCACATAGCGACGTTGGTCGTATTGCTTTAATGCATCCAAACGTAAACGCATCAGCGGCATCGTTTCACCAATTGCCGGAACAACTTGTGCAGGCTGACGATAAAATGCTTTTTTCAGTCCACTGCTAATATGATGCTCGAGACTATTGCTGCGTAATTGCTGTGCCGACAACAAGGATTGTCGCTGCCGGTCAAAATGCTCTTGCCCATAAGCACGATTAGCCGCTATACCGGCTAAGACCTGTAATGTTTTTGCTACATGCGCCTGGGTGGTTTCGGTAACAAAAGTCGTGTAGTGTTCGGTAGTGTGACCTTCGATACGTTGGCCATTTTGTTGTATGAGTTTTTCCAGCGCCGGGCTGCGCGCACTGATTTTTAATCGCCGCAATAACTCGCTGGCCCCACTGCCCAAGAGATCTTGCTCATAAAATGGCGCGGCACGGACCGAAAGCACGACCGACACCGCCGGTGTCAGATGGTCTTCTCGAACAATCAGGGTCATGCCATTATCAAGCTGCTCACGTAGCACATCCTGAGCCATCAAAGGGCTCACAAGCAGGACTGCCATCAGGACACAACGCAGGATGATCACGACAGTTACATCCTAATCCCATCCCTGCACTATAGCAACTACATGGAATGGTAAGCGCCTGCGGCGGAATCTTTTGCAAAGCAAAAGTTTAGGAGCCGAGTTAGTGAAATGGCGAAAATAATTGGCTTGCCAATTCGTCATGAAACGTGCGAGTTGACGTGTAATAAGAGCCCTCAGCGGAATCTTTTTACATAGTAAAAAGTTTAGGAGCACCGAGCAAGTAGAGCAGGGATATAATCGGCTTTGCCGATCCCTGCGGCGCGCAGCGAATGCGACGTGTAAATAGCCTAGCTCAGAAAGTGACGATCTATGTCTATTCCCAAAATGAAAATCATAAGACCAACGATTAAAATCAGACCCATCCAGTTGGCCACCTCAACCACAACAAGGGGGACGGGGCGGCGGATGATAACTTCGATGCCGAGGAATACTAACTGGCCGCCATCAACGATTGGGATCGGCAATAAGTTAACTAAAAATAAATTGATGCCGATAAATGCCAATAATTTTAAGAACGATGCAAAACCAAAGTATTCGGTTTTTTGCTTCATGCCGGCAAAAATACCGATTGGGCCAGCCAGTGATTTAGAGGCT
>JANQLF010000204.1 GCA_028280785.1 Planctomycetota bacterium
GCTGCGGCACCAAGAACTGATAAATATTCACCATTACCAGATTGACGTTGTTCTGGAATGGGGATGGATTTTTTATGCGAGAGATAGGCGCCGGTAATGCTATCTTTATTCTTTAAAATGCCTTTTACGGCACCTGAATAAACAATTGTTCCGCCCAATTCGCCTGCTAATGGCCCAAAGTCTACGAGAAAGTCTGCTGCACGAATAGTTTCTTCATCGTGTTCAACAACAATAACGCTATTACCTATGTCACGTAAATGCTGAAGTGTTTCGATGAGGCGCATGTTATCTCGTTGATGGAGACCAATGCTGGGTTCATCTAAAACATAGGACACACCGGTAAGTTCAGATCCAACTTGGCTAGCAAGACGAATGCGTTGTGCCTCACCACCTGATAAAGTAGGGCCGGAACGATCGAGGCTTAAATAATTCAATCCTACATTAAGTAAAAAGCGTAAGCGTGATTGAACTTCTCGTAAAACTCCTTCGGCAATTTTAGCATCTCCACCAGTTAATTTAAGCTTGTCGAAAAAATCATGTGCCTCAGCAATGGTCATTCGACAAACCTCAGGAAGTGAGGTCTTTTTAATTTGGACCGCAGCGCTTGCTGGTGAAAGTCGATTGCCGCCACACGTAGAGCATTGGTGATTACTGAAGTAGCGGGCTAATCGAGATTTGCGTTTTTCATTATTCGTTTCACGAATCGTCCGTTCAATCCAGGGAATAACACCTTCAAATTTAGAATTGAAGCTGCCTTGGCCATTCTTGGTTTCCCATGAAACCTCAACGCGTCGGTCTGCACCAAATAGAATTGTTTCCTGAGCTTTTTTACTGAGTTTTTTCCATGGCTTATCGCGATCAATTTTTAACTTATCAAGAATTTCACGACGATAACCAACATGCCAAGCCTGACGCGACTCATCACCGAGCATGCCCCAAGGAATAATGGCGCCTTCGTTAATGCTCATCGACTCGTCTTCAATGACACGGTATGCATCTATTTCTGCGCGCGTGCCAAGTCCATTACAATCATGACACATGCCAATAGGGGAATTAAAACTGAAACTGTTCGGTTCTAAATCGTTAAAGCTAACATCACAGAAATTACAGTATAAATGTTCGCTGTAAAAAGTTTCTTCAAAGACAGGTTTTTCACCGTCTTTCACTGCTGGAGCAACAACAAGGCGACCATCGCCTTCACGCAATGCCGTTTCAACGCTATCTGCAAGACGGGATTTAATGCTGTCTTTATTGACGAGACGATCGATGACAATTTCGATGCTGTGCTTCAGCTTTTTGTTGAGTTTAATATCTTCTTCCAAGCTGATATCTTTGCCATCAACACGGACACGGGCGTAACCACTTTTCCGAGCTTTATCAAACAAATCAGCATATTCACCTTTACGTTCACTGATTTTTGGCGCCAAGATCAACATTCTCGCATTTTTGGGTAATTTCAAAATGGCATTAACAATTTCATCAGCGCTACGTCTGCCAACTTCTTTATTACAGCCAGGACAAAACTGAGTGCCAACTCGTGCCCATAAGACCCTTAAATAATCGAGAATTTCAGTAATGGTGCCCACGGTTGAACGCGGGTTTTTAGATGCGGATTTCTGTTCAATAGCAATTGTCGGAGAAAGGCCGCGTATGCTTTCGTACTTTGGTTTTTCAAGCTGCCCTAAAAATTGGCGCGCATAGGACGAGAGCGATTCGACATAACGACGCTGACCTTCAGCATAAATCGTATCAAAAGCCATGCTTGACTTACCACTGCCAGATGGGCCGGTAAACACCACTAATTTCTTTTTAGGTACATCCAAATCTATTGCTTGTAAATTGTGTTCAGATGCGCCACGTACTTCTATATGTGAGAGTTCACTAAAATTTATTTCAGACTTCTTTTTTGCCATTGTTTCCCTTATGAACGTTCAGCGAATGCCCATGACCATGAATTGTCATCAACCTGCAGCGTACTTTCACGACCGATTGGTAAGGATAGGGGGTCTTGCTCATGTCCAAATGGCAAAGCCTGAATAACCGGAATTTGTAATTCCTCACCCCATAACCTAAAAATCTCTTGCGTACTCGGACCAATATAGGTCTCTGACTCAGCAAAGGCCATATTGCCAATTACCAATCCTTGAACGCCTTCCAGCATACCAGCCAGAGCCAATTGACGCATGTCTCTTTCTAAGCTGTACGGCTTTTCATCGATATCTTCAATGGCGAGGATGCATCCACTTAGGTCAGGCTGGGCTGCTGTGCCCACCGTGGAGGCTAATACGCGCAAACAGCTGACGAAGCTTTGACCTTGTGCGGACCCTGGATGGAGGATCTGCACCTGTGGATACGAGGTCGCATCGAGGCTCCATGAGACACCACTCAGACATGTTTTAAGGGTCTGAAGTGACACATCCCCATGAGGTGCTCCTGGCATGAGTCCGTAACAGGTTTCACCCCATCCCTTAATCTGCCAAATGGCATGCCACAGGCTGAGATCTGAATAACCAATCAGATAGGGGGCGCGTTGGTGACTGCTATTTAGAAGCTGCTCGGTCCAATAGACACTGCCAAAGCCACCCCTAATAGACCATAAGTATTTATAATTAAATAACTTATGTATATTCTCTCGGTGCAGAAAGCGATGCCACGTACCTTGTTCTTGAGGTTCTAAACTAGCCTTCAAAACCTCATGAGACATGCCAAATGTATCAGCTAATTGCTCACATGAGCTAATGAAATCTCGGGCCTGATCCAAAGAATTTGGTCGATAGGCGGGGCATAGAAAAAGGGTATCGACCGAATTCATGGCGAGTGGTTTTAAAGAGTCAGTTACTGATGCAATACGACGGAAATGTATAGCGCTCAATTGACGCGTAGATCGACCTAAGTACCGTTGTGGCATGGCTCTATCAGGAACGCTGCAAACTTTATCCTTAGCTGAAATATTTCAGACCCTTGAGCGTTCTCAGGCGACCGGCGTACTCCGCCTCGTCTCTATGGAAGGTGGCCGCGACGTTGTTTTCGAAAATGGTAATATAAGCAACATCGCCATTACTGATTCGCAATCACATTGCACTTTGGCACAACGGTTATTTGCAGCGGGAATTATTGAAAACGAAGAATTAATGCAGGAAATGGAAAAGGGCACAGGCTCCTATTCGACTATAAGTGTCTTAAAAAATTCAGGGGTTGAGGACGACGAAATTGGTGAAGTACTACAATATCAGGCGCAAGAAGAATTATATAATATATTTACATGGGAGCAGGCAGACTTCCAATTTTATGAAATCGGTGGTGGAAATGCAGAGACTGATGCTTTAGTCGAAGATAGCCGCCTGCTAGGCATAAACATTCAAACTAATTCTGTTTTATTAGAATCAGCTCGGCGACTTGATGATTGGCAACGCATTCGCAGTTCTCTGCCATCAGATAATATAATCTTTTCTCCAGTAGCTGGGCGTGAACAGGAACTACAAAATTTAAGCCAAGATTATCCTGCACGAACCTTCGTATCCTACATTGATGGCGTACATTCACTTGAAGAAATGATCAAAGCCAGTGTCGCCACGCGTTTAGAGATCAGCACCCTATTGGTCGAATTTCTATCAAGTGGGTTGATCGTCCCTTTAACAGCAGATCAAATAATTGATAATGCGCGCATCTTTGAAAAAGAAGAATTTTTTGAACAAGCGGCATGTCTTTATCGACGTGCATTATCAATGGATCCAAGCAATGGCGAACTACGTCAATGTTTGGCAAATGCATTAACTAAACAAGGTGATGGGCCTGAGGCTGCTGGTTGTTTCTCTGAATTGGCAATAGGCTATCTAACTGATGGTAACATTGAAGATGCATGTGATGCCGCCAAAAAAGCTGTCGAATTGGGTGGGGGTCATAAAGAATTAAATACGTACATACAGTGCTTAGAGTCAGCTGGAAATATTGACGAAGCGACAAATCAAATGCGCAAGCTCGCTCAATTTCACGTCAACAACTCTCAATGGTCAGAAGCTAAAGAAGTTTGCTCTCAAATATTAGTGCTTGAACCGAAAGATGACGTGTCATTGGATGTGTTATCATTGGCCTTTAATCACACCTGTGATGTTGAACTTAAGGAATTTGAAGTTGCCTGTGTGTTTTGTAGCCACGTTAATGATCGTAATAATTTAGAGTGCGAAAATTGTGGTGGGCGATTACATAAATTATGTCGCAATTGCCATAGTGAAGCGGCCTGCTCAGACAGTGTCTGTCTCTTTTGCGGTAAGAGCCCACACATCCTTGAGCAACAAGAGCAAGATTCAGGTCTTTTTGAAAATATCAGTGAAGAGGACAACGAACTACGCACTAACATAAAACGCGCCTTTGATTTACGTAATGATGGGGAGCTCGAAAAATCTTTAGCTCTTTGGAAAGAAATTTCCAAAGATACGAGCAATAATCAAACTATTCACAATCACATTCGTGAACTCGAGGCAGCAATTCACAATCAAAGCATCGAAAACTTCATTACCAGGGGCAATAATTTCAGACGTGGCCGGCGCTTTGCCCGAGCCATTAAATCGTATAGTGCAGCATTGCGCATCCTCTCACCAAGAGATCCGCGCAAAGCACGTCTAGAATCAATATTAGTTACCTGTAAAAAAGATAATCAACGCACCAAGATGGTGTATATCATTGCAGGCGTTGCATTATTGATAACTGGATGGGTTGTGGCTGATCCACATATTCAGTATTACTTCTTCAAACAAGAGGCTCAAGAAGCTAAAAATAAAATTGAATCGATTGCGGCCGGTGGTGGCGGCACAAACAGTTTCAAGCAAATTACTGCACTCAAAAAAGAAATGGACGACCGTGGTGCTGAATTGGGTGAACGTGCCGAGAAAAACCTTATTACCATTTACGCAGGTTCCTTTCAGAAAGCTAAGGAAACGCTCGGTGATCAAGCACTCGACAGCATTAAAGACCTTATAGCCGACAAAGACTCTAAAAAAGCTAAATTGGCAATTGGTGCCTACAAAGTCACATTTAACACACCTCCAGATGGTTTATATAAAGCTGGCGAAATAAATGGTCTAAACAATCAAAATCGTGATCTCATTGAGCAGGAGAAAATCTTAAAGCAGTTACTCGCCGAATCGCCAAAACTCCTTGCTGATGCCGAACGATTGCTCGCTGAACGCAAGCTTGCAGAAGCGTTCAAGCGTTATGATTCATTGGTTAAGTCACCAGATAAACTAACAAGTGAAAAGTCAAAAACCCAAGTCAATTTACTATCGCAACAACGCAAGACCTATGAAGCTGACATGAAGCAATGTCAAAATCAAATAAGAACCAATTTG
>JANQLF010000222.1 GCA_028280785.1 Planctomycetota bacterium
ATAAAACTCTTCGGAATACACAGTCATTATCACAGAATATCATGCCTTTAATCAAAGACAGATAAAGCCTGAAACTACGTATTTTTACCGCTGGTGTCACCGTAAAAGATACGTAAATTCAAATTCAAGATGACGCCTAGTGTCAATAATGTCTTTCAACATCTAATGAGTCTCAGACAGACCAAGCGTGATGTCGAACTACCAGCAGAACGCATCTTGGCACAAGAACTCGGCATAAGTCGCCGTGTGGTCCGTGAAGCCATTAATGAGTTGGCAAAGGCTGACCTACTCGTTCAAAGCATGGGTCGCAAACGCTTCATTAAATCTAGGAATAAGCAACAGGGTAAAAAACATTTACACCTTGGTATTGTATTGGGGCGATCTACCTCGGAGCTACTGTGCAATGAAGGGCTGCATTGGATTAAATTAATGCAGGAAGATCAACATCATCCTACCGTAATTCCATTGGGCAGTTTCAGCGATAGGGAATATCTCGAATGTGAAACCTTTCCTCATTATGTCGGTCAGCTTGATGGTGTCATCGCCATTGATGTCTGGTATCCCGTAGCCATTCAATGGATGGAATCTTTGGGCTGTCCCATTCTCTCGATGGACCATCCCACCAACTCTCGGCACATCGTTGATTATCTGCCTGATGAACGACGTGGATGCAAGAAATTAGCCCAGCATTTTTTGAAAAAAGGCATAAAGACTGTTCATTATTTTGATTTCTATAGTCCAGAAATTAATCCCGTACGCCGCGATGCATTTATTTCGGCAATGAACGAAGTCAGCATTAGTGTCAAAGGAATTCATCACATTTCCTTTGAAGAGCACAAGGCTATGCCCAAAGTTAAAACTATTCTTAAAGATTTAAAACCCTATGAAGGTATATTTACCGTTTCAGAAAATCTAGCCGCACATATCGACAAATATCTAAAAACTAAAAAACCAGAACAACTTCAAACATGCCATATGGTTGTTGTTTCAACAGATCTTTTCAAAAGTCTATCAGGCATTAGTATCAGTGGCTACAGTCGCAATTCTTTTACTTCTGCAAGCCGGGCTTATGAATTACTCTTAGAGCTCATTCATAAGCCCGGCAAATCTCGCAAACGACAACACTTTCCCGTGGCTATTCACCAAACGAAGGATCGCTAAGATCTATTTACCAGTCGGTCTAAAAACTTCACAGTCGGGTTTTGACGCTGGTACGTTTGGTCCAACAGAAACATAACCGATGTCTGGTAAATTATTCATGTCACGCTCAGGTGTTTTCAGTTCATTCAGTGATCGCTTATAAGCAGGTGCTTTCTTATGTAAGAGCTGTCCCAGTTTTTGGCGCAACTCCCACAAATCAGCAGACTTCGATTTGAATTGTTCTAATCCTGCATCGTCTGGATGGCGTTTAAAGAATTCACTGCTTAAGTCACAGTTGGCTTTAAGCATATTTTCAACGGCGTAACGTGGATGATTAAATGCATCCTTATAAATAAATGCATATTCTACCAACTGTTGTCCCGCACGGAAAGACTTGAGCCTGACTGATGGAATCATCTTGCCATCTACGAGGTAAAACACCGCCGTACGCTCAGCTTGTTTCATTGCGTTTTTACTACCAATGGAATTCCATGGTAAGGTTTTATTGAATCCACGTGTAAATGTTGACACGACCCAAAATGCCGGTTGTGAATTTGATGCATCAACAGGATTAGCATTACCATAAGCCTGAGCATGAGATTTATTCCATAAAACTTGCTCATCACGCTTTAAACGCTCTTTCAAATCATTCGCACCACCAACACATTCCATGTCAGTTACACCCCATAACATATTGCGTTGATATTGCTGATACGACACATCAGTGCGATACCACATTTTAGCCTTACCTTTGTAATTACTTAGAGCCTGATGCCAATTAATGCCATACCATCGCAATGCCCAAAAATCCTGCGTATTATAGGGCTCATCAAAAATCCAAGGTGCTACACAATTATTGGTGTTCTTCCGGTAATATACTTTATTATTTAAATAAAACTCGAATGATGTCTCGTGCCATTTTTTCTCATCACAGTGTTGGGCGAAATTTAAATAAGCACGTTGCATTTCATCCCGGTAATTTTTGCTAAATGCTTCATTGACCCAATAATTTGGCTTATAATTGTCATACAGACTAGATGGAAAGTTTTCATTAAATGGCAAATAGCAATAACTAACTGGCTCACTGTCACGAGGCAGGCCCTTGAATGCCGATCCATCAAGCAGTGGTCCCATTTTTTCGTCCCATTTACTGAAATAGAATTTCTGACCGTCCCAACTTGGCGCAAAAGTAGGATTTCCATTCCAACCATAAGGCAGACAATTAAACATAGTTCTATGCTTATGGGCCAAGCGATAGGCCTGATAATCCTTATCTCTAAACGGGTTCCAAGTCCAACCAAACATATTCATCTCTGGAACAAAGGACAATTTATTAGGCAAGGTAAAGTCCCATACCTCTAAGCTGAGATTCAAAGCCAAGGTTTGGCCTTGCGCATTGATGAGAACAGAGCCCTTCTTTTGACCTGCTGTTACTTCATGTGGAACATGTAATTCAACAATAATCGAATGATTAGTTTGGTCTTTAGGCAAAACCTCGCCGCGTTTCGATGGAATTGAAAATGAATCACCAAGGTCGAATAATGGATCTGGCAATGCCTTTTCACCATCTTTAGATTTGGTCATGACGTAGGCAAATTCAGATAAACTCGGAGCAATCTGCTTATCTTCTAATTCTACATTTACAGATATCGCATCAGCCTTGCCCTCGAAGTTCAATTGAAAGGCAACCGTTTCATTTTTTGCCGATTGTAAGCGAATTAATTTTTGCTTGCCTGAGAACACATGATTGGCGGTTTTATAGCCCTTTGCCTGTTGCGGAATAAGTTCGCCACTGCGTGGATCAACCTTATCCATTACATCAAGTGCAGACACCTTAATACCAGCAACTTCAGGAAGCGCTGCTGTATCGGTAAATGAACGGTTTTTGAGTTGCTCATTCAATTCTGCTACTTTAGGATTACCAGAGACCTGAATACTTTGACGGAATTCAGGGCCGACATTACCCACGCTATCAACCGCGCGGATAGCTAATTCCACCTTTTGATTAGCCTTAAATGGTAAATCTTGCAAATGCATTTTAACCATATCACCTGGTTTTTTAGCCATTGGGATTAAATAACGTGGCACTGGGCTGGTTTTGCCATCAACTGAATAACTGACATGGAAACCAAGTGTTTTACCACCACCTGAATCTTTTGGTGTTTCCCACATGACCAATGCCTGACCTGCAGGAAATTGCTCAGTTTCTACTTTAAATTTACTGATGCTTCCAGGTGCTTGAATATCGACATCAGCCACCCATATCTCTAACCACGAAGCGTTCTTTTTATCTTCAATAGAGTAGCAGTAACGATTTGGCACATAGGTGTATCCAAATTTATCATTCTTAAATGACCACTCACTACCATTTTCGTCCATTACAAAAAATCCATGGCTAAGACCAGCTAAACGTGCAGCGACAACATCCGGCTCAATTGCAACTGATTGCCAGCCCTCTTTCATTTCTGAGGCATCAGCAAAGCGCCAGATGGTATTACCTAAACCAAAAGACACATCCATGACGGAACTACCGGGAAATGCCCAATCTCTTTTTTTGTATTCAGCCTGGACATAGCAAGACGCACCCTCTTCAATGCCATATTGTACTTTATTATTTCCCTCCACCCATTCACTGGCAAAACTCGAAACTCCAACACGGCGGAATGGCCACTTCTCATCCATAATACGTACATGCCACAAAGCACCGGTAATTATTTTTCCCTTTATTGGAGAAAGATCGCCATCAAATAAAATATGCTCTTGCTGACTTTTTAATTTTAATCGAGTCACCTTGCCATTGGCCGAATATTTTTCATCTTTAACAGTCGCAGTCGAAGTATCTCGACTCACCTTGCATTTGACCGGAGTTCCTTTGGGTGGCCAAACAGGATTTGGCGCACTCGTAGGATCGCCATGATAAGGTGCATCTGCTGCATTCAGCGACTGTGCATAAACTGCGCACACGCACATGATTAATAAAATCGATTTTAATGTACTCATTGCAGATCCTCTCGGGCCATAACGTTTTATTGGGAAGACATGCATTAGAGCAGATTCTATCACTCAGAATAGCATTACTTTTGGTATCTTTGGTACATGCACCCAAACAGACCATTTGTTCTTACTTAAATATATATCATGACTTAGACATAGAAACCAGGCTGGTTCTGATTCTATCAAGGCTATGATCTAAGCAGGAGAAGACGATGCGACAATTGCGAATGGGAATGGTTGGTGGCTGCCCGGGTAAATTTATTTGCGATGCTCATCACATGGCTTGGCGCTTAGATGGTTTAATCGAATTAGTCGCTGGCAGCTTTAGCTCCAATGCTGAACGCAATGAAAATGCTGGAAAACAATTAGGCATCGATGCCAGTCGTGTTTATGCGACCTATCAGGAAATGATGGATAAAGAAGCTGCACTGCCTGAGGATCAACGCATTGAATTAGTCGCCAGCATAACGCCAAATCAAATTCATGCACCGGTTGCGCTTGCCGCTTTACGCGCAGGTTTCCCTGTCATCAGTGATAAACCCCTCTCCTTTTCAGTAGATGAAGCACGCGACATAGTCAAAGAAGTCGAAGAACGCAATTTATTATTTGCCTTAACCCATAATTACTCTGGTTATCCAATGGTTAAGCAGGCCAAAGCTTTAGTCGACAGCGGCGAATTAGGTTCGGTTTTAAAAGTTGTTGCCGAATATGCCCAAGGTAGTGTTGCGAATACCATGGCCAGCGGTGATGCCAAACGCATTGAAGCCGCCAAAGATCCCGGTCATCAAACCGACGTCTCTGCCTGCTTCTCTGACATCGGTGTACATGCCGCACAATTAACGGAATACATCTGTGGTATCGAAATTGAAAAAGTTCTTTCCGATATTTCTACCATCGTTCCAGACAAACGCTTGGAAGACGACGCTAATGTCTTAGTTCGTTTTAATAATGGCGCCAAAGGTGTATTAATTGCCAGCCAAATATGCAGCGGTAACGAAAATCCTTTAAACATAAAAGTTTACCTCGAAAAAGGATCGATGTATTGGGCCCAAGAAGAACCAAACAATTTAGTACTGCGTCGTGCTGATCAACCGATGCAAATTTTACGTACTGGTCGCTATTTTGATTTACCAGGCGATGCCCCCAAACATGCAACAAGACTGCCTGCCGGTCACCCTGAAGGATACACCGAAGCCTTTGCGGTTATTTATCGCAATGCAGCGCGCGTATTACTCGCACAAGCCAATGGTGAAAACGTTGATGATTTAAATCGGGATTTTCCAAACGCACAGGATGGACTGCGCGGCATGGCCTTAGTCCAAGCCGTTTATGATAGTACGCAAAACGGCAATACCTGGGAAACCTTGCAAATTTAATTATTCTGGTTTCGACAATTCAATACCACATATTAAACTCGGCAGCGCAGAACCCTTACTACTGGTAAATTCCAATTTGAGATCCTGCCCTTCAAAGGTCAGCCCTTTTATTTCCTTGACCAGCATTTTATGTTGACCACCAGTTTCTTTGAAAATGTCGAGATCTTTCACCAATTCTTTATTCTGAACACTAATCGAGAAAACGCGCTCGCCTGATTTAACTGCGCTTGGCTCAACAAAATATAAACGAAGATCAACCGTATTCTTTCTAAAGCCCCTGCCTTTTTTCAACAGAATACTACTCATCCCTTCGGCACGACTCGATGCCACATATTTATTGCCTTCTTCGATGTTATTGATGTTGTCAGCTATATATTTGACATCACCTATTATATCTACTCCTGGATATTTGCTTTTAGAATCTTCTGCATTTTTAATGTAGGTTTTGGCACTCTGCAGAGGATATTCGTACCAAATAAATTCTTTGGTATCGAGGGTATCACCGAACGCACCAATATTGATACCGAAATGGTCATCATCCTTGTTAAACCCACCATAGGTAATGGTAGTGTAGCCCTGACGATAAATCATAGCCATGGAGCACTGCGTTGGATAATTACAACCACAACCTGAAGCCATTTTAGGCATATTTAGTATACCATTTGCAGGGATTATGCTGCCACTGCAATCTGAACGGACACCGCCAAGGTTACTGGTTCCTGTTCTATTTTTTATATCAAAGACACCAGCCGCCGAAGAACGAAAGGTCACAACATGCTTTGAACCAATCAACGGATTACATCCACGATCACGGCTCACCATCCAACCTTGTCCTTTACCAGTATTAATATCAGTCGCCCAATGTCCCAAAAGTAAAAAATCACCAGCCATCAATACACCGACAGTAGCCTTTGACTTTAAGGCATATTTAAGCGAGCCATCTTTTCCTTGGCGCACCGGACACTCTTTAACTTCCTTACTGCCAATGGTATCTCTACTGTAACTTTCCACCAATACATCATGTAATTCAGAATAGGACAATGCTGTTGCATCTGAGACTTCACTCCATACCGGATTACCATTGTGAATATTTAAGGCATGTAAGGTGCCTGTCGTTGTCGGTGTTTTCCCTAATCGCCTATAGGTTTTAACAATTTCGGGTGGCATCAAATCTACGCAATAAACACGATCACCGCCCGCACACACTGCTGCATGTCTAAAACCCAGCTCGGCTGGTCGTGACCACAGTCGCTTGCCTGTTTTGCGATTAAATACTGTCAATGCACCAGCACTTCCGTGGATATAATGATTCCGTCCAGCCACCTGGTATTGTGGGACTGCATCAAACCATAAACCAAGAAATATAAGATTTGTTGTGCGCACTTGGCTCTTAAAAGAGAATTCATCTAACTGCTTAGACACAACAATAGATTCGAGACCTCGATTAGCTCCTTTCGCCTGTTGATATAAATTTTCACCATTAGGCGGTGCTTGGTATTTAGGATAATCACTATAACGATATGTTGTTTCTAATAGCGAATTCAACATACGTGCCACATAAATAGCGTCAGATTCTCCCTCACCGCGTTTTGGAAATTGATGCTTTTTCAAACCTTCGCTTAATTCTTTGATGAGACCTCGCGCCGCTTCAGTATTTGGAAACTGATCGGCACTATAACTACGCGGCGAAGCATAGGTTTCAGTCAAGGTAACTAAATAATCTTTATAACAAACAATATGGCCAACACTTTTACCAATACCTTCTTTAATAACCGTCACTTGTTTACCTGTTTTTGAATCTAAAACATGAATTTCTTTACCGTTGTGAATGTAAATAGCACCATCTATTGCGGCGATACTGCCACCAAGAATATAGCTTGCTCGTGGATTATATTGCCAAGGTGTATTGAAGTGTTCCGCATAACCCGGTAATGAATAATTCCAAAGGACGCGACCAGTATAGGCATCGTAAGCATAGACTTTATTTGGTATGGTTAAAATAACTCGCCCTTCGATAACCAATGGTCGTGGTGCCCCTCTATGACGGTCTGTAAACATGTAACCATCAGCATCACCACCATACCACATTACACCAAATGGCGCTGCAACACGATCATCTTCTGTAGCCATACTATTGCCGGCATTACCCCATTCGTGCGTCCAAGCTGCCGTGCCCGGAATTGGACCCTCACGTTTAAGTAATTCAAAAGCAGCAGAATCCTTTCTCTTTACTTGTGGGTCCTTAAAATCTTTGAGTGCTGTTCCATGACCCTTGGCCACTGCTAGCACACCACCATAGGGGCGTACCGCTGTCCAATAATTGTTCAATGCATTAATCTCAGTTACAAGATCACCATTCACCACCACTAAGTTGCACATGTATTCACTTAAAACGACGTGCGCAGGATCTATACATATAACGGATGCACGCGTACCATATATGTGTGCAGCCTGTAAACGCCTTTTCATACTTTGAACTTTTTTTGCATCAGCACTCATACCAATGACCCGCATTTGTGACTGAGTGACTAAATCATAAAACAATTGCTCATTTTCTAATCCAAGAACCAAACAATAGCCCTCAGATTGATCAGCATCTTTCAATAATACCGATGCAGTATTCTTATTACTCAATGGCTTTACGATTTGTTTATATACTTTGTCGCTTCCACTTTCACTAATAACATGCAGTTCATTATTCACACCAACGGCAACAATATAATTATCCACAGCAATGACTGAGCCCAAGGCCGTACCTAATTCTAAGGACCATAGTTCCTTGCCATCCTTGTCTATACATAACAGATTTGAATCAGTAGATGCAAGCAGACCATTACTAGCAGACAACCAAACGCGCTTAATTTTTTTGTTCTCTGAAATGGTTTTAGGTTCTAATCCATCTTTTTCGTACTGTTTATGCTCATAGTTATAACGGACCTTATTTGTCACTTCAGCTTTCAGAGGTATGCTCGCTGCGTCCCATTCAGCAATACCATTCTTCGCTGCAAATATACGGTTTCCGTCAATCACGGGAAATGCGAGTTGAAAGTGCTCATGCGGTCCTGTTTTAAGTACTCTTCCTGGTTCACGAATCTGTATGTTTAAATTTTGACTGAGAAAACCGTTCGCCGTATTAAAGATAAGGCTACCGTTAATATAATATTTCTCTGTACCACATACTTGCCACGTACCATGATGCCAGCCCGTATCGTAATCCAATAATTCCCCACTTGATTTATTAAAGCGAATTGGACGTGCTCGACCATTGGCCACAAAGAGCGTGTCACCCATAACAGCTAAATAGCCTTGTGGCGCAACACCACCGTAAGCCATAGACCCATGGGCATGTGGTATTATTTTTAAATGTGCTGTGTTATTAACCCATTTGATTGCAAAAGAGTTGGCATCCATTGCATAAATAGAAACACCTTCATTCGGCCATACGCCCGCTGTAAAATAAATTATTCCATTTTCTAGAACTGCGCCACCACGTACAGGCATATTAGAAATATATCTATTATTACCAAGCAACATTCTACCATTGGGATTACAATTATATTTATGCAACAGCTTACCTGTTTGTGCATTGATACAGTAAAAATTTCCGTCATCACTACCAAAAAATATTTTTTCATTATAAGCTACTGGGGCAAATCGAATTGGCCCATTAGCATAAAAACGCCACTGTTCAGCTCCTGTTTTTAAATTATACGAGACCATTTCATCATAACTCGTGATAGCCATGATTAATTGGTCACCAACAATAATTGGCTCGTAAGACTTATCGAATTGTAAACGCTTCTCAAATGGCCAAGCCATTTCGATTGCCGGTAATTGCCTAGTCCAGGCAACTGCGGCCTTCGCTACTATCGCCGCCTCCGTGCTTGCCGAACGCTGAGCATTGTTGCGATACATAGGCCAATCAACAGCTACAAGCATACCTATGAAGCAAAGAAGTAGCACTATACGTATCAACTGATGTGCCAATGGTTTTCCTTTAATTAATAGAATTTTGACGAAATGAGAATGTGCAAAGTCTAAGCCACAATGTTAGCATTCAATTTTAAAATGTGCTGCTAAACTAGTTCGATACCGAGCTTAGAACAAGTATCTTTAATCTTTGCGTTTTCTTAGTCACAGCATCATTTAGAGTTTGCTAGACTAGTACAGTAAACCATTTACATTGAAAGGCATGGCGAAAAAAGTCACCATGGCAGATGTTGCTCGTGCCGCTGGCGTTAGCAAAAGCACAGTAAGCGCAGTGCTTGGCAAGAAGGGCAACGTTCGAATCAGCGATGAGACCAATCAACTTGTTCTCGATACCGCCAATCAATTAGGCTACAAAGTAAATTATTTCGCCAGTGCCATGAATACTGGCACCTCACAGTGCATCGGCTTTTTCCACATCCATAATCATGGCAAAAATAGTTCGCCATCGTCTATAAGGCCCTTTACCTTTGAAATTCGCAATAGCCTGGAACGCAGTCTCGCTGCCCAGCATTATCAAATCTTCACCTGCTCAAATAACGCCACGCAATCACGAACCGAAGCACTACTCTACCATCTAGATTTCCTCAAACAAAATCGAATAGATGCTTTAGTTATTTCAGCAAATAGCCTGGAGCAAAAACATATTGATATCATTTTACAATCTGAATTAGATAAACCAGTTATCGT
>JANQLF010000246.1 GCA_028280785.1 Planctomycetota bacterium
TAAGTCGCCCAAAAGTTTATGTAATTTCTGTAAGGCAGCAGCTGCAGATATAATATTTTTGGGCGCAAAATCAAAGGGTCGACGATAATGACCCTGCAACAAGAAAAAGCGAATGACTGCGGCACCATGCGTATCCATCAAATATTTCGCATTAAATTGTTGAGCAAATTCAGGGTCTTTCATGCGTGGATCTGACTTACCGACTTTAACACCTTCGTATTGAATTAATCCGTTATGCATCCAATGCTTTGCGTAACAACCACTATGCGCTTCACTTTGTGCTATTTCATTTTCATGATGTGGAAATTTCAAATCATCGCCACCACCATGAATATCAAACTCATGACCCAACAAGTCAGTCGCCATAACACTGCATTCAATATGCCAACCAGGACGACCATCACCCCATGGTGAAGGCCAACTTGGTTCACCAGGCTTTGCTGCTTTCCACAAACAAAAATCAGCAGGATTACGTAGTGAGGTATCAGCATCAATGCGTGCGCCTGCAATCATGTCATCTAATTTACGACCAGACAATTTGCCATAATCGCTTTGCTTGGATACATCAAAATAAACACCGTTCTCTACAGCGTAAGCACAATCTTTATCAACTAACTGCTGAATATACTCTATCATCTTCGGAATATATTCACTACATTTAGGATTATCAGTAACGGTATTTACATGAAGTGATTCAAGAAAATCGAAATATTGCTGGGTATATCGTTGCGTAATACTTTCCCACGCTTCACCCGTTTCGATGGAGCGATTAATAATTTTATCATCAACATCAGTAATATTTATAGCAAAACGTACATCCATGCCACGGACGGCTATCCACCGTGCAATTGCATCAAACAAAACTGGACCCATTAAATGTCCAATATGGCAGTCATCATAGACGGTTGGACCACACACATACATGCTCACCTTACCATCCTGCAGTGGTTCAAGTGCAACTTTGCTTCGACTTAAGGTATTATAGAGCTGGATAGTCATTGGATGCTTGAGTGTGTCGAATCGATGCCTGGAGCAAGCGCCTAAAATGCGGTTGTCGGCGTCAGTCTAGGCCCATATTTATGCGGTGCCCTACCAAGAGCTTGATTTTTCTTATAGCATTAGTGACGCCCTTTGCTGCTTTGCCAATGAAGAACATTTGGCTCTTTTAGATAGCAACGAACAAGGCGGCAGCGTATTAACTTGGGGACAAGCCCCACAGTTATGTGCTTCGCTTGATGCAATAAATGTTAGCCACGGTATCGCAAATAAATCTAGCTCTTCATGGCCTCTGAATATTCATCAGGGAACCATAATTCAGATGGATTATGAATTTCCCGTTGGCCCTTGGGCTGCGCAATCCTCACACCCAGGCCAAGCACGTTTATGGACACTGCAGAATTATTTACGCTGGGACAATAAAACCTGTTTTGTTCATGCCGCAGATAAAAGCACACTCGAAAATATAATTACCTATTTGAAAACTAAGCATGAATTAGAAAACACTATTCAACTGCGTAAGCCATTGCGTTCACAGTTATCATTTGCTGAATATCAACAATGCATTGATACGATTCACGCTTACATTGCACAAGGTGATATTTATCAAGTCAATTTCACCATGCCGTTTTATGGTGAATTAGAAGATAAAGCACACCAAGATATCATTACCTATTTACAACTACGCCACCACAGCCCGGCCCCCTACAGTGCATTTTTTCGCATGGGCTCTCAAAGCATCATCAGCCATAGTCCAGAATGTTTTTTATCGGTTTTTGACAAGCAATGCCATTCACATCCAATTAAAGGAACACGCAAGCGCGTGCCAGGATCTGAGCAAGCTATCCGCGAAGAGTTACGTCTAGCAGAGAAAGACAAAGCGGAACTTGATATGATTATTGATTTGGTACGCAACGACCTTGGTCGTATTGCCAAACCTGGCTCAGTTAGCGTAAGTAATAAGCGCCAAATAATGGACTTACCCTATGTCCATCATGCCCTCGGACACATCGAATGCACATTCGCTGAGAATAAAAACCATGCTGATATTTTTTCAGCATGTTTCCCTCCAGGATCGATCACTGGAGCGCCAAAAATTCGTGCCATGCAGATAATCAATGAGCTGGAACAACGAGCACGTGGTGCTTACTGCGGTTGTTTTGGATGGCTAGGCGAAGATGCACAATGTGAATTAGCAGTTGGTATTCGCACCATGCAAATTCAGGGACAACATGTGCGCATTGATGCCGGCGGAGGTATAGTTAGCGATTCCAACGCTGCTGATGAATGGCAAGAATTAAATGACAAAGCCAGTGCCATGCGTAAGATTGTTGAAGGTAGTCCATGCGTATCGTAGCCATTATTTTATTATTTCTGCTCATCGCTTGTCGGGAACAAGAACCTGATCCCCAGCAACAAGCTACACAATTACATGCACAACGCATGGATAGTATTCGACGTCACATTGAATCCGGCGATACCAGCAAAGCTCAATCAGCACTCACCGAGGCATTTAACGCTGGCTATCAACATCCAATGGCTTTCTTTTTACAGGGCCGCATTCACATGGCCTCGCACACAAAATCTGGTGCTGCTGCAAGTATTCCCTGGTTTGAAAAAGCAATTAATGCCAGTCCTAATTGGAATGAGGCTCGTCTCTATTTGGCTCAAGCATGTATTCGTGATAATCGCTTACAGCGCGCCGAACAATTATTTTCAGAAATAAACACCATAAGCCCACACAGTCCTGTTGGCCCTTATGGCCTAGCCCTGATCGATTCCACCAATGGTTTAACCGAAGCTTGCATTGAACATTTAGAAGAAGCATTTAAACGCGACCACCAATATGGGCCTGCTCTGTTGCTACGAGCAAAAATGGCAGCAAAGCAAAATCAAATTAGCTTACAACGAAAATATTACGAGCGATATATTCACATCGATCCGCTCCATGCTGGCGCTCATTTTGCCCTTGGTGATGTTGCCCAAAGACAGGGTCGTCTTGGTGACGCACAACGTTCTTTTGAGCGCAGTTATGAATTAATTCCCGACCCTGCTACAGCAAAACGCCTAGCCGAAATTGCTGCTGCACATAACGACGAGGCAACACGACAAAAATGGTTAGAGCGCGCTGGTGTTGGGAATAAAGAGAATAACAACGTTAATCTTCCCAAATAACTTTTTATCCGCGAACAGTTCTCGACTGGCAGAGGCATGTTTTTATGTATTACATAAAAAAACTCCGCGTATGCGGAGTTTAATGCCGACCAAAGTCGGAGAGCGCGAGACAACGTCTCGCAAATAAATGGTTGGCCTGTAGGGACTCGAACCCCAATAACAAGAACCAGAATCTTGGGTCCTACCATTAGACGACAGGCCATTAGGAACAAAACCTCCAGGCAATGAAAAAGCAGTCCTGAACGGAATCTTTTGCAAAGCAAAAGTTCAGGAGACGAGTTAGTGGAACGGCGAAAATAATTGGCTTGCCAATTCGCCGTGGAACGTGCGAGTCGACGTATAAACTAGCGCAGAAAACCTAAAGCTTCTTGGTGCGTATCGAGTAAATCATTGAGATGTTCGGTGTAATTGCCGACAAGCATGCACGGGACGTTGTTAGTGTCTAAACCAAGTACGCTTAACGACGCATTATCAACCGGTGTGTAACTTTTTTTATTATTTAAATCATTACCCATAATTGCAGATATGAGATGACTCGCCGTATTCCAATGGCAAAAACACATAATCTTTTTATAGGTTGATCGCCTGTGCTCATCCCACCATGCATTGATGCGCTGCGGCGCTTCCCAGGCATAAGCATCATGAACATCGGCATGGGCGATATCTGGAACATCAATTGGCAGGCGTGGCACATAATGCTCTGGCGGGTAACATTCGACCAAGCGTGTATCGAATTGTATTTTTGCAGCGCTTACTGCTGCGTGCTGATAGGTCTTCCACGCTCGTTGCATCGTGCTCAAACAAATCAGATCTGGTTTGCACAAACGCAATAGTGGCTCAAGACGTTTAGCCTGAGCAACACCGCGCTCACTTAAATCAGGATTTAAATATTCCTGTGTTTCTCCAGTTTGCGATTGGCTTTCACCATGACGAACAATATAAATTATTTTCTTCATTAATTTGCCTGCTGCATGTGTACAACACGTTGTGGAAATGGAATATCAACATTGTGTTGATCCATTAATTGCTTAAGGCCTTTTTGTAAGCGCCAAAACACATCCCAGTAATCCTCAGTTTTAACCCACGGGCGCACTGCAAAATCCATACTGCTCTCACCCATCGCAAGCACTTCAACTGTAATCTCTGGATCTTTCAAAACACCTTCATCCGCTTCAAGCAATTCCTTTACTATTTTTTGGACATGATCTAAATCAGCATCGTAACCAACTGACAGAACCATATCAACACGACGTGTTGGATTTTTAGTGTAATTAATTATCGTATTACCCCATACATTACTATTCGGAATAATTACATATTTATTATCTGGCGTCTCCATGGTGGTGTTGACAATAGTTAATTCTTTCACTTTACCTGTAACGCCATTGATCTCGACTACGTCACCAACATCAAAGGGTTGATAAACCAACAACATTAATCCAGACGCAAAATTACTTAGCGTGCCTTGAATCGCAAAACCTACAATAAAACCAGCCACACCTAAACTGGCTATAACTGGTCCCATCTCAACGCCTATGGTTTGTAAGCCAACCACTAGACCAATTATGATAAAGGCACGACTGGTCCAGGTAATAAAAAAGTTCTGCAGTAACTGACTCGGCGTGCGCTTGGCACGATTAAATGCAGCAGCAACAGCCGCACCGCATATGCGTCCGATTATCCACGAGGCAATCATAATAAGAATAAACGTGACAATATTCATCAACATTTCCGTTGAAAAAATGTTCATCACCGTATCCATCCAATCGGCATTCGAATCACCGTTATTATTTTCAGTAGATTTGACTTCTGACATGATTAAACTCCTTCGTTAAAACTCATATTGTACTGCGCGCAAAAAAGCATTGCTTAAAATGGTATGCCCTGTCCCATTCGGATGAATGCGATCCCAGGCCAAATAATGACTGGATTTGTGTTCTAAAAAAACATCAAAGGCAGCTTGGGTATCCACAAAAATAGCATCAAAATCAGCAGCCAATTGTTTAACAATAGACCCGTAAGATTCCATCTGAATCCGCATCGGATCCTGACGATTAGCTTCAATAAAATAGGGTGTCGCCAAAATAAGCCCGTCTAATTGAGAGCGCACTTGATCAAGAATAGTACGATAGGTTTTTTCATATAAATGAGCATCAACCAAATCGTCATTGCATGGACTGTCATAGTGACGCCACACATCATTAATACCGATCATAATCGATAGCCAATTTGGATTTAAATCAAGGACGTCGGTTTGCCAACGCGTTTCGAGATCAGTCACCTTATTACCGCTGATACCCATATTGAGAATTTCAAAATTTCGTTCTGGATAACGGCTGGTTAACATCGCATCAAAAAATTTCACATAGCCATTGCCAAGGCCATCATGTTGCTTGCGGCCGACTGGACGAGCGCGGCCCACATCAGTGACCGAATCGCCAATCATAAGCATTTTCGATCCGTCAGCTATCAGCATGCATATCTCCCGTGCGAATTGGCGCATAGGTTCTGAAGCTCCAACAACAAGCAAGTCTGACGCTTAAAATAGCGAGCAATCTTTACCACCTGTTCACCCTTCTGTCATATTGGCGTTTTATGTTACTACGTTAGGATTTACAGCTCATGCGCTTACTTCTGGTTGAAGATTATGAACCCCTTCGCAATTCACTTACACGTGGATTACGCAGTGAAGGCTATGCCCTCGACGTCGCCGCCGAAGGCGAAGAGGCTTGGTGGTTTATGAGCAGCAATGATTATGACGCAATTATATTAGATCGCATGCTACCAAATATCGATGGCGTGGAGTTAGTTACCCGCCTTCGCGCAAATCAAAAAGCTACACCAGTGTTAATGCTGACTGCTCGCGATGCGATTGAAGATCGTGTTGAAGGGCTCGATGCTGGAGCCGATGATTATTTAACCAAACCGTTCGCTGTTCCAGAATTATTAGCTCGTTTGCGCAGCTTGGTACGACGTGGCCATGGTCAGGCCGAAGCAACTATACATATTGACAATCTTACCCTAGACCCCTCAGCAAAAACCGTCAAACGTGGGGATAGAAATATTCAGTTAAGCCCCCGCGAGTTTCAATTATTAGAATTTTTGTTGCGCCGCCAAGGCGCCGTAGTGAGTCGCACCGAATTATGGGAGCACTTATATGATTTCGAACAAGACACGGTCTCGAATGTTCTCGATGTTTTAGTTGGTCGCGTTCGTAAAAAAATTCAAGCTGCCGATGAAGTCAATCTTATTCATACAAGGCGCGGCCAGGGTTATATCGCTGCGATTGAAGAATGAATTTATCCCGACGTTTGTGGTGGGGCATACTCGGCAGCGTTACTGCCGCAGTCTTATTAACCAGCGGCATTTCTTTTTTTGCAGCAAAAACTTATTTAATCAATGAAGTTGACAAAGAGCTAGAACAACGAACAAAACGCATTGCCAAGTACCCATGGTTTCCCATGCGTTACATGCGCGGCAGGCACCGTCGTAATGTTGAAAATTTTCACCTATTAATTAACGATCCTGGCGGAAAAGAAATTTTTAAATCTGAAGCATGGCTAGAGGACTTCCCCGTTCAACTAACAAACGATAGTCAAGCGATTGATATCATAAGTAAAGACCAGCGTTATTTTCGATTGATTCAATTACCGGTAAATCTTGACCCTGAATGGCAAAAGCACATTGCTGATAGACAGAAAGAGAATAAGGAGGAAAAAAAAGAAGACGAACGTGGCGGGCGAGATCACGATTTTAAACCGATTGATCCCAAGTCTAAAGTTTTAATGGCTGCAGAATACACCGGGTTACGCGGTGACCTCAACAGCCTGCGTAATTTATTAATTATTGTTGCTAGCGCAGTCTTGGTGTCTGCCTTATTCATTGCCAAGAAGCTTCGAGATGGGCTCATTTCACCGGTACAAAATCTTGTTAAAGAAATAGACGATTTACATACCCATGATGTTGACGCGCGCATTGAGTTAGAAAAACAACCGGAAGAAATTGAACAAATTAGCTCCACACTCAATGGTCTTTTATCTCGACTGGCAGATAATCGTAAACGCGAACGCCGTACCATAGGTGATATCGCTCATGAATTACGCACCCCACTCGCTGCAGTACGCAGTGAATTAGAATTTGCCAGTAACGCTGGCGATATACCTGCCGAACGCTCCCAATTTTTAACCGAACAAATAAACGCGTTACAGCAACGCGTTGATAGCTTATTATTGTTAATGCGGCTCGAGTCTCATCAGGAAGACTTACATATTCAGGAAATCAGTATCGCAGAATTAGTGAGCGATGCGTGGGCACAATTTCCTAGTTCAAATCGTGCTCTGGAAATTACTGGTGACGAAAGTGCAGAACTACACTGTGATCAACGTCTCATGGCCATGGTTTTTGAAAATATATTTTCTAATATTCAATCCTATGCTCATGGTGATGGTGCCGTTCACGTATCGCTCACCGAAGCTGCTGATCATATCCTCCTGCGCATCAGTAACCCAGCCAGCAATCTCGATCCCGGTCACTACGATCAGGCCTTCAGTCCGTTCTGGCGACACGACCTGGCACGCAATCAATCGGAATCACACCATGGTCTCGGTTTGGCTATCGTTGAGCGCATTATCACCCTGCATCAAGCTCAAGCTCGTGCTTCTGTTGATGATGCCCACCTATTTCATCTGGAAATAAGCTGGCCAAAAACATCGGCCTCAGATGAACGATAAGCCCACAACCACTGAAATGGCTTAACTTAACAAACTTAAGTCCCTATTTAGCAGTAACTTACACTCAATCATTGGCCATGAACTAAGCCGTGCCTGGGCCTCGCCTGGAGCACGGCGTTCGCTAAGCTTTGACCATGGCAGCAGATAGCCAAAACGCGGTAAAGAAACCTAGGCGATGGCGCAAACGCCTCCTCTACACAGGAGGTATTTGCTGCGCCTGTTTGCTTGGACTGTATCTGCTGCGCAACATTCTTTTCAGTGGCATCCTCGCCTCATACATTGCCAGCAACATAGCCGACGCCACGCATTGCAAGGTTTCGATAGAACGACTCAGTGGCTCGTGGCTTGGCGATATTCAGCTGGATCAAATCGAATTACGTGCGCGCAATAATAAAGCGGCGTTACAGCGTCTACACATTAAATCAGCAAGTGCGTCTTATAGTTTCTTTGGTCTGCTCAACGGCTTCGATATTTCTGATATTCACCATCTCGACATCATTGATGTTGACGCTCAATTACAGCAAGATCGGCGTGGGCGCTTACAGTCAAAAAGTACAACTACCCAACAAAACAGTTTCGATCCAGCACTGCTAGCAAAATATACACAACAACGACTACCAAAATTACATATTAATGGTCATGTACAATGGAAAGAAGCGGATTCCGTCAGTCGCAGCCATTTTACATTACAAGGGGATAATCAAAATCTTGATTTAACGCTGAACGATACCGTCATCCGTAACAAAGCTTATACCATTGGCCCTGTTCAATTATTGCGAATCGACGCTGAAAATTTCCGAATCAACGGATCAGAATTTCATAAACACCTCAAATTAAAGAATGGCAATTTACATATCACCCCAAGCTCTATCGACGCACGCATCCCAATTTATATCGCAGAACAACCACAAGCCCTCATTTTTCATTACACCAAACAACGACAGGATATCGATCTCAACATAGATCTACAATGGAATAAAACACCAACAATTATTCGATCAATTGTACCACAATTATTACCACAACAGGGTCGCAGTCGCATTATATTAAGCTTGCACAACAGCACTCAAGGATTCGATGTTAACTGCATGATTCACGCTGATGATTTACTGTGGAACATAGATAACAAAGAATTTAAAGCATCGCTTCATGCATTTATTCAAAATAATGGAAACCAATGTAAAATAGAAATTAATGATATCGCGCTACATGCACCTGCGCATCATGCTGCAATTAACAATACCTTTCTCATCACCAGTACCGATCATGAATTGTGGCATGTAGAAGAAACAGAAATACACACGAAATCAGGCACCATAAAAGTTGGTGGAGTCATTTCCAAAACGGAGAGTGACTTTCATATTAAATGGGATGCTCTCGACTTAGGCGTCATTAGCCGCGCCTTTGAATTCGATCAACTCCATGGTGTATGCGATGGCTCGGTTTATATCGGCGGAAAATTGAGTGAACCCAATATTGAGGTGGAAGTTGCAGGACCGGCACTTCGCCTTGGTGACAGTCCTCTCAAGGTCAATGTCCTGTGCTCGCAGAACCCAAACGGAGTCGAAATAGATCACTGTTATATTTCCTATGGCGAATATGGCGAGGCTATGATATTAGGATCATGGCCCAGACGCTTAAGCCTCAATGGTTGGGAAGAATGCGTCGGCATGCCCCCAGAAATCGACATCGATATTGAAGCAAAAAAATTACACAAGTGGCCCGAATTTCACACCATATTTAATGAAGGAAATCTATTCGTCAAAGCACACCTCGAAGAAGTTAATGGTCAAGCTCAACTCAAAAGTGAGATCGTGGCTAATAAAGTAAACCTCGATTTATTTGCCGATCATCATGGACAAACGCTTAACCTACAAAGCTCAATTACAATGGATGACAAAAATTGGTCCTGTGCCTACAGCATAACTCAATCTAGTGATCAATACATCAAAGGTGATCTCAATGTAGAAGCTCCCGGCCCTCTTTTGAGACCCGCTCAATGGAATAAAGATATCAACAGCATTATCAAAAACATTAATGGCAAACTAAGCTCTCGAGATATTCATTTTAAAATAAAAGGCGCCGTACCGCGCATTGGTGACATCAATGGTGACATTGCAATAAATAAAGGTGTTATTAGCACCGAACAATTAAGTGCAACACTTGGTTACGAACCTGTTATTATTAATGGCAATGTCCACATGGGCTACCCACATGTTCAATCGTGTAACGTGCGCTTACAAGGAAGTCGCGTACTCTTAGTGCAAAGCCCATCGCTGCGACTACGCACAAACTGTAATCTTCTCGTTCAAAAAGATAAAGATCGTCCGCTTAGCCTTTCGGGACAAGCGGAAATAATAGATGCGCTGTATACCGAAGAATTTATTACGACCGCCAGACATACACCTGAAATCGACAGTCAATTTCAACTGTTTGAATTACCAGAAAGTTTCTTAGGTGGCGCTCAATTAGATTTACAAGTGAGTGCCAACAAAACTATTCGCATTCGCAATAGCATGCTTAAAGCGGATGCATCTGGTGAATTGCGTATCCGTGGCACGGGCATGGTACCGGAACCATCTGGTGATGTGCTGATCCATCAAAATTCGCGCCTTTCATTACCGTTTTCAAATATCTGGTTCAGCCCCTCAACTATTACATTTAATGCGAGCGAGCCATTTGACCCAAGTTTCACCATTAATGGACGGACTAAGATGCAGGGCTATGATTTGCGCATCATTCTCAAAGGGAAAATGAGTGAATTTTCAGTTAATGGCATAGACATCGTCAGTAATCCGCCGATTAGCCCCGAAGAGGCAACGCGACTTATTACTACTGGCGTTCCTCCGCGTAACATAAGTGACACGGGGAAAGATATCGATACCTCGGGATTGGTAATTGGTTGGGCTATTGTAGAAACATTGCGTAAAGTTTTTGGTAATGAGGACCCAGAGCGAGAAAGCTTTTTTGATGAAATCGAAGTACAAATTGGCCGAGATGTTAGTCGCAATGGTTACAACACTATTGAAGTTATCACACCCATTCCAGCAACAGACAATATGTACCTCAAACTAGAACGTGATAAATATGAAGATTACAATGGTATGGTGATATGGCGAACCGAATGGTAGCTCTCTTTATCATCCTTTTTAGTTGTGTTCACCTCAGCGCGGCTGAGGCCAGTTCTCAAGAGGAACCAATAAAAATTGAATTTACTGGATTAAATAAACTCAGTGAATCGCAATTGCGATCTTCGGCACATACTGAATTAAAAGGTTTCGCCATCCATAAGCGTGAATCCTTTCTCTTTGACGCCAGCTACAGCATGCTTCAGTATATGCGCAATAAAGGATATTATTTTTCTAAAGTTTCTTACACCTATATTCCCAATAAACAAAATCCTACTCAAATTCTCTTTACGGTTAGTGAACGCAATCCTGTTGTTATTGATAAAATAGAAATTACTGGTGCCAAAGCATGGGAGACCTGGAACGAAGAAGATATCACCATGACCATCGGTTCGCCAATCAAAGGGCTCCTGAAACACTTTGGCGTTGGTAAATTAGTCTTTCGTAAAACTGATGTCGATAATGCAATAAATTCTATCATGACTGCCTATTTACTCCATGGCTATCAAAATGTATTGGTTGGGCCAGCCGAACTAAAATGGAATAAGGACAAAACGAAGGTTTCTATTTATATACCGGTTAAAGAAGGACCTCAATTTACTTTTGGTGAAATTGACATCACGCATAATACTGAAGATTGTAATATTAAGAAATCTAAACTGGATGCTATAATTGATGAAATAAAACTCAAAAACAAACCTTTTCACCCACGATTATTAAGGCAAGAAATAGGCTCTATTAGGCGTAAGCTCAATGATTTTGGCTATCTAGCTGCAATGGTCGACGGCAGCTACACGTTCACCAACAACTCACTTGTCGTAAACGCCAAGATTTTCATCAAACCTGGTCCGCAATATATTTTTGATGAATTAGTTATCGCTGGCAATCCCTACACACGCAAAGGTATTTTTAACTTCTACACTAGAAGATTAAAGAAAGGTCGAAGCATCAACTACAACCGAATAGAAGAATCCATAGGCTACCTCTATAGAATCGGCATATTTGAATCGCTTAAATGGGATAAAGTCGTCAAAGCAAACAATGGAGATGGAACAGTCACTGCAGATATCATTATCAATGTTAAAGAACTACCAAAACGCAATCTCGATTTTAGCCTTGGTTATGGAAGTTATGAACAATTTCGCGGTGGCATCACTTATCACAATAAAAACCTATTCGGCATCGGTTTAGATGGGGAAATAGATTACAGCTTGAGTATGAAATCACAGCGTATTGAGGGCAGTCTTTTTATGGGTGAGTATTACCGTAAACAATTCCTCATACTTCAATCTAGTTGGGAAGATCGAGAAGAGCCCTCTTTTGATTCCGAAGTCTATGATATTCAACTACGCTACCGGACCTTATACGGTGATAAAAAAATGTGTGGCATCGATTTTTACGGATTGTTTGGACTTGATCTCAAAGATAAAATCGAAGGACTACTCGGCTATAACTTTGAACGTTCAAAGGCTACCAATATCGTACCTGGAGCGCAAATTGGTGAAGGCGAAACATTTTTAGTATCTTCTATAGAGTTTGCTCAGACATTGGAACTGCGTGACGATTTATTTAATCCTACACGCGGACTACGCATGCGTGGTGATGTTGAATGGGCAACCCCTAGTCTTGGTTCGGACCTTGAATTCTTCCGCTATGAAGGGCATATCCAATATTATATACCCTTTGGTGAAGAACCGGATTGGGTTCTCGCAACAAATTTACGACTCAACACCTATGATTTAAAACATGACACCAAAGAATTACCGATTCAAAAGCGACTTTTCTTAGGTGGTGAAAATAGCGTACGCTCATTTAAACGTCATGAATTGGGACCAACAAATAAAAATGGAGATCCCATTGGCGGACTTAGTTCCTTATTAGCTTCTGTCGAAGCACGCTTTCCTTTGTTTCCGGACTATAATTTATCCGGTGCCCTCTTTTGGGACGGTGGCATAATTGATGAAGATGAACACGAATTTAATGGTGACATGGGTCAAAGTATCGGCCTTGGCATTCGCTTTGATTTACCAATCGGACCAATTCGTTTAGATGTGGCTCAGCATATAGGTGAGGAATTCGCCACAGACGAAGACGTCGCCGTGCACTTCTCGTTAGGTTTCAGTTTTTAGCTATTGCTAAAAACTGAAAAACGGACTTTGTCCTCATTATTTTTCTACGCTAAAGGCTTCGAAAAATCCAGCCCAAATAGGGCTGACCATTCGTCGGCGTCCGGAGCCTGCGCACTGCTCGGCTCTCAATAAACCAAAAATTTATTAATTAACAGATGGTAGTATTAATACCGCCGCTGCAGCTTCAGCGATCCAACTGTTAGTGCTTGATGAGAATGCTTCGAGCTGACTGCGGACAGCGGCAACGCTGCGCTCCATTTTCGCTTTAGGACTGCTCAGGCGCAATAATGCTTCTAAGCTGGTCTGCCCTTTTGAACCTTCGAGTTTCGCAGTGGTATATTTGTAAATAGGCAAAGCTTTGGCAAAAGCAGTGCCCGCAAATTGACCGCTCGCTGTTTCAACGCGCACCAAAGCACAGGACTTATCGCCAAGTGCGAATACCAAATGCTGGCATCCTGGCATATCAACTGGAATTCTCAGACAGGATAAACCGAGATCATCATTAGCAGTGATACTGAATGCACTGCCCACTTGGTATTTGCTCAAGGTAACACTGTGATGCCATACTCGTTTACCATCTTTGTTGACCTTAGTGATTTGTACGGCTCCACGCAGGGTACTTACTACGACAGCACCATCGCCATCAGCAAGGACCGCCCGTGGACCAGCCTCACGCCCAGCCGCTCCCTCTTTCGCATCCACTTTGGGGTAAGTCAATTTGGTCGCCGCACCAACAGCTTTGACTGCACTTGCGTATTCACTCGCAGTCATGCCTTTAAAGTCGCTGTCAATCAGATGATTGATCGAGGCACCGCGCGGAGCGCTACAAGCAGTGGCGAGGATAAGCAAACAAGAAACGAAAAGTGCATGGATTGGTCTCATAAGGGCCTAGTGTCGGCTAAAAGCGGTTTTTACAAGTACCCTACATGAAGTACATGCTTCATACTCCATACACAATTGATCCTATTTGTTGGGCATTTGGCCACTCACAAGGCTCGATTCCGCTTGTGTTTAGGCTGCCGAGTCCTAGCCTGCCCGACCCAATTTGGCGCAGTTGCCAAATATTTTATTACCCGTTATGGAGTTATGTTTGCGAGGTAGACGTAAAATGAGAGTTCCGGTACCACCACCGGAGCGCAATCGGCCGCGAGTAAACGAACAAATCAGAATCCCCCGTGTCCGTCTAATTGATGAAAATGGTGAACAAGCTGGCGAAGTATCTGTTGATGATGCACGCCGCCGCGCCCAAGAGGCCAGCCTAGATTTAGTTGAAGTTGCACCCAATGCCAAACCACCCGTGGTTCGTATCATGGATTATGGCAAATATCTTTTTGAATTACAAAAGAAAGAACGCCAAGCGCGTAAGAAGCAACACGTCAACGAATCGAAGGAAATCCGCCTACGCCCAGGTACGGGTGAAGGTGATATGAAAATCAAAGTGAAGCATGCTAAGGAATTTTTGGCCGAAGGTCAAAAAGTTGTTATACAATTACAATTCCGTGGTCGTGAAATGGCTCACCGTGAACTCGGCATTGAAGCTATTAAAAAATTCATCGAACTGATGGGCGATGAAGGATTTAAGGTTGAACAAGAGCCACGCATGGAAGGCCGTCGCATGAGCGCTGTTATCGCGCCTGCCAGTGCTAATTCTAAATAATTAATAATATACCAATTAAAAAATCCCCGTGAACGTTCATTCACGGGGATTTTATGTAATTGCTTATTACTATTTATTCAATTGGTACTGTAGAACCAAAGGAATAACCCATTGAGTAAGCCTTATAAGCAAAGCTTTTATCTATCTTCTCCTCAAATGGTGTAGAAGCGCCTGCTTTTAGTGCCGCAATTTTGATATCCACTTTGCGTACGACTTTACCCATATCATCTTCAAAACTGACCGTAACGGTTAAATTCTCAAGGTCTTCTTTAAAACCATTGGTAATGGTGCCGGTTATAGCCGTGTCGCTCACTTTGAGCCCGCTCAAGCCGACATCTTCTTTGGCAACAAGCTGATCTCCGTCTAATTCATAGGTCAGCACATGAACTTGTTTGGTGCGAATATTGATATTATCAAATTTAGGCACCTTTTTAAATTCAGCTTTTTGCATTTTACCATAGCCTTTTTCGACGGTGCCCTTTTCAGGAACATAGGTAACCGTATGCACGGGTTTGCCATCTGCCCCTAAAAATTCGATAGTATGCTCAACACCCTCTGCCGCTGCACCGCCAACATTGGCTAAATAAAATGTAACAGTCGCACGACGACGACTCTTTTTATATTTAAAATCAGCATCGCTCACGGTGATGTAGGGCTGCTTATCCAAAGCCTTGGCATCAATCGGTAGCATCGTTGGTGTACCGGCAAACAAAGCCTGCTTACCACCTTCCCACTCCAGCTCCATTCGATAAGCGGTGATATTGCTGCAATTTAATTTATAGGAAATTAATTTCTCTCCATTTGCATCAATCTTGCCTACCTCTTTCCATTCAGTTCCTTTTTTGCGAAACAATTGTTGGACGTTCATTTCGGTATCGAGCGGAATCACTTTGCATTTTACAGCAGAAGCTCCGTTTGCCCCTGCCTTGAGCTTAATTTCCCATTGATGAAATGGCTTGTATTCACGGTCAGCACGGCCACGCCATAAGTAGACACCACCGACATAGGCTCCGCCATGTTTTGGTACGACCACATCATGCGATTGACCGTTCCAAGTCCGTTCAGCCGCCGCCATCTCCGGTGCGTTATCCATTGGCGCACTGAGTGCAAAACCATGATTCCAGCATAAAGTTACAATTAAACACAAGATAAGTCGCATAGACCAATTCCTATTTCACTAAAGGGGTCGGGGTAAACGCCCGAAGACCTGGAAAGTTCATTTTGATTTCAGTGAAGATGAGCATGCAGGATGCCAAATTTAGATGCGCTGAGCTAGCTCTTTTGTTAATGACATCAGCAATCTCAAACCCAAATGCCCACGAACAACACACTAACTAGTCGCAAAACCCTTACCCGCTAAATGTCCTAAATACGCAGCTAATAAGCATAACAGGACGCTGGCGAAGATATTGATGAGCCCAAGTAGCACCTGGTCTTGCAACAGCTTGTCGAGGGTCTCCATGCTGAAACTGGAAAAGGTGGTAAAACCACCAAGCAGACCAATTAAAATAAACGCACGTAAACGTTCGTCATCAGTCATGGCTGCAATAAAGACAATTAAAAAAGAACCGATGACGTTGACCGCGAGGGTCCAATAAGGGAAGGCTTCTCCACAGACACTGCGTAAACCGAGACCCGTTAAGTAACGTCCCAGCCCACCAAGTGCACTCCCTGCCATAACCAATAAAGCTACCATCATAGACTGCGTCCTACAAAAAATCCCTTGGACTACAAGAGCCCAAGGGATTTTAATTTAGATAATAAAGCAATTAGTTTGCAGCTTTTGGAGTCTCACCAGATGCACGAAGTAATTCAGCATCGATAGCAGCATCTAACTTTTTCAAAGCATCTTCAGCTTTGAGTTCAGCAGCAACTTTTTTACGTGCAGCTAATTGCTTACGAGCTTCAGCTTTAACTTGGGTTAAAACTTCGTCACGTTTCTCAGGATTAATAACAACCCATACATACAGGTCACCTGATTTTGGATGTTCCCAAACTGCTTTGCGTTCAGCACCTTGGATAACTTGGTTAGTTAATTGACGACTTACATTTTCAGTAAGTTCTTGAGCAAGCGTGGTGCGATCGATGCTACCATCTGCAGCCCATGCACTTTCACCGCCTTCACTGAAGTAACGTGTATACGCAGCTTGCACTTTAACGCTGATAACGCGAGCCAGTGCGGTCGTTGCATCGCCCATCGCAGCATTGGTCATTTCTTGCATGCCACCTAGGCTTTTCTTAGAAATACCAGTCGCTCCAATGTTGCCACCCATGCCAGGTTCCATGAACCATTTTGGAAGTTCAACACCCGCAACCACAGGGTTTTCGACGCGCTTCTCACCACCACAACCAGTAACAAAAGCAACGGTCATGATTAAAGCGGAGCACAAAATAATAGAACGCATGTTTTTCTCCTAAGCGTTTTAAGATGGCTGCCAATTACGACTGCCTACGTTTCGTGAGTCTATAGTCGGGTCAGATAGGTAAAGAGCTGGTCCTCAAGGGCATCAACAATTTGACCAGAAAGTTCCTTAAACATCTCCATTCGCGCTGATCCTTCCGTGCCACCGCCACCGGTCGCATCGGCCTCTAAAGCCCCTAGGACACGGCCCTTGGCGTCTTTGATGCTACCATTGACGCGGCCATCTATACGTATGGCTCCATCGATCAGGCGCTTCACTTCCTTAACTGAAAACTCCATCCGCAGCATGGCACCGGTTGGATTATCCAACACCTGCAAACCGCGATTTGCACAGGCCTCCGTAATGCCTGGCAGGAGTGGTTTTGCCGCCTGATCTTGGGGCAAAGAGATGGTAATCGACAATAATAAGGTCGATAGTTTGGTGCGAATCATCACGGGATCGATAGGTGGCGCTGGAAGCGTCGAAGCTGGAGCTGCCAAGCGATAGCGATCCTCATACATAGATCGTTTACTAAAGAGTGGCATCAATTCGGTGTAAATGCGCATGGCTTGTTGCAATTCATTTAAGCCTGAAGCCATATGTTTTTGAACGGTGTCATAAGCCGACTGTATTTTACCATCAAGGTCAACGACTTGGAGACGAATACTGCGGGCCCAAGCAGCGCGATCCATTCTTACTAAAATATAGGTATTCTTCTTACCATCGACGCGCTCTGATTGTTCAATGCCAGGTAAATCAGTAATAGCAACTTTCGTTTGAATTTTGTCATCTATTTTACGTGAAATCGTTTCGACTGTCTTTTTATTAGTCGCCATATTAACATCGCGCAGCATGCGCTCGACACGAGCAGAATCGATGCTCACTTGAATTTGTGATGCTAAGTCTCGGCGCGCCTGAGTCTTGGCTTCTTCGTGCTCACCTTTTTTTGCAATGCCGATACCATATAAATATTGATCTGATTTT
>JANQLF010000256.1 GCA_028280785.1 Planctomycetota bacterium
TTTTTATAACAGCACTTACTAACAAAGACTCAGCACTTAAGTTAAATGGATACCATTGTTTATCACGAAAGCGCATACGCCCCTTTATTTTATCACATACATTTAATTGTAATTTATAAAATAGCGCATCGTTATCGACTTGTCCCTGTAAGTGCATTGAGCGAGCGCGCATAAGTGCGCGCACTGGAATTAATTCCATTTGTGTTTCGCTACTATCAACAATGCACCAGGATTTTTTAGCAGCACCTAATTCCATACGATCAACTAAGGCTGTCTTATAAAAATCAAAAAGCTGGTGGTGATAACGCAGCGACTCTGCCTGCCATGTTAATCCTTTGTAGGCAACGCGAGCACCCTCTTCAACTAATGACCAGGACTGGTTTTGCGGATCTTCAATATGGAATTTTCCAAATGCACTACTTATTAACTCTAGGTCAAATTGCTGGTTTTTTATTGGTTTTTCAGCTACTTCTGGCTCTTTGGCTTGTTCTTCAGCAGCGAGCGGCAAAAACATTATTGCTAAGTGCAGCAAGAATAAGCAATAACGTGAAATAAATAAAACCCCCGGCAATTTAAAACCGGGGGTTATTTGAAAGTCATGTTTATAAACAGTTTGTATATCAAACGTTCGATGCGTCACCATCGCCACTGCCGCTTGCTTGACTACCACTTAAATTGGCAACGCGTTCTTTCATTAAGCGGCCAACTTTAAATTTCACCACCACTTTACCATCCACTTGTACTTTCTCTAAAGTCTTTGGATTTAATGCCGTACGTGGTTTACGATGAACAGTTTCGAAAACACCAAAGTCGCGGAACTCTAAACGGTTACCCTTGGCTAATTCTTCAACAACTTCATCAAGAAATGCTTGAATGACCTGCAGCGTTACAGTCTGACCTAAATTCAGACGCTCAGCGATACGTTCAGCAATAGTCCGTTTAGCAATTGTTTGACGACTCATAGGTAATTCTCCCTCAGTGCTCGACCCTATGTTGCGCTTCTCAAGAGATGAGAAACGTACAGTTGAATCATCGGTTCTATTAAAGTTTGAACCAAGCCAATCTAACTGCGTTACTCATAGAGTATAGCTACATCTGATCTTATGTCATCTGGCAGTATGTCACGGACACCGTCTAAGACAACTCCTAGACCTGTGCGACACACCGAATGGCCGAGATTGGAGTCGTTGGCATTTGCCAGCTGACCACGCATACTGACGGAGGAGATTGCATGAGCGACGGTGTTTCAGAATTAGCTGTTGATAAAAATCATAGCCAACTGGTCAAATCTTTCATCGACTCCCTGTGCACGGTCTACCGCGGACCAAAGGATGTGGTGACGCTGCTAGCGACTGCCTTCCTCGCTGGTGGCCATGTGCTGCTCGAAGACATACCTGGTGTGGGCAAAACCACCCTGGCTCGAGCCCTCGCACGCAGCCTGGACGGCAGTTTTCGCCGCATCCAGTGTACCCCGGATTTGATGCCATCTGACGTAACTGGCATCTCTATATATGACGAAACGGCCAAAGAGTTCAAATTTCACCCAGGACCAGCATTTTGCGACATCTTACTCGCTGATGAGCTCAACCGGACCCCACCACGCACCCAATCAGCCCTATTAGAGGCGATGAATGAGAATCAGGTGACCGTCGATGGCCTTGCCCGTCCGCTCTCTGATATCTTCTTCACCATCGCCACCCAAAACCCGCAAGAACAAGTCGGCACCTATCCCCTCCCTGAGAGTCAAAGTGACCGCTTCCTCTTATGCTTTTCCCTGGGCTACCCAGAGCATGAAGAAGAGATGAGCCTGCTTGAGCACGACGGTGCTGATGAGCAACTTGAAAACATGAAAACAGTTCTGAACCGCGAGCACATCCTTCAAATTCGCAAGATCGTTCGCAATATCAGCATCAGCGATGAAGTACGGCATTATCTCTTGTCGATCATCGAGGCGACTCGCGCCCACAATTCGATCATTACCGGCGCCAGTCCGCGTGCCGCTCTTGGTCTTCAACGCGCAGCGCAGGCTTATGCATTTATTAAGAATCGCGACTTTGTAATTCCAGAGGATGTTCAACGACTGTGCGAATCATGCCTGAGTCATCGCTTAGTCTTGCGTAGCGGACAAAGTGCAGCTTCCATCATCAACGACATTATCGATCAAATTCCAGTACCACGGTAAGTCGCATGAATGCTCAGTTACGTATTCACAGTCGCTTAACCAGACTTGGTTGGTTTACCTGTGCAGGTGCATTCCTGCTCACCATCACCGCCTTTATTTTACCCAATGCCTATGCGGTCTATCTCGGCATCGGTTTATTCACTGCCTGTTTTATTTCTTTTATTCTTGGGCGACGACATCTGAAACATGTACACAGTCGTTGGTTACTTCCGCCAAGTCCGCACGCTGGACAATTTAACACCATTGGTGCCGAAATTTACGCTGATCAAGACGCTGCACCGGTAAGTTTACATGCCTATGAACCGCGCAGTCAAAGCGCTCAGCTCGTTACTGCGATTCCAGGTATTAGCACCGAGCACAGTCGCATTACCTGGCCCATTTTTTTTCCACAGCGTGGCCAAGTTGCCTTACCACCCTTGGAATTAGCTAGCGAGTTACCATTCGGCTTAGTCGAAAGTCGTTGCGAGAACTCCAACATTAGTCGCATCATTGTTTTGCCCTACATCGGCAACGTCAAACAAGATCTGCACATCGAATTAGAAAATTGGTTACTACAAAAACGCATTCCCAGCCCGAACGGCACCGATGAATTAGTCCGTTTACGCCCCTACCAACATGGAGACTCGCCACGCATGGTGCATTGGCGTGCCAGTGCACGTAGTCGACAGTTGATCGTCAGTGTGCGTAGCGATTTAAATGACATTCACATTTCTTTGGTACTCGACTGCACCTGTAAACAAAAACAAAGCCGACGTTTCGAACGCCTGATCAGCATGGCTGCAACCATAGTTGACCACGCCCATAAACATGGCTGGTCGATTTCTTTGCATGGTCATTTCGCGCCTGCTCAAGGCTTATTCCAATCGCGCCTTAAATTAATGGAATGCTTAGCCTTGGTTCAAAACAAAGAACAAGACTGCATTAAACAATATATACCCAAGCAACAACACAGCTTAGTACTCACCCTCCAAGACGACTTAGAACAAGAATGCGACAGTCCCTGCCGCATTTTAACCCTACGTGACCTCGAACAGCACATCGCCCTTGCCAGGGAACGACGATGAGCAGTCGCATAGCCAACCGTACTTGGTTAAATATCAGCCACTGCGTCTATTTATTAATATGCGCCGCCTATGTTGCATGGATGTACCCCACCTCTTGGCCTGCATGCTTATTGTTGGCGAATTCTTGGGTCATGGTTGCCTTTATGCCGAGTGCTTGGCGACAAAAAGGCATTGGTGAAATCACCTTTTTATTCATGGCCTTAATCGCCAGCTCCATTCAGTGGTATCTCCATGGTAATGACAGCGAAAGCATCGATGGCCTTTCACGCATCATTATTGTCACCCTGGTCTTGGTTTTAGTACCCAATCGACCCGGACTGGTAAGACCTTTAGCAATGCTGGTTGCGCTGGAACTCCTGCTCTTGAACGCCATGCAAGAATTATCCTTAGCGTTAATTTTTGGTTTGAGTTTATTTGCGCTCTCAGCCCTGTTCTTAGATGCCTGGTTACGCCATCAATATACCAGCTCAATCGGTGTGCGTATTCGCAATCGTTGGTCCAAGGCCCCATGGCTCTCAATGGCTCAAAATCTGTTACTCTTATTACTACTCGCATTCCCTGTGGCTCATGTCATCAAATCTGTTGGGAAACAACATTTAGTTAATATTCAGCGTGAATTACCAGGGTCCCAAGGCGGAGCTGTTTCCAATATAAGTTTAGATAACCAATTACACATCGGCAGTGCTCGTTGGACTGATCAAGATTCGTATGTCGTCGCACGTTATTTCCCAGATCGCAGTGAAACATTAAGCGACAAAAACCCGACCTATGTCCGTGCCTTAGCCGTACCCAGTTTAGTTATTGAAGACAACGGCCAAATAAGTTGGCGCAGTCCACGCGCTGCAACGCCCTATCGTGGACCAGAAATCGATCCAATTCCATTAGGTAGTGGTGCAACGCTCATCCGTTTTCGAAGTGGTGACAACATCATGCTGCGGCCTGATGGTGCTGAAATACCAATGATCAATAATTTTTATTTTGATTCAGAAGAGAACCTCTACACCAATGAACAAGACTTGAGCGTCATCCGCTATCGGTGCCGACCATCCAAAGAAACCTTTTCGCGAACACAGCGCAATACACAGCGTCAAGATGCGCCCTATTTAGAAGTACCAGATCGATTGATGCGTTTGTTCCAAATTCACATTCCTCAACTCGAACAATGGCGCGTCTTAAGTCCAGATCAGACAGCACAACAGATTCGTCTCTATCTGCATCGCCGTTGTAAGTACTCAACCAAAGATTTACCCATCCCTGAGAATAAAGAAGCATCATGTATCGAATTATTCTTATTCGGCGATCGCAACCAGCGGATCGGTCATTGTCAGTATTTCTCTTCTGCTGCGACATTACTCATGCGTGCGTGTGGTCACTTAAGTCGACCCGTATTTGGTTTTTCAAGTACTGAACTTGGACCAGAAGCCAAAAGTGTCATCTTACGTGCCTGGCATGGTCACGCCTGGTGTGAATTTATTAATGCCAGTGGCAATTGGCAACGCATGGATCCAACACCAGGGGGTTATTTACAGCAACGCATTGACCCTAGCAAAATAGCAGAAACACAAGAAGAAGTATTAGCCGGACTCGATGAGAGCGATCAAAGTATTTCCTACACACCATTTATAATTATTTTCGCCTGCCTCTGTGGCATGAGTATCTTTATCATTTTGATGCGTCCGAGCGATCGACCTTTAGCCTTAAGTGCACGACAACGCGAATTATCTAAGCAACAACAAGCACTCTTAAGCTGTGCAAAACAATTAGGAATCAGCGTCAAAGACAGCCATACCCTCAGCGATATCGTCTATCAAGTCGAACTGCGCTGTGGCATGAATTTAAAACCGCAGCTACAAGATCATTTAGCAGCGCTGTATAATCATGCAGAGATCCCAGAAAACTGGCCAATTGATTCAATTTTAAGTGCTGCGCGTCAACGCCAACAACAACAGCAGGCGCCAAAAAAATCAGATCTATCACAGCCGACTTAGGCTTGACATTTCCAAAAGTGCCTAATTCGCAGTAAAAAACGGGCATTTCTGCGTTTCCAGTGCCATACACCCCTAAAAACACTGGGATTTCATCAATTATTTTCTTTTCTTTTGAAAATTACCCTACAAGATCTGCCGCTTCATCAGTAAAAGTATTATTGATGAAGTTCCTTTTACACCCTTTTTTACGGGAATTCCTTCTTATGGCAAAAGCTAAAGCCAAGAAAAAGGCAGCAAAGAAACCTGCCCGCGGTCGTAAACCAGCTCGCAAAGCTGCTAAAAAACCTGCCGCTAAAAAACCTGCCGCTGGTAGCGCTATCCTCAAACGCCCAGTTGGTGGCAAGTCTTACACCAAGAGTCAATTAGTTGCTCACCTTGCTGAAGCAACTTCTGCTCAAGGTTTCGGTGACGTTTCTAAGAAGCAGGCTGGTGCCTTCCTCGAAGAACTCGCTGCTGTTTTGATCAACTTTGCTCCTGCTGGTGCAGCTGTACCAGGTATTGGCAAATTGTTGCTCAAGAAAACACCTAAGCGTCCTGCTCGTATGGGCCGCAACCCTGCTACTGGCGAAGAAATCAAAATCAAAGCTAAGCCAGCAGGTAAAAAACTTGTTTTCCGTATCAGCAAAGCTGCAAAAGTTAGCGCTGGTCTGGCTAAATAAGCATTACCTCTACAAACCACACAAAAACCCTGCGCGCATGCGCAGGGTTTTTCGTTTGTTTCGGGGACTCCGTCCCCGGACCCCTCGCTCTCTTTGTCGCTCCTAATTTTCTCCGCTTAAGGCTCCGAAAATTCCCAGCCCAAATAGGGCTGGACCGTCACTCGGCGTCCGCCGGCTCGAGAACTCGCCGTGTGAAAGCGAACGCACAACAAATTCCAACCTAGAATAGTGAAAACGTTCCTGGGGCGAGCACGGTAAAATCGCCTGCGATTTTTTAATGCCATGGGCATGGCATTATTGCCGAGCGCAACGCGACGAAGTGCCCGCAGCGAAGCGAGGACACAAGGAGATGGTTGCCGAGCACCAGCTCGGCCAGATCACATCCCCAACATTTTACGCAGCTCCGCCTCATCTATCACCGCCACGCCCAAAGACTCTGCCTTCGTTAATTTGGAACCCGCCTTTTCACCTGCGACGACGAAGTCGGTTTTCTTTGATACCGATGAGCCGGTTTTACCGCCTGCGGCTTTAATATGAGCGGCGGCTTCGCTGCGACCCCACTCGGGAAGTGTTCCGGTCAACACAAACGTCTTACCAGCGACACCTTCTTTGGCTTCGACTTTTTGTTGTTCATGCTCAAGTTTGACACCGTGTTTTTTCAGCTCTGCGAGCACCGTCTGAATAGATGGATTAGCAAAGGCCTGCAAAACCGTGCGGGCTGTCGTTTCGGCAACACCCTCAATTGCCACAAGTGCTTCTAAACTTTTTTCATCACCTTTGGCAAATTGTTTACCGAGCGCAATAAGCGCCTCGGCACTGGCAAACTGATCAGCTAAATCTTCCGCTAGTTTTTCACCTACTTGGTTGATTGATAAACCTGCGAGCACTTTTGCTAATCCTTGTGACTTCGCCGATTCCAATGCCTTAATGATATTTTCTGCGCTCTTTTTACCCATGCGCTCTAATTCAGACAAACCCTCAACATCTAAGGCAAATAAATCGGCAGGTGTTTTCACGTCGAGTTTATCAACAACCTGATCGATCACCGCTGGACCCATGCCATCGATATCCATTGCCGCTTTACTGGCAAAATGACGTAAGCGCTCGCGTACCTGTGTTGGGCAAGCCGGGTTTGGGCAATAAATAAAAATTTCCTCGGAAATAGTTGGCGTCTTGCAATCAGGGCATTTCTCTGGCTCTTTAAATTTCTTGGTACCTTTTGGGCGCTTCGCCACATCAACATCGACTACTTGAGGAATAATTTCGCCAGCTTTTTCCACATGCACGGTGTCTTTAGCGCGTAAAGACATTCGCGTTAAAGACA
>JANQLF010000260.1 GCA_028280785.1 Planctomycetota bacterium
CTTGCGATGCCGCTAGCATGGCCTCGGCTTCGGCTGCGCTGCGACCAATACGCGCTTCGACCATTACATGTTTGCCAGCTTCAAGCGCCGCAATGGTGCAATCGTGATGCATGTTCGGCCATGTCCCTATAACGACGGCATCAATGTCATCTGATTGTACTAATGCACGCCAGTCTTCATGAACCTGCGGAATGTTAAATTCCTTGGCCACTGCTTCGCCAGATGCTTTGCTGCGATTGCAGACAGAGACGATTTCGACACCTTCAATTCCTTGCAATAAGGGAATGTGTTTGCCCTTTGTATTGCCGCCTGCACCAATAACACCTACGCGAATAGTATCCATGTGTTGAACCCTTTGTCATACTCAGTGGTATCCAGGAGTATGCATAGGAAGCGCCAGCTGCCAAGCACGCAGTGGCTAGTTTAGAACAGCTCGCATGAGTGGTGAGCATTGAAAAACACGGTTTTCAGTCAGGATTTTTAAGCATGTCGACAACAAGTGCCTATGAACATTTTTCACGTTTAAATTTGGTTCCAGCCGAAGAATCCTATTTCACTGATTGGTCTGCATCAGAATCAGAAGAGATTCATCTGGATGATGCGTTTATTGCGCGGCAAGCAGATTATCTTGCATTGCCGCAAGCAATGCTGACTGCTTGCCAGAAGACAGCGCAAAATATTTCAGCAGATGTGCAGCGCATTATGGCGCACAGTATCTATCGAATGAAGCAGCGGGAATTAGATAATTATTTATTTCCCACAAGTCCTAAAGAGGACAATGACCTTGATCCGCTGCTCAATGTTATTCTCTACATGCAATTGGTTGAGCATCTCCGTGCGCAGCATGAAAAAATGGGTATAACTGAGGACATCACGCGCGACACACTCAGTGATCTCTTTATATGGATTGACGATTATTATCAAAAAGAGGGTGTTTACGGTTTTGCGCAGGCAGGTTGGCTGAAAAACCACTTTTGTGCCAAATTATTTCGCATCGGTCGTTTGCAGTTTGAAAAATCAAAGGTCTGGGATTTTATTCGGGTCTATAAACATAAATCTGAACCAAACGTATTAATAGCTACCACTGAAGACCAACAATTTTGCACAGACGGATTATATGCGACTGCTAATAGCAATGGTATTCATCGCTCATCGCAAACAACGTGGGTTGAAGAAGGTGATGTAATTACCGCAACCTGTTTTGATCCATCGACTGGACTCGCCGAAGAGGCGCCACGTGCCTTTTCACTTGATGAATATGAATTAGTTGTCCAGCAAAATGACCCGGTCTTGAGTGTACACATCGCAGCGAGTGGACCGATGAAGCGCGATGATTGTTTAGAGTCAATGGCCCGTGCATTTCCATTTTATGAAAAGCACGTGCCGGAATTTAAGCCCAAGGCGCTGTGGTGTTCGTCTTGGTTATTAAATGCGCATTTCAGAGAATATTTAAAACCAGACGCTAATATTGTGCAATTTATGGAATTGTGGAATAAATTCCCCAGAACGAAATCAAATGGTCACGCTTTTTTTGATCGCGTCTGGGGTCGCGAAGATGTTGATATTGAAACGGCGGAACAAAAGAGCTCGTTGCAAAAAGCAATTATACAGCATTTGAAAAATGGTGGTCGTTGGAATGACATGGGTGGCATTATTTTGCCAGAGCACATTCCCGCTCTGCAATCTTCCTAAATTATGGCCAGCATTATTCAGCTTGAAGATATATCAAAGTCCTTTTCAGCAGAACCACTGTTAGAATACATCACCTGTAGTATCCAATCATCGGATCGGCTTGGGTTAATTGGTCCTAATGGGGCTGGTAAATCTACCTTGATGAAAATTATGGCTGGTTTGGAATCGGCAGATGGCGGTAGTATACGAAGCCAAAAAGGTGCCTTAATTTTATATACGTCACAAGCGCACTCATTTAAAGCTGAACAAAGCGTTACTGAGGTATTGTCAGCATCCTGGCAAGCTGAACTAGAACAGCATCAACGCGATGCGCGTAGTGATCGATTGCTGCGTGACATCAAATTAGATCCAAGCAAATGCATAGGCGAATTGTCTGGTGGTTGGCAGAAACGGGTGCAATTAATTAGCGGTTTAATGCAAGAACCTGATTTATGGCTATTGGATGAACCGACCAACCATTTGGATTTAGAGGCAGTATTGTGGTTGCAAGAGCAATTACGTTCATTCCGTGGTACGCTGATCATGA
>JANQLF010000313.1 GCA_028280785.1 Planctomycetota bacterium
TGGTAATGATATCAATGAATTGATTATCAGCGAGACGACCTAGCGGCTTGACATTTTCGCTAAAATCACGGTCGCGGCCTGGCTTCATGCGCTCGGCGCCTGGTCCGCTACCTGCTGGTCCCGGGTGTCCAAAAAATATTCCGCGCGATGATATAACCAATGCCGATTGCATGCGACTGCGTACACCGCGCGTATTTTTATTAGTTTTTATTTGAAATATAAATGCACCTTGGTCTTTAAAGTCTATGTCTTTAAGATGTAACTGAAAATGCGCATTCGGATTACCCTCTTCGACCAAATTATCAAAGCGAGCTGTTGCCTGGCCATTAGCTGAAAATGTTGAATAATTATCAGTATGAATCGGCTCTTCACCCATATCGCAATAAAATGATTCAAATAAATTGAGTGGTTTAGTCGCAGCTGCAACGGATCCAGGGTTTTCACCATCGGTTTCTTGATGGTGCGTACCGTCGTGTTCACCCTCAGCATTATTAGGCGGCGGATCTGCCATCATTCCCATGATAATGAGCATCAGAATTAACACGATGATAGCGATGCTGACCAACATTTTCGTACTGTTAGGACTACTTAATGATGCTTTCGGGTCGCTTTCTAAACGTTTTAATAATTCATAAGCTTCGGCTGCTGATCCTGGGCGATCCTTTGGATCCTTGGCCATCATTAAACGAATAAATCGTTGCGTGCCATTTGTTGGATAAGGATCAAAAAATTCTAATTTCTCGGTGCTGGCCGATACAACCACATCGAGTGGGGTTTCACCATCAAACGGCACATCTCCACATATCATATGGAAAAGCGTTGCACCAACGGAATAGAGATCAGTACGATGGTCAACATGATGGGCGTCACGACTTTGTTCCGGTGACATATAATACGGCGTTCCCATCATGGTATTTGCAGCCGTTACGCGGCCATCGCCATCATTTTCTTCATCATCAATGCGCGATAAACCTAAGTCCGCTACTTTTGCCGAACCCTCACCATCGATAATAATATTATCCGGTTTTATATCACGATGAATAATGTTTCGTTCGTGGGCGTATGCCAATGCCTCAAGCGTTTGCTTGGTAATGCGCAATGCTTCAGCTTCTTCCATTGGACCGGTGTCATCGATAATATCACCGACACTTTTACCCTCGACTAATTCCATACTAAAAAACAACACACCATCTGGTGTTTCGTCTACGTCATGCACCGCAATCAAATGACGGTGATGTAAACGCCCAGCCGATTGTGCTTCACGCAAAAAACGTGTGCGAAAACTTTTACTCGCGGCGTAGCGTTGGGCTAAAACTTTGAAGGCGACTTCGCGATTCATACTTAATTGCAACGCACGGTACACTTGACCCATGCCGCCTTTACCAAGTAAACCTAAAATACGATAACCTTGGATTTCGGTACCCGGCGGTAATATCTTATGTTTCTTCTTCTTTTTCTTTTTATGTTTTTCGGCAACTTCACGATGCTCTTCTAATTGTTCATTGGTGAGTCGATTTTCCTGCATCGTGCGTGCAACGGACAAGGCTTCTTCTGACTCATGTTTCGCTTCGAGAGATTCGGTATCGTTTGCACTAGCGCTGGCTTCTTTTGCTGATGACTCTTCACCTTCAGCTGATGGCTCATCAACATCAGATGCTGCTGTAATCTCTTGGTCATCATCAACTGCTTCGATTTCATTATCGTCAGTCGGATCTTCGACTTCTTCTTCATTACTGCTGCTACCGTGTGCTATTTGGTAACGCTCGCAGCGACGGATTGCACTATCAATCAAATCGCGCTGAGGCTTTAAGGCTTCAGCACGCTGCTCTAATAGCGAAATCAAATCGTCGTATTGGTCTTCAACCACAGGCGCTCTCACAAATTAACACAGTCTGATCCTATCAGGTTTCAGTGTTTTCCCAAGGTGCATGCAACGATTGAGCCTGCGACTGCGGCATTAAGGCTCTCTACCTGAGACGCCATCGGTATACTTATCTGTTCTTGGCATTGGCCCAATATGTCATCGGGCAAGCCGTGAGCTTCACTACCTATCACCAACCAACGTGCTTTTGCTGGCATCTGCTTTGGGTCCTGACCACCATCAACTACTAAGGCCGCCAAATCTGCCCCATTCTGCAGGGCGCTAACACCATCCACTTCGCTAACAGCGTGAATCTGAATCCCAGCAATCGCTCCAACACTAGCTTGTACGACCTTTGGGGCATAAGGATCGACACCAGCGACGAGTAAAACCTGCTGCCATCCAAAAGCAGCCGCAGATCGAATCAGGGTTCCAGCATTACCTGGATCAGAGATTTTATAGAGCACCAAGCCGCCAAGTTGCGGATCGAGGCTGCTTTGTTCTGGCATTGAAAACTCAGCCAAATACCCGGGTTCGTTCTTATGATTAGTTAGCTTTTGAAGCACAGCATTGGAAGCGCTAAACGTTTCTTCACTGCGCCAGGTTTTAGGAGCCTCTCGATCTTTACGGAGCAATAGTGAATGAGCAGTCCAACCATGATCCATGAAACCACTGATCGCCCGTTCGCCCTCAACGAGAAAACGCTGTTGTTGTGCGCGTTCCGATTTTTTGCGCAAACTAAACAAGCGTTTGACCATTGGATTCTGTGTTGAGGCAAGATGCTTCATGTACGGATGAGCTTGAAGTGAGAATGCTTAGCTCAAGTCGAAATAAATGACAAATCCATCATTTCCTATCACATGAACACAGAAGACACAGGGATTTACCACCATGACCTTAGCACGTTTTTGCTCTTAGCCCCATCGAAACACGATGTTGTGCGTTGACGAGGTTTAAGAAGTTCCCATATTTCGAGCACATTACCCTGCGATTTAAGCAGCAATCAGAGGATGATCTATGAGCGACGGCCTCATGTCACAAGCAATAATCGAGGAAGCTTACGTAGAGCTACCTGAAGGCGCTGATAAGCGCAGTGTCATCGAAGCCCTGGCGAACAGTCTTGCTGAAGCGGGTAAGATTAGTGCTGATAAAGTTGCAGAAATTTGCGATGGTGCGATGGAACGCGAAGCACGCGGTAGTACCGGTATTGGTCATGGCATTGCCATTCCACATTGCCGCACCGACATTGTTGAATCAATCATGTGCGCTTTTGGCCGCAGCCATACTGGTTTAGATTTTGAAAGCCTTGATGGTGAAGCTGTTCATAGCGTCTTTTTATTACTCACGCCTTCTGAAGCACGTGAAGAGCATTTAGCATTAATGCGCAATTTTGCTACGCAAATGCGTAAAGAACATTTCTGCGATTTTCTTCATCAAAACGCAGACGCGCAAAGTCTCGTAGCATTATTGGCTGAATTCGAAGAAAAGTAGTATGCCGCTGCCGTTGCTAGATTTAAAACCGTACATCAACGCCGGCCGAATAATTTTTTTTAACGACGCAATCGACAAACGTGAAGCGCTCGAACAACTTGCTGCTCGTGCAGCCGAAGACGAAGCCGTTACTGACACCGAAGCTTTTCGTCAGGCCATCTTTGAACGCGAAGAAGTCAGCAGCACGGGTATCGGTAAAGGCGTTGCTGTTCCACATGCTAAGATAGAAACCAACAAAGGCTTCGGCATTACCATCGGCATTTCCAAGTCCGGTATTGAATACGACGCCAGCGACGCCCAGCCAGTCCACGTGCTCTTCATGATCGCTGCCACTGATCAAGAACGTAAAGCCTACCTCCAGCTCTTGGCCACCGTTGCCAATCTGCTCAAACAGCCCGATATCTATGAGGGGCTGTGCAATGCAGCGAGCGCTGATGATGTCCTCTCAGCCCTCAACTTATCTGCTTAGTTCAAGGCCTAAAACCACTTGAGTGGGCAAATCAACGCCTAGAGTTCTGCGCCCCAGTAATCGGGGCTCCTACATAGCACAAGGTTTGGATACACATGGAAGTTTCAGTCGCAGATGCAGGTCCATTACGCAAGACCGTTACCATAATTTACACCAAAGATGAAATTGAAGCCCGTGAAGCGGATAAAATCGCTCAATACTCTTCACAACTCAACCTGAAAGGCTTCCGTAAAGGGAAGACCCCAAAAGGCTTAGTGAAAAAGCGCTACGGTAAAGCCATTCAAAATGAAATCGCTGACGAGCTCATTCAAAGCGGCATGCGTCAAGCAATGCAGGAAAACGAACTCGACCCTATCGGTCCCTTTGCCGACGAAGACCGCAGCATCGACAACGGCCTGACCTACAAGACCAGTTTTGATATCAAACCAAGCTTTGAATTACCAGAACCTGAATCAATCGAAGTCACCAAAGAAGAAACCGAAGTCACTGACGAAGAGCTGCAAGAAGAGCTCGACGGTTTCGCTAAACGTGGTGGCGATCACCAAGAATTAACGGCTGACGACAAGCTAGCTAAAGACGACAGCATCACGTTGAGCGGTAAGATCACCAGTGGTGATGAAACTGTTCGTGAAATTCACGACCTTAACCACCTGCTTGGTGGCTACCCACTCTTCGGCAAAGAACCTGATGAAATCGTTGAACTCGCTGAAAAAATTTCAGTTGGTGAAGCTTTAGAATTCGACACCACCCTTCCAGAGCGTTTCAAGCCAGAAGAGTGGGCCGAAAAAGAAGCGAATATTTCGGTTACGGTGCAAAGCGCTACTCGTATGCAGCCAGCAACAATCGATGATGAATTTGCTAAGCGCATGGGTGTTGAAAATCTCGAAGAATTAAATGACCGCGTTCGCCAAAGCATCGAGCAGCGCAAGCAACAAAGCGTTCGTCAAAAACAAGTAGAAGAAATGACTGACGCCCTGATCGAAGCAACTGATTTCGAATTGCCAGAAAACTTATTCAATGGCATGCTCGATGAAAATATTCAAGGTGCAGAACAAGCTAAAGAGCAAAATGAAAATGCTCCTGATGTCGATAAAGATGAAATCACTAAAAACACTGAAAAGTTTTTACGTCGTCACTTAATTATCGATGCAATCATCAGCAAATATAATATTCAAGCGCAACGCCAAGACCTTGATCAACAATTAATGATGGCTGCATTCCAAAGTGGTCGCAAAGTTGAAGATATTGAAAAAGAAATTACCCAAAATGGTCAAATCAATCAAATCTTGCATGAGATTGTCGAAGCCAAAGCGATTGAATTTATGCTTAGCAAAATCTTAGGTGAAGATGAAGCTGCAGCCGAAGCTGAGCATGTTGAGGAAGAAGTCGAAGAAACCGCTGACGCCGAATAGGAAAACGCATGGCAGCATTGAGCTCGCAAGACGGTTTAATCCCCAGCGCAATTAGCAGCGCTTCACTGTCAGCTGATGATGTTGCACAAGCACTCAGCAGCACGGAAGATGCCAACGAACAAGCTGCCTTATGTATTTATGCAGGCACGCAGCGCTTTAATTTAGCTGACGTATTCTGGGCATTAATGGATGACGACTCACTGCTGGCGCGTTGTGCATGCTGGGCACTTGGTCAAAGCGATGCACAGACATTTATCATTAAAAATATTAATGATGCGAGCTTAGATCAACGCGAGCAGTCTTATCATTGCCTGTCCTATATTATCGCTCGCGGCGCTCAACAGGATGGTCTCGAGGCATTTTTAAGTGAACGCATCGATCAAGAATTAGAGCGCGTCAAGCAAGGTAAAACTGGCTTAGGTGAGCATGTCTGTCGTAATTTAGCTATGATCGCATCGGCACAGTCCGAAGACGCCATTAAACGCGTTACGTCCGAAGACCAATACAGTGACCGCTTTGAATTACAGCGCTTACGCAAGGCTTCCGCTGATGGCAACGCCGATGAAGAAAGCCTCGAGCATTATAAGCAGTCTTGGCAAGATATATTTGCTGATGATTGTGCCGATGAAATTACTGAAGCAGAAGAAACGATCGAAGAGCAACAAACCGACGCGCCCGAAGTAGCTGAAGAACATACACCTGAAGCAAACGCCGAAGAAATGCCTGAAGAAGAAGGCGTAGAGCAAAATCCTGAAGCCATTCAAATAATTCCAATCGATTGGGAAGGATTTTTAGCCAGTGAAGAGGCTGCAGCGATAGAAGAAAAAGATCGTTCGATCGTAACCCAAATTGGTCCAATGTTTGAGCAATTAGCCGCACAAGCGCTGGGCAAAAACTTTGCTGAATTAAATAGCCAAGAATTAATGGTCATGGTGTTACAAATCTTGCCACAAGCTATCCCCCCTGAATACATGCAGGCAGCATTATCACCGCAGTCACTCAATGGATTACAATGCTTAGCACGCTTCCTCAACAATACAGGCGTCGCAACAGAGGGTGAAGAATTGGAAATTGGCATCCGCCAAATTCGTGAACAAATTCAACAACAAATTCGCGCAAGTGGCTCACTCCACAGTGGTGATTACGACGAACCTGAATTTTTAAGCGCCTCGACTGACGGCGAATAAATCATGCGCACAGGTTCTGTGCTCCAACATGCTTTAGATTTTTGCTTACCGGCTCTGTGCCCAGCTTGTCAAATTCACAGTGGCGCTGAGCTATGTGAGTCATGTTGTAATGATCTGATTCCGATCGAACCACCATGTAGAAAATGTGGTTCGATTATTTCAAACGAACACGGCTGTCAGCATTGCCATAATCGTGGCATCCCTGGTATTCGCACGGTTAGTGTGCGTTATGCTTATGCTGGACCAATGCGCACCTTAATTTTGCAATCAAAAATAAAAGCGCGTCGCAGTGCCCTTTTAGCATTATGCGAATTATTAGATTGGGAGCACATCCAATCACTCGAAGTCGATCTCGTCACCACCATTCCGCCAAGCCCAGGCCGTCGCTATGGACCACATCTCGCAAGTACCTTGGCCAAAACAATTGCACAAAAAATCGAACGTCCGTTTCAATCCTGTTTCAAGCAACTCTATTTACCTGCAGCTCAGCACGACCTCCCCAATCATTTACGTCAACATAATACCGCTGATTTATTTAAAATTAAAACAAAACAAAATTTACCAAAAAATATATTAGTAGTTGACGATTTATTAACCAGTGGCAACACACTGCAATCTGCGAGTAAATGTCTACGCCAGCATGGTGCTCAAAAAATTTACGCGGCCTGCGTAGCGCGAACCACTGCCCTACGCTAAACGACGGAAGCGTGTTAACGGTGGCGCACGACCATCATCAACACCATCTAAAACAATACCAACGACTTCACGTTTATTATTAAACACCGGCGCACCCTGCATACCGTAATAAAACTTGCCGGTGATGTAGCCGTCTTCGGCTGAAAATAAGGATAAGTGACCATCTAAAGTCCATGGGCACAAATACGGATAATAACGATCCGCACTTAAGGAACCACGATGCAAACTAAATGCTGGGTGGTCAATAACAGACGGATAGCTAATCACTGAAATGGGATCGCGTTTAAATAATTCGACTTCTTTGGCGACATTTAATTTTGCCGGTGCGCGATAACTATGAAAACCCAAAACCTCTTCTTGTGTTTCGCATTCCGATACTTCTTGAATTTCACCAGTTGTTACCACCAAGAGCACCAGCGATTCAGGCAGATTTGACTTGGGTGTATAAGCACTGACCCAGTCACCATCACCCAAATGCCACGCAGTGGCTACATGTTTAAAGCCAGCATGGTGTTTCGGATCACAAAGAACGCCAAAGGCATCAGCTACGCTGTTGATGTCGAACATATATCGCATGGAAACGCGATATTGCGAAAGGTCAAGTGGCTGGTTTACATCGGGGACTATGTCCCCGGACCCCTCGCATGCTTTGTCCTCTTTATTTTTCTCCGAAAAATTCGGGCAAAATATGCCCGACCATTCGTCGGCGCAGGCTGCTCGCAGAAGCGAGCGTAATTGATACCAATCACAATAAGGTTTAACCTACCCTCTTGGGTGGAATTTTTTGTGAATATTCCGAAGATGCGTGACGTCCACATGCGTATATCTTTGGGTAGTCGTCATATTGGCATGGCCGAGGAGCTCCTGAACGCTGCGTAGGTCGGCACCGCCTGCGAGTAAATGCGTGGCGAAACTGTGGCGCAGTAAATGGGTAAACAGTGGTTTCTTAATGCCGGCCAATGCGCCTGCTTGTCTGACAATTTTCCAAACGGTTTGCCGGTTTACGGGATTACCGCGATTACTCAGAAACAAGGCATCGACATTATTTTTCTTATTTAATTGTGGACGCAGGTCTTCAACATATTTACGCACATGATCTTGTGCATCGCGACCAAGCGGCACTAAGCGTTCTTTATTACCCTTACCATGTAAACGAATTAAGGAGCCGCCCTCACGCAAATCAGCAAGGCCAATTCCTGCCACCTCGCTCGCACGAGCTCCACAGGCATACAAGACTTCGATAATCGCTTTATCGCGCAAATGCAGAGGACCCGGTGGAACCGAGTCCAATAAGGCACTGACTTCTTCTACTGATAATACCTCAGGTAATTCCTGCCACAGGCGTGGTGACTGGACCATTTGCACGTGATCAGTCTTGGCCACACGTTCCAGCACTAAAAATTTTGCATACATGCGCAGTACTACTAAAAAACGCGCCATGCTAGCCGGCGCGTGATCTTCTTTGTTGCGCAGATGCGATAACATTTTTGCCACGTCATCAGCATGTAATTCATTGACATCTAAGGATAATAATTCTGCAACACGGTAGGCTTTATCTATATCGCGACGATATGCCGCAATGGTGTTACCTGCCAAACCCAATTCGAGACGACAATAGGTTAAAAATGCGCGACGCATATCCTGCATGTCAAAAGGATAGCAGCGATCAGCTAAATAAATACCTTAATTATCCGGCTGGATGCTTTCTTCAAATTCAGGGATGACGGATTCTTGCATATCCCACAATTCCCAAAAATCCGCCGCTGCTTTTGTCTCAGCATCATCAATCGCAATGAATTCCAAACTATCCATTTCGCGTAGAATACTCATGCCCTTTTTAATGTTTAACGGCGTTAAGCGAATACTGCGCAATTGCATATCTTTCAATGGGGATAGGTCGGTAATTTCTGTATTTTGAATATGCAATTCTGTTAAATACAAGGTCGAAACGTCTTCTAGGCTCATGACTTTGGTATGAGCTATATCGAGTTTAAACAAGTCACAATGAACTAATGGACTTAAATCTGTGATGGCAGTACGTGCCACCGATAAATCTTGTAGTTGTGGCATTAAGCGTGTTACTTCCAGATCAGCTAATTTAGTGCCACTTAAATCTAAACGCTTTAAAGGCAGCGTTGCAAGAATATCAACTTTTGATATTGGATTTTCGGCAGCCAGTAATGTATGCAGCGGCTTATTGGCCAATGGCTTTAAATCATAAATTTTACAATTAGAAATATTTAATTCCTGCAGAGTAGTGTTTTTACTTAATGGACTTAAGTGTTTAAGCTCTTGGCCTTCCATACTCAAATATTCCAGGGGTAAAAACTTGAGAACCACCCAACCACGTGCAACACGACAACGATCAAAAGCTAAATGCTTGATCGGCGAACGACGCAAAGGACCAATATCAAGTACACTGGTGCCACTAATGTCCAACCAATCCAACGGCATGCCCTCCAATGGCTGCAGATTCGCAACCTTGGTACAACGTGCCAAATTCAGGTGCTGCAATGACATGCCACGCAACGGTGCAAGATTAGACACGTCCTCGCCGCGCATATCCATTTGCAAAGACGAACGTTCGATCCAGATTTTCGCATCGATATTACGCCAAGTGCGTTTCAACATATTTTCATAGCTACCTAAAGACTTTTCTAATTCCAACAATTCATTAGCACGTTTCAGTCCATCGCGAGCACGGGTTGCACGTTCGGTACTGGAAATAGAACCGTGCACCTCTTGATAGAGGTCACGCGCGGTTTGGTATTGAGCTTTGAGCATATATCGATCAGCTACATCTAAAATGTCAACTTTAATTGATTCACCTAATTTAGAAATATTTACATTATGATAAATACTTTCTGAATTTTCACCGGATATAAATCCGCAGTGACTATACGGTCCGCCTGCTAAGATATCTTCTGTTTTTTCTTCAGCTGAAAGAACAATTTCATCATTAATTTTTAACATGAGCACATTGCCAACAATACTTGCTTCGATCACATATTGCTCATTAGGTGTCAGCACATAATCAGCTTCGTCGAGCACATGCTGTCCGTCACTGTCAGCCCGAATCAATTTTGATTTGGTATTGCTCCATCCACCTATCTGAAAGACATAGCCTTCATGCCAACCATTGCCGTGTAAAATAGCGTGAAAACCGCCCTCGGTTCCGCCCAACCACGTAACTTCATAGGATAATTTAACGTCACCCACAGTGCGTTTATTATACAGAATGGTTAATGGTTTATCATTGGTGCGTATATGCATACCATCTGGATCAGAACCAATAAATCGTGGCCATTCAGCTTCCACTACTGGCACTGGTGGCACCGACCATTCGGTATAGAGATCCCAACTCTGCGACAATTGAGTAAAGTCAAACGTTTCGGTATGCACTGACTTCCATTGACGCAAACTATCCGCATTAGCTTCTTTAGTTAATTCCTCAACTTCTTTTTGATTCTCTTCAGCCTTACGTCGTTCTTTAGCGGTAAATATACCGAGTAGTATAATCGACACCAAGGAAACCAATAATACCAATGAAACTGCTTTATTACGTAGGATTAATTTAGTAAATGCTTCGAAGAACGTATCTTTTTTTGCACTGACCGAACGACCCGAGAGGTATAGTTCGATATCCTTACGCAATTCATAAACTGATTGGTAGCGCAATTCAGGGATGCGCGCCAACGCTTTCATCGCAATTGCTTCTAATTCTTTAGGAATACTACGATCAGGCGCACGCTCTGCGGGTGTATCTATTTTACCACGACAGATATTGCGAATCATTTCTTCATTGGTTTTTGCCTGCACCGGTGTGTGTAAGGTGAGAATCTCATATAAAATCGCGCCGAGCGTATAGACATCGCTACGCTTATCGACTTTATCATTATCGCCACGCGCTTGCTCAGGCGACATATACGAAAGCGTTCCCAAAATCTGACCATCCATGGTAATGCCATCTGGTCGCTCATCATCACGCACACTTTCAATAGGCTCCATCTTTTCGATAGCCTGCTCATCTAATTCTAATTCTTGATTTTCTACTGTTACAGAATCGCGCACTTGTTCCTGTTTAATGGTTCCCTTTTCAACGCGTTGTGCTTTAGCCAATCCCCAGTCCATCACCTGCACTTCACCGAATTGACCAACCATAATATTTTCAGGTTTAATATCGCGATGAATAACGCCGCGCGAATGGGCAAAGTCAATAGCGTGACAAACATTAATATATGAATGCAATAACTTACCGAGTGAATATTGATCGGCCGCACTCGAATCTTCGCGCAATTTATCTAAAATATCATTGAGCGTCTCACCGCGCACTAATTTCATCGTGAAATAAATACGATCGTTGGCATCACGACCAATTTCATGCACTGGTACAATATGCGGATGCTCTAACTGCCCGGTGATTTGCGCCTCTTCAACGAAGCGCAAACGTGTGCGCTCACTGGTTGAAGCGATAATCCGTTTCATCGCTACATGACGGCGTAAATTGGTATCGTAGACCCGCAGTACCGAGCCCATGCCACCTCGGCCAATTTCGTCGATGAAGACATACTTATCCGACAGACCACCCGTACGCAGCATTTTGTCGGTAACTGACTTGGTCACCGTGGTCGTTGAGCCCTCATCACCGATGACACTGGTCTCCCCACCGAGGGTGACGGTTTCCACCTTCACGCGCTCTGTACCAATTGTAGCTTTTGCTGGTTTGTCGTCGGCCATGAGTTCTCTGGTACTCTGATTTAAACTGCTGTCCTATCAAGAGTAAGCGATATTGGGACGGTTTGGTGACGCACCCATCGCAAACCCCTTACCTATCACGATCTAGAGAACTGTCACTGTGCTAAAATCACACGTTTTTGGCCGTTATTTCTGATATGGCCTCTAATGCGACACGATAGACCTGCTTCGGTGAAATCCGCTCCATATGGACTTTCGTGAGGTCTTTGCGCTCCCATAAGGCACCTGGCGCCTGAATATTGCGATAGCCCAGGCCACGTGGTCCGTTTCGTGTCGCTGGTACTGGTCCAAATAAGCCAACGGCTGGAACCTCCAGTGCTCGAGCTAAGTGCAATGGCCCCGTGTCACCGCTGACAAAGATCTGTGATTGAGCTATCAAAGCAGCCAACTGCGGCAGTGTCGTTGGCGGCGCCATATGCGCTCTCGGCTCTTGTTCGATCAATTGCTGAGCGTGCGCTTCTTCCCAACCCGGTCCCCAGGTAACGACGACCTGATGCCCAGCATCACTGAGCAAGGACAAAAACGCTGCTTGCTTATCGAGCGGCCAAAGTTTGGTCGGCCAGGTCCCCCCAAGGTTCCAAATCCAAAAATCCTGTAATCCGTGCTCGCTACAATAATCCCCAGCCCACGCTCGTTCGCTTGCCCACGCTGGTAATGGAAACACATCAGGTCCCTTTAAATGCTGATCGCCAACAATCGGCAAGCTCAACGCACGCATTTTATCGACAATATGCTCGGCCGAACTGGGAGCACGCCGATGACTGAAAAAATAACTACCTTCTTGAGCAACTGGCCAAGCATGGCTCACGCGTATACGTGCTCCGCTTAGACAATTGGCAATGGTGCTTTTGGCTCGCCCTTGTGCATCAATGCCAAAATCATAATCGCGCGCTTTAAGTTGTCGTCGCAACTGGCGCAAATAAGCAAACATACTGCCGTTAATTATATTAATCTTATTTTTCCACTGCTTGCGTGGTACCGTAAAACAACGGTCGATGACTGGATTATCTTCCAATAAAATGCGCCACGGTTCGTCACAAACCCAATCAATGCGGGCCCCAAGCCGATGCAAATCAGCAGCTAGCGGTAAGGTGTGAATAATATCACCAAAGGCACCAAGACGAACAATTAAAACACGCATACGCTTTTTAATTCAAAAACTCTAAGCATATATGCATGAACGCTGATCTAAACATAGTTTACCTATTTGTTTAAACAGGCAAATTACGAGACCCCACCGTGAACTCAATGGTCGAAGGGCAATTAATTAGGCACATTCAGCGTGTTGATAAGCGCCCAATTGCTCCAGGTGTTGCAGCAATACCGCCAAATCGCGCTTACCCATATGCTGCAAGGTTGGCAAATTCGAACCGACACAGGAGCTTATCGCCGTAACCAACTCTGACTTTGACCAGGTCATGAGTTGTGAAATGGTCCACTCGTGACGAATGGGCTGTTGATCACTGCAGAACGGTGTCCACTTTCCGAAGATATGACTACGCGGGAATATCCGTTCGTGGATGGCCTCATCATCCCAACCCTTGGCTTTTAATTTTTCGTATATTTCACAACGGCCCGTCGACATCGGGTAAAAAACATAGGCATTACTACCATGTTGTTGTTGCTCACTATTGATGACGCCGTGCAATTGGTCGTCAATCGTAACGAAATATGGGTCTGTAGTCATATGAGCACCTAAAATAGTTTAAGTTTAATTAGGTTTGATTCTCTAAAGAATCACCTCGAATTGTAAGCAAAAGATGTTTAACGCAAGAACAGTTTTGCTTGCGACTGCCATTCAGCATTGACGATAGCGAACATGACTCATCCAGTCATTCCCTTCAACACGCTGCAAACACTCTGTGAAGAACAGTCACTCTTTGCCTTAGCGACGTGTGCAGCAACGGGCCCCAATGACCCCCAGCATATGGAGCAATTGCTCAGTGATGGCGTTGGTGACATGGAATACTTAACACGACAGCAAGAATTACGCAGCGATCCCGATCACTTATTACCAAATTACACGCATATTTTAGCCTGTGCACTGCCTTATCAAAATACCCGCGAAGAACAGGAACTTAAACGTGCACGTTATGCGGCCGGCAAAGATTATCATAAAATATTCCGCAAAAAATTAGCTGCTATAGGACAAGCGATCAATACACAAACTAACTCCTCATTTGAATCGCGTGCCTGTGTAGATTCGGCACCGCTCAATGAACGCTCACTTGCTCAACATGTCGGTTTAGGTTGGCTTGGGAAAAACGCCTTACTCATTCATCCAAAACGTGGATCTTATCATTTTCTTGGATTCTTATTAACCACAGCGCCATTGGAAATCGTGCATGGAGCTAGTAACGAAGACCGCTGTGGTACATGCACCGCCTGTCATGACCATTGTCCGACTCATGCGTTGATAGATCGACGCGTGCTCTCTGAACGCTGCATCAGTTATTTGACCATCGAACATCAGGGCGTTATTGAAAAATCTCTAGCCAAACATTTTCAAGGCTGGTGGTATGGCTGCGATATTTGCCAAGAAGTTTGTCCATGGAATAAATTTTCGGTTCCATCCGGTGATCAACGGTTTATCGGTGAGGACTCAGAGCACGATATCTTGCAATTACGCGAAGAGGAATTTTCGACCTTTACACAAGGCCGCGCCCTTGGCCGCATTTCCTACGCACAATTTCGTCGCAACCTCCTTGTTGCCTTGTGGAGCCTGAAGCGCCATACAGACTGTCAAAACTTTGATACTGAAGGCCTAGAGCTAGTCGAAGCACAAGCTCGTGAACTGGGAATTAAATAATGAATATTATGGTTAATGGCGAAGCAAAAACATTAGATGACGACGGCACCATTAGTGATTTATTAGCGAGCCTTGAATTACCAAGTACGAGAGTTGCCGTTGAAGTGAATAAACAATTAGTGCGTCGGGCAGAACATGCCGAACATAAACTCAGCGACGGTGATAGTGTTGAGATAGTTACATTTGTTGGCGGAGGCTAGCATATTATAGCTAACTAGTATGAGGATTAGTCTTAGTATTAAGTCTTAGCCTCCAATTTTGGAAACTAAGACTAAGACCAATACAAAGACTGATACCAGTTCGCTATTTAACTACTTTAAGTTCGCTGACGATGATCAGTGGAATACCTTTGTATTTCGCATCCACCTCGTGATCGACTATCTGCGTTTCACCGTCGACGCGGACGGTTTGCCAGTGTAGATCTTTAAGGTTAGTTTTCAGACCGTCTTTTAATTTAATAAATGCAGAGATGCCATTGTCACCCAATAGAACGAATTTAACACCGATGGCTGGCACTTCTAATTCATCAACCCAACCCTGAACGCCTTTATCAGTTTTAGCTATCACAGCTATGTCTGGCTTTTTCTCAGTGTCAGCAGGTACTGGATCTGTTTTAACAACAGGGTCCGTTTTGGTTTCGGTCGCTGTTGGCTCCGGATCTTTTTTAACGGCAACTTCAGTCTTCGGCTTGGTACCTTCACTAATACTTGGTGCTTTTTCGCTTCCCGCCGAATTAACCACGCGCGTAATACCGCGACGTAAGCGCTCTGCCAGAACGCGCGTTCGTAATTCTGGATGGTCCTGCGTTACTTGTTTTAATTGAGCTGACAAACCATCCCAATCTAAATGCAAAGCTTTACCGCTATCTTTTTGTAATTGCTGGTAGTAATCCTCGTAGGTTGCCAAAGCACTGCGCCATACTTTATCAGTTGGGTGACTGGCATGCTTATCATTGGTTAACGGGCCACTGGTAATTTTATTATTTGGCTTTGCTTCGGCTTGCGGATCAGCTGCTGCAGGCTCTGCATCAACTTTCTTTTCATTCTCATCTTTGATGTGGAGAACGCTGGTATGGACATAGGCAACTGCAGTCGGCACATACACAGCATACCATTGGCCAACTTTAGGACCCTTCCAACGGACTGTATCGTTACGATTCAATTTGATAACTTCCTTCGAACCGCTGGTCGCATCACGACGGACATTGGCGCCGTCTTGAGTCACGCGCAAGACGCGTTCTTGATCAGTTTTTGCTAAATTCATCGAGTGCATCCAAGCAACACCTGCTGCTGGAAATTTGATTTTATACCAGTTGTTTGATCCCTCAGCTTTACCCAAGATCTCAACTGACGTTCCTGCATTCAATGTACAGACAATGCCACCATCTTTGGTGCTTGGACCAAAGCGCACATTGCCACGCTTGGCCATATTTGCTTCGACGGCACAGAGACCGTGAACCATCACTAAGAGGCCGCTTAACATCAGCATTTGCATGATCTTCATGTCTGGAACTCCTGATTTGAACAGGCTATAGAGAAGCTGCTTTACGCAAGAGAACTGCATAACAGAAGCTGAAAACTCGCTAGTAAATCATGACAAGTTAAGAACTTAAAAGCACAGACTCGCCAGCAATCAGTTAGCATACCGCCACTCGATCCTTTCATCACATTTTCAGCGCCCACTCCCAAACAGCCGTTGTAAAGGGAACTCGGTCTATAGATTACCGCCTACCAAGGAGCGGTATGGTACTTGATCGCTTACGCTGGGGCAGTGGACGCAAAGATCCGAAAAAGATCCCTGATGGTTTGTGGGTGAAATGTCCAAGTTGCCAAAAGAGTGTTTTCAAACGATTGGTGGAAGAACGTCTCGACACCTGTCCTGAATGTGGCCACCATTTTCCCATGACGGCTCAACGCCGCGTTGAGATGCTCATTGATGACGGCACCTGGAAAGAATGGGACGAAAATATAAGCTCTGCTGACCCACTTAAATTTGTCGATTCACAAAAATACCCAGATCGCATTTCGGCAGCACAGAAAAAAACTAATCTCAAAGACGCTGTCATTACAGGCAGTGGACAAATAGAAGCGCGCAATGTTGCCCTCGGCGTCATGGATTTTCGTTTTAATGGCGGATCGATGGGTTCAGCCGTAGGTGAACGCCTCACGCGCATGGTTGAAGTAGCCACCGAAGAACAGCTTCCGGTGATTATTATCTCAGCCTCAGGTGGAGCCCGCATGCAAGAAGGCATTTTGTCATTAATGCAAATGGCAAAGGTCAGCGGAGCACTCCAGCGCCATAGCGATGCGCGCCTTCCTTTCATTTCCATATTAACGCGACCCACCTTTGGCGGTGTTACCGCAAGCTTTGCAACCTTAGGTGATTTAAATATCGCTGAACCAAAAGCATTAATTGGTTTTGCTGGTCCAAGCGTTATTGAGCAAACAATTAAACAAAAATTACCCGAAGGCTTTCAAACAGCTGAATTTTGTCACGAACATGGCCAAGTTGATTTAATTGTTCCACGTCAAGATCTTAAAATGGAACTAGCACGCATTCTCGCTTATCTTGGCCCTAAAAAATAAATTCACATAAAGGATAATTATGACTGCCATCACTGGACTACGTGGATTACGACCACATCCAGAGCATGTTGCTGATGTTACAGCACCGCCCTATGATGTAATTAAACCAGGCACTGAATTAGAAGCCTTATTACAAAATAACGACAAATCGGTTTATCATGTTACCCTTGGTCCAGATGCTCCAGGGGCCTTGAAAGCTTTATTAGAAAACGAATCGCTAATCGAAGATAATGATGGCGCTTATTATGTATACGAACAAAGTTATGGCGATAATTTAAAACGACTTGGCTTTTTTGCTGCTACAGCTGTTTCAGATTACAGCGAACATCAAGTCATTCGTCACGAAAAAACTTTTGATGATAAAGTCAAAGGGCGCATTGCTCTTGCACAAAGCATCGGCCATACCACTGGCCCTGTCTTTTTTCTGACAAAATCCGCAGTTACGCCCATACTCAATGCGATCTGTGACAGCGAAGAACCCCTCTATCAATTTACCAGTGACTTTAATGGACTAAGCGAATTACATGGGATTCAAAACCGCGTTTTTCGTGTCAGTCAAGACAGCGAACATGGTAAACAGCTTCAATCACTGATTGCCGAAAATCCTCTGTATATTGCTGATGGTCATCATCGTTACCATGCCGCATTAAAAAATGAACAAAGTCACTTGCTATCCTACATTGTTGAAGATGCAAAAATTCTAGCCTACAATCGTGTCATTAATGGCACTCATAGCTTTGATAGCATTAAAGATAAATTAAACATCAAAGCTTGTGACAATTTTCATACGCCTGAAAAGCATCAATTTTGTATTTATACTAAAAATGGCTCTTATTTAATTGATGCCATCGACGTGCCAGAAGATGTTGTTGGTCGACTCGATTGCAGCATTCTCGAACGCGAAGTCTATCCACACCTAGGCCTTAATCACAGCATGATCGTCGATCCGAAGCACTTTGACTATTATGCTGAATCTGAATTAGAAGCGATGCAGGCTAGTGTCGATAAAGGTGATTACGATATAGCTGTGGCCCTCCACCCAGTTTCGATTGATGAACTGATGGCTGTTGCTGATGCTGGTCTGGAAAATAGCGACATCGTCATGCCGGAAAAAAGTACATTCTTCGCACCCAAGATTTTGACCGGATTGTTTATCAACAAAAACAATCTCGACTAAACTAAGGTCTTCCTGTCACTTAGCTTACAACTGTGCTCCCAAGGCAAGCCGTGGTGAACAGTTGATGAGCTGCTACGATCTTGTGCATTGAGAACGCAACCACCGACCTATAGTCGGGGCCTCCATGTCAAAGCTGTTTATTTTAAGTGGTCTCCTCATCTGTATTTGCGTTCCTATGGCCGCAGAAAGCCTGCTCGCTAATCCAGACAGTACTTACCTTGCACGTATTCGTGAGCGCCAAGATCAAAATTGGTCTGGCAACCTCGGTATATTTGGCGGGATCAATAAACTTTTAGCCGACGAATGGTCGGGTGCTCAATTTCAACCAAATGTTGGTGTTATGTTCGACATCGGCAAAAGAGGCTGGCTGGCCAATATTGCTATAGATTACAAATTTTCGAGTGAAGAAGGCACCTTTCGCGGCCAAAACGTTGAAGGTGAATTAACAGAACTCGACATTGGTGCGCGCTTTCACATTGATGATCCAACAATTAACTGGAAATCGTATTTTGGTGCCGGAATCGCCTTTATTGAAGATGAACTCAGCATTGATGGTGTAAGCGACTCAGGATCAGAAACCGGTTTTTGGTTAAATGCCGGCCTTTATTATCGCTGGCAAAATCAATGGAATATCGGAGTCGATTTACGTTATTCTGCTGTCATCGATGATATCGAAGATAATAAATTATTAACACCAGACCATTATGCTTATGGATTAATGGTAGGATATCATTGGTAATGCGTCAATTTATCATTGGATTCATATTAATCAGCTTCATGCAATCCTATACCTATGCCGTAGAAATTACGGAAGTCTCTGAATATAGAAAATATATCACCGAGACGGACTTTGATGAATTCAATAGCTTCACTGCAAACGTTTTTCTCGCGGTCGGCAATAAATACCTCGAAGGTGGTAATTGGAGGCCAGTCGATGACTACAGCGAAATGGGTGTACTCTTCGATTTTGGTCGAGAAGAATGGCCCCTGCATATAGCTATCGATTATTTTACCGCAGAATCGGATGGCAGTAATAACGGCATCGATCTCGATTCAACCATAACCGAATTAGACGTTGGACTTCGCTTTGTCATGGATGTCCCCTCACATAATACTGCTTTGCATATTGGTGCCGGAGTCAGCATGATCGATGTTGAACTCGAAGCCTCTGGTGCATTAAATGCAAGTGACGAAGACTCTGGAACCGGTTTTTGGATCAATATGGGTGGTTATTATATCTTCAAAGATCATTGGCTCGTTGGTGTTGATTTACGCTTCTCCGACACCGACGTTCATGTACTTGGTGCTCCCCGCCGAAACGCTGGTTACTGGCACACCAACCTCATATTTGGTGTGCGCTGGTAAATATTAGCGAATGATGATTGTGAGTGCACCGCACTGCACTAAGCTAGATATAGTCACATGTCTCATTCTAACACAAACGACAAGCAGCCGCAGTCAGAGCTCGAATTTTATCGCAAGTCCCAAGAAATTAGTAAAATTGGCACCTGGCATTGGGATATCGCTGCTGATCGTGTCACCTGGTCACAGAATGTTGAAAGTATATTTGGCTTAGAACCTGGTACATTTGGCGGTTCATTTCAAGACTATCAAGCTTTAATCCTACAAGATGATTTAGACGAAGTTCTTAAACAAATTGACGTATGCCTTAAAGGGCAGCAGCCAAATTTTAATGTAAAACATCGCATTCGTTGGCCTGATAATAGTATTCACTGGCTGGAAGGTTGGGGCGGCGCCCAATTTGATGAGCAAGGCAAGCCTATCAGTATGGCTGGTAGCGTTGTTGACATTACTCAGCAAAAGAAATCTGAAGATGCCTTATTACAAATAACTGATCACACAGCCACCAAAACTGGCAGCGCATTTTTAAATACCTTTGTAAGTGAAGTGGCAAAATCACTCGATGCCGATTATGCATTCATAGGACTTTATAATGAACTGAATCACAGCATCGACACCATTTCCACTTATGTAAATGGTGAAATTGTCGATAATTTTAACTACGCCCTTGAGGATACGCCTTGCTCAAATGTCATGACTAATACGACATGCATCTATCCTTCACAAACGCAACAGCAGTTCCCTAAAGATATTCTACTGCAGGAAATGGGTGTAGAAGCCTATGTTGGCGTCCCTTTAACCAGTGAAGACGGCAAGGTCATCGGTTTATTAGTAACCTTGTACAAACAAGAATTGCAAGATACGGCATTACATAAATTAATAATGGAAATTTTTGCGCCTCGTATTCATGCAGAAATTGATCGCATTCAGGTTTACGAAGCGCTTGAGTCGAGCGAACAACGCTATCGTGACTTAATTCAATATGCACCTGAAGCCATCGTCTTATTTGATTTGAACACCGGAAAATTCATCGAAGTAAATAGCGCTGCCGAAGCACTATTTCAAATGAATGCTGATGAGCTAAAAAGCATTGGTCCTGCACAAGTAAGTCCCGAGCTTCAATCAAACGGACGGCGCTCTGAAGAAATGGCTAAACACTATGTCAGTGAAGCTATTTCCGGTAAGCACATCACCTTCGAATGGGAACATATCAACAAAAGCAATGACCTTATTTATTGCGAAATTAGCTTACAACATGTCCCTGACAAAGATCGCCAGCTCGTCAGAGGTACACTCGTTGATATCACTGACCGAAAGTCCGCTCACCAAGTTTTGTTAAATAAAGAAGAGAACCTTCGCATTACGCTAAACTCAATTGCCGATGCTGTTATTGCCACTGATAATTCTTTTCACATTGAACGCATGAATCCAGTCGCAGAGGCATTAATTGGACAATCCTTCGATTTATGCGAAGGAAAAATTCTCGCTGATATCATCACTCTTCGATTTGCTAGTAACCATGAAAAAATCACTGATTATCGTATCCTCCTACAACAAGAGGCTGACAACACCGGCATTCGCTCCCCTTTCATATTGCAATCACCCTACAACAAAGAAGTGATCGTATCTTGCAATGCTGCTCCAATAAAAAATGTCGAACAAAAAGAAATAGGTTCGGTATTCGTATTTCGTGATATCTCCAAGCAACAAGAAATTGAAGATCAACTGCGCCAGGCTCAAAAGATGGAAAGCATCGGACAATTAGCTGGCGGTATTGCACATGACTTTAATAACATGTTAGCTGGGGTAATAGCTACTTCAGAATTATTAAACTTATCTATTGAGAATGCTCAGCAATCTAAATACGTACAAGGAATCATCGACACGTCACTGCGTGCAGCAGATTTAACTCAACAACTGCTCACCTTCTCTCGTAAAGGTAAAACAGAATCTAAAATTATTGATATTCACCATTCTTTAGAAAATGTACTCAGTTTATTACAACGTAGTTTTGATAAGCGCATCAATATTAAGACAGACTTAGCAGCACAAAACCATCATATAAATGGGGATCAAAGCCAAATTGAAAGCGCCATTATCAATCTCGGCGTCAATGCACGAGATGCCATGCCAAATGGCGGAACATTTAGTGTGAGCACAACCAATATTCATTATGATGAACAGTATTGTCAAAATAGTACATTTGACATTAAACCAGGTGAATTTTTCACGATCACCATCAGCGATACTGGTGTAGGCATAGACCCCAATATTATCTCGTTTATTTTCGAACCATTTTTTACAACCAAAGGCGTCGGCAAAGGCACTGGCCTTGGTTTATCAGCCGTCTACGGCACCGTTTGTGACCATGGTGGAATAATAGAAGTTGACAGTGAAAGCGGCAAAGGCACGACTTTAACCATTAGTTTGCCCATTTCTCAATCTCATACAAATGACTCATTGGCTAAAAGTTTAAATATCGCTGAAGGAAACGGTAGTATTCTTATCATTGATGATGAAGAGACGATCAGGAAAATCTGTGCCGATTTACTCGAAGGCCTTGGCTATGAGGTGGAAACCGCCGAGAATGGCCAGCAAGGTATTGATTTGGCCCGGAACAATCCAGATAAATTCGACACCGTTTTGCTAGATATGATTATGCCTGGCATCAATGGTAAGGATGTATTTATAGAATTACGAAAAATAAATAAAGACATCAATATTATCATCACCAGCGGATTTACACGCGATGCAGATGTCAATCAAATGTTACAGGATGGCGCGAAAGCTTTTATTCAAAAACCATTCCGAGTCGGTGAACTATCACGAATTATTCGAGAATTAAATAATTAACATATTCGATGTTACGTACTTAAATCAGTGTCGTCCCATTTGACTCCAGGTGACAAGGCCCAAGTCAGTGCATGGCGTCTTTCATGAATGACACCTCCATGAATCACAGGATGAAAGCCTTCCGGCACGGTATCTCTTCCCAACTGAGCGCTACGCACTGCATTATGAACGCAGTAAAACGTATGCTCAAGTAATGTTACTTCGAATTCAGGTTTTATCTCTTGTGAAGATACCCATTGCGTAAGATCTGCACCCATTCCCGGTGCGTAGTCAATTAAAAGAGCTTTAATGTGATCGCCATCGAGCCGATTTCCGTAAAAATCAGGAATTTCGTCATAACCCAGTATCCAAGCCAAGGGCCAAGCATTTTCAAATTTCCAACCGATATTATCCACATGCTCTTCTCGTGCTTGTGACCTTTTTAATTTAAATATTTCCTTTTCTTCATCGCCTAAATACTTGGCCAATTTATTCTTTGAGATGCATTCTTGTATTTGTTGATTCGATGCCATTTCTTTAGGAATGCAAACCCAGCCCATTAAGCATTTAATTGCCATGAGTCTACCTACTATTTCAATTGCAGGCCGCATTTGTCGTTCGTGACAGGTTGGCAAACTCGATGCAACCTTAAAGCCCAGTTCTGCTAAGCCCTGCACTTGCTCCTGATGAAACAAATTCAGGGCTTCTGCCATATCCATTCCTTCTTCGTAGACTGGCTCTTGTTGTTTACGTTTATGCCGACCCGTAGCTCTTCGCGCTCGTCTACCACGCGATCCTCCACCACTAGTACTTCGTCGGCGCATAACATTCCTTCATTCTCATTACGGTTGGAAACAAATGATAGCGTAAGCATTTTCTCTTAAAGTCTAGGTAGGACCATGGTACATAAATGGAACTGACTGGTATTTCTTCAGTTAACTGTTGAGTGTAATATACCTCAGGCTCTGAACGATATTAATTAATTGTAAACGCTGAGACGTCTTAAGATACACGTTATGCGCAGTTTATTAAGCACCTGCCTTACATCTCTTTGCACTTTGCTATCAGCAGCAACGTATAACGTTGGACCAAATGCAGGACAATTGAATGCTATCGGTGATGTACCATGGGAATCATTACAGGCTGGCGATACTGTTTACATCCATTGGCGGGCTGCTGCCTATAAAGAAAAATGGGTCATTAATCGGCAAGGAACAGCTGCATCACCAATTCGCATCATTGGTGTGCCCAATGGAAATAATTATCCCGTCATAACAGGCAATGGGGCCTCAACCAGACAAGCGCTTAGCTACTGGAATGAAAAGCGCAGCATTATTAAAATAGGTGGATCAAGCATTCCTGCCAATGATATCGCCCGATATATCGAGATTGAAAATTTAGAAATACGCAGTGCCAGACCTGCATACGCCTTTACCGATGATTATGGCAATCCTGATAATTATGCCGTCAATGCCGCATCGATTCACATTGAACGCGGCCAACATATTACGGTGCGCAATTGTATTATTCATGATTCCGCAAATGGAATTTTTTGTGGCATCAGCGACGGAGACACCCAGGACATTCTCATTGATTCCTGTCATTTATACGACAACGGAATCAACGGTAGCTACCTCGAGCATAATACCTACACATCAGCCGTAGGCATCACCTATCAATATTGTAGATTCGGCTCTCTACGCAGTGGCTGCTTAGGCAACAATCTGAAAGACCGGTCTGTTGGCACAACCATTCGCTATTGTTGGATCGAAAGTGCCAATAGACAAATCGACCTCGTTGATGTCGAGAACACCGCAAGTTTATATAATAATCCCGCTTACCGCTCCACTTATGTGTACGGTAATGTTTTAATTGAACCGGATAGCGGTAATCGACAGATCATTCACTACGGTGGGGATAGCGGTAATACAAGTAAATATCGCAAAGGCACACTGTACCTCTACAATAACACTGTCGTTTCTACACGTAGTGGGCGCACTACGCTGCTGCGTCTTTCTACCAACAGCGAAACCTGCGATGCACGCAATAACCTCGTCTATGTTACTGCATCAGGATCAGAGTTATCGATGGTTGATTCAAATGGCACGCTTAATCTTCGAAATAACTGGTTCAAAAATGGCTACGTCAATTGTCATAGTACCCTAAATGGAAGCGTTAATAATTTAGGTGGCAACATCACTGGTTCATCACCACAATTTACCAATCTTGGTTCTCAAGACTTCACCCTACTGGCAAGTTCTGCAGCAATAAATGCTGGAACCACCCACAGCATCTCTATTAATAATGAATATAAAAAACATCACGAATCAAAATCACGCACCAGTGATGCAACGATTGACATTGGCGCCTTTGAATACGTGGCACCACTCAGCAAGCGGCGTATACGCATTCTATTACCACACACATTGTTTAACGCCGAAATCTCTCCCAACGGTACCTATACTGACAACGGAACCACTCAGACTTTCGACGACTTAAACGCTAACAAACATCACCATATAGATTTCAGATTAGCTGGTGCTGGGGGCTAATTTAGGCCTCAGTCGTTGATAGATTACTATCATTCAGCACAATGTAGTACGATGCATAGCCTCGTTAGATTGTGTTGCTTGAGAATTTCATTCTTCCTGGCCCTATTGTTTTGCGTATATGCGACTGCTGGTGGTCTTTATGCTCAAGAGCAACAACGATTAGTACGCATAGGCACCTTCCCCTTACATCCACTTAATTTTTTTAATGATGATCAACTAGCAGATGGATTATACCCAAATATCATCAATGAAGTAGCTAAACAGCATGGCTGGCAATTAGAGTTTATAGCTGGTGATTGGGCCACCTGTCTCAAGCGCCTACAATCGGGCGAAATTGACATTATGACAACAATCGCCTATTCACCTGAACGCGCAAAAAGCATGGACTACAGCTCTGAGGCTGTATGTGACATTTGGGGCCAAGCATTCATCCGACCAGGCTCGAAAATTTCAGGCATACGCGATCTCAACGATTCAATGGTCGGTATCATGCACCGAGATATCAACGGGGCTAATTTCATCTCTCTTGCAAAACGACTTGGGCTCAATTGTACCTTTAAAGAATTTCCAACTCATGCAGATATTTTTACAGCTATTGCAAAAAAAGAAATTGAAGCAGGCATCGCACCACAACATTTCGGGCTCAGACACGCTGAGAAATATGGGCTTGTGCCAAGTACAATACAATTCGCCCCCTTCTCCGTTTTTTTTGCAACAAAAAAAGGAATGAACACAGATCTGCTAACTAATCTAGACTCAGCACTCAAGTTCTGGAAACAAGATGCCAACAGTTTCTATTATCAACGTCTCAATTTTTGGATGGGTGGTGAAAACATTGAGAAAACGATTTTACCAGTTTGGCTACTCGCCTTTGCAGGATTCATTATCATCGTCGCCGTATTTCTGTTTTTCACCAATCGCGTTCTTAATAACCGTGTTCGCATCCGGACAGCTCTCCTCCAAGAACAAGAGCGCGCTTACCGAGATCTAGTTGAGAGCGCTAATTGCGTTATTTTACGCTTAGATCCACATGGAAAAATAAAATACATCAATAGATATGGGCTACACTTGTTTGGTTACACTAAAAAAGAAATCTTAGGCAAACACATAATAGGAACCATCTTGGCAAAAGAGGAAAAAGATGGGCGTGATTTAGTATCCATGGTAGATGATGCGTTCAATCATCCTAATGATTACATTATTAATGAAAACGAAAACATTACTAAAGATGGTAAACTTTTGTACATGCAATGGAGCAACCGAGCAAGCTTAGATGAAGCTGGTAACGTGACCGAAATGCTCAGCATTGGTATCGATATTACAACAAGGCGAAAATTAGAGCATGATTTATTGCAAGCCAGAAAAATGGAAGCGGTAGGAACACTTGCTGGCGGTGTGGCTCATGACTTTAACAATATGCTGGGTGGCATTATTGGCGCTTCTGATATTTTACGGCTCAATGCAAAACCAGATCAAATTGAATATCTCGATATGATCAATAATGCCGGTGAACAAGCCGCATCGTTAATTAAACAAATGCTTGCCTTTGCCAGAAAAGGCGACTTGTCTCTTAAACCAACACGTATAACACCGGTAATCAATGATGCCATCGCCTTATTAAAAAGAAGTATTGACAAAAAAATAGAAATTATAACTAACTACGAGGATGACACTGCTAGCATTATGGCTAATGCAGCACAAATTGAAAACATCATTATTAATTTGGGAGTCAATGCCAGCCATGCGATGCAAAATGGCGGAAAGATTAGCATATCTACCAAAAGCATTCAATTAACAGAAGAAAAAATCATAAATGCATTTGAATTAACAGCTGGTGATTACATTTTATTAGAAGTTAATGATGACGGTATCGGAATTGCCCCAGAAGATTTAGATAAAATATTTGAACCCTTTTATACCACAAAGGGTCACAACCAAGGTACAGGGCTAGGGTTGGCAGCTGTCTACGGCATCGTCAAAGGGCACCAAGGTGCTATTGAAGTCAGCAGCGTCATAGACAAGGGCTCAACATTCACAATTTATCTGCCGGCAAGTGAGCAGGCCTCAGATACCTTGCAAAAAAATAACACTCAGCAACAAGGCTCTGGCTGCATTTTAATTATTGACGACGAAGGTATTTTGCGAGATATGGCTGCTACATTATTACAAGAACTAGGGTATCAAACTTTCAGTGCAAAAGATGGCAAAGATGGTCTTGACGTCTATCAAAAACATAAACAAAAAATAGATGCTGTATTGTTAGATATGATTATGCCTGAAATGGATGGACGCGAAACATTCTTTGCTTTACGAGCGATACATTCAACTCTCCCGATTGTGATCGCAACTGGCTATATGGATGACTCGGTTTTAGCTCAATTAAATGAAAACGGACTAAACGGGTCGTTAGCAAAACCATATAGAGCACAAGACCTTAAAGATATTTTTTCAAAAATATTACCGGCCCCCACTAATAATTAAACAGGACTAAAAGCTAGACGTTTTGAATTCAGCGAACGCTCTTGTACTTCCTGGCCATCGAATACTAGATACCCATTTACCCAAGTACTAGCAATACTAGAGCTAAACTTATGTCCCATATAAGGAGACCAACCACAATGGAACAGCGTGTTCTCTTTAGTTACCGCACATGGAGTTCCCATGTCCACCAAAGCTAGATCAGCAAAATAACCTTCGCGCAAATAACCGCGGTCCACAACGCCATAGCGGATTGCAGGATTATGTGCCGTCTTTTCAACAACTTGCGCAAGAGACATGCGATCATGCTTCACGTGATCAAACAAGGTCAGCAGAGCATGCTGCACCAACGGCAATCCCGCTGGTGCAGCCATAAATTCTTGCTGTTTTTCTTCCCAAGTATGCGGGGCATGGTCTGTGGCAATAATATCAATACGACCGTCATGCAATGCCTGAATAATGGCATCGCGATCACTCGCAGCCTTAATGGCTGGATTGCATTTAATCAGATTTCCTTTTTCAGTGTAATCTTGATCACAAAACCATAAATGATGGACACATGCTTCAGCTGTAATTTGCTTTGAAGTAATAGGTCCCTTTTCAAATAGACTTAATTCTTTTTCCGTTGTGAGATGTAAGACATGTAATTTAGTGCCATGCTTTTTCGCAAAACCGACCGCCATTGACGATGAAGCATAACAGGCTTCAGTGTCACGAATAACCGGATGATCCGCTGCCACGAGTGGGCGATTCAGACTCATGGCGCGTTCCAAATTTTTCGCAATAACAGGACCGCTCTCACAATGCGTCGCAATAAGCCCTGGTGCTTCTCGAAATATATGTTCAAGAGCTGCAGGATCCTCTACCAGCAGGCTACCCGTTGATGCACCCATAAAGACTTTCACCCCACAGTGCTTTGTTGGATCAACACGCTTAATTTCATCTATATTTGCTTCAGTAGCTCCTAAATAAAACGAGTAGTTAGCAGCGGCAGTTTTTTCAGCAATTTTAAATTTACTCTCAAGTGCTTCGATAGTCGTAGTCGAAGGGTTTACATTTGGCATTTCCATAAAACTGGTAATGCCACCAGCTACCGCTGCACGAGATTCACTGGCAATGGTTCCTTTATGCGCCAAACCTGGCTCACGAAAATGAACCTGATCATCAATCATTCCAGGAATCAAATACAGTCCTGATGCATCAACAACTTCATCATTACTCATGGGAGTAATCGAGTCAGCAATTTTTTCTATGCGCTCACCACAAATACGTAGATCCGATACATATACTTCACCTTCGTTAACCAACTGGGCATTTTTAATTAATATATTTTTCTTCATACCACTTAAATCACCTAGTAGTAAATTATTGTTTGTTAAATCACGTAATGCTATGCATGGTGGTCTTGAGATGGTTGCTCTTCAATCTTTCGATCACAAACCAAGCCAGTATCCGGAGAAAGCTTCCAACTAAAGCAAGACTGACGACCGGTATGGCAGGTTGGTCCAGCAGCATCAACGATGTATAGCAAAGCATCACCGTCGCAGTCCACGCGTACTTCACAAAGGTGCTGCACATTGCCTGAGGTCTCACCCTTTACCCAAAGTTCCTGCCTGCTTCGTGACCAATAGACCGCTTTATTTATCTCAAGCGTTTTCCGCAAGGCCGCCCTACTTACCCAGGCTGACATAAGTACAGTTCCAGTATCTACTTGAACGGTGGTTACTGGCATCAAACCATCAGCACCCCACAGCAATGTGTCGAATGCCTCTTCCCAGGATGTCTGCATTGGCAGATCTTTATTGCTCATGCTATTGCAACAATGTTGCAATAAGTAATATGGTCAAGGATTCACTTTGAGCCACCTCTGGATTTAGGCTCCAAATTTATCGGCAATGAATTTTGATTTCATAATGGACTTACCATGACAACTACTGATCAACGACTCCCCGTCACCGTACTCTCAGGCTTTCTTGGGGCAGGTAAAACAGCGCTGCTCAATCATATCCTCAGCAACAGAGAAGGCCGTCGCGTTGCCGTCATCGTTAACGACATGAGTGAGGTGAATATTGATGCTGCACTCGTAAGTGGCGAATCGTCACTTAGTCGGACGGACGAAGCACTAGTAGAGATGAGTAATGGGTGCATTTGTTGTACACTGCGCGAAGATTTGCTTATCGAGGTAGGTCGCCTTGCTAATGAAGGTCGCTTCGATTATTTAGTAATCGAATCAACTGGCATCAGTGAACCTCTACCCGTTGCACAGACCTTCACATTTGAACAAGAAGATGGAACCAGTCTCGGCACCATAGCGCATCTGGATACGATGGTGACCATGGTTGATGCTGCAGCATTTTTACGCGATTACCGTTCGCCCGACGATTTAAAAGCACGCAAGATGGAACTCGGTGACGATGATGATCGGATCATTGCCGATCTCTTATTGGATCAGGTTGAATTTGCTGACGTCCTAGTTTTAAATAAAGCTGATTTAGTTAATACTGAAGAGTTAGAATATTTAAAAGAAATATTACACCATCTCAATCCAAATGCTGACCAGGTCGTAGCGGAATTTGGCAAGGTTTCACTAGAACGAGTCATGGCTACTGGTCGATTTGACATGGACGCAGCGCAAGAAAGCCCTGGATGGCTACGCGAGCTTAATGGTGAACATACACCAGAAAGTGAGACCTATGGCATTTCTTCATTTGTTTGGCGCGCTCGTCGCCCCTTATCAAGTGAACGATTTATGATGTTTTTACAGAGCTCACTCGCACAAACAGTTTTACGCGCAAAAGGATTTTTGTGGCTGGCAACACGGCCTCGCCAACGAGCAATCTTTCATCAAGCAGGCACCATGTGTCGTATAGATCCGGGTGGTGGTTGGTGGGCACTCGTTCCACGCGAACAATGGCCACATGACGACCCCGAAGCAATAGCGCAAATAGAACGTGACTGGGATCCTGAATGGGGCGACATGATGCAAGAATTAGTATTAATCGGCGCCAATATGGATGAGCAAGAGCTTACATTAGTATTAAACGCTTGTTTATTAGACGACGACGAACTTGCTGCTGGTGAAAATTCCTGGATTCAATTCAACGACCCATTTCCTCAATGGCCAGAGCCAGCATTATCATGAGTATTATAAAAAATGATAACTGGCTGCGCGAATCTAATGACGCCTCAATTATTAAAGACGCTGGGCACGATGGAAATGCATTAACTATATGGCACCGACAAGCAGAATATGATTTAATTTCAGCTGTTAAAGAGATTTCAGATAATTCATTACCTGATGTTCACTGGACCGGAACCTTAGTGGGTTTTTCTAAATGGCTGGATACACACTTAATGAGTATTCCACATGCACATCGCGATGCGATGGCTGTGATAGCTGATGATATCTATGAACTAGCAAAGTGGTTCGATAGTCGCTGCAATGCTAGTGAATATATTTTTCGTTGTCATCGCCTCGATGAAACTATGTGCCCACGTTTTCATACCGACCGTGGCCCAATGCGATTATTTTGCACTTATCGCGGTAAAGGCACTGAATGGGTTCCAGACACAGCGGTAGATTACTCGTTATTAAAGGCAAGAGGAACCAAAAACAGCGATATTGTCCCAGACCCCACCATGATTCAAACCGTTCCAAATTTTGCTGCGGCCGTCCTCTGCGGTAGCGACGAACATGGAAAAGGTGGTGTCGTGCATCGATCCCCTGGTGTTTTCGAAAGCACTAATCGATTTGCCTTCTGTATGACTTTGAATTTTTAATGTATAGCTCCTTCTCTTATAATAAAATTACAATTGGCCTTATGCGATGATAAAGCATTCCGATCCAGATATTTTTGATGTAGTGATCGTCGGTGGTGGTCCCGCTGGAATTGGTGTCAGTTTAGCGCTACAAAGCGCCGGCATTGAGAATATGGTCATCCTTGAGCGCCATACGGTTGGTGCGTCATTTGATTTATGGCCAACAGAAACTCGATTTATCACTCCTTCTTTTCCTAGTAATTCTATTGGTGTCCTTGATATCAATGCTGTTGCCATCGGCACCTCTCCAGGCTTCAGCCTACAAACAGAACATCCAACTGGTGAGCAGTATGCTTCCCATCTATGTGAGGTAGCCAAACATTTTAATCTACCTGTAAGACAACACGTTGACGTCACTGAAATTACACATGAAAATAATTTATTTAGTGTTCATTTAGAAAATGGTTCAATGCAGGCCAAACATGTCATTTGGGCGGCAGGAGAATTTCAATATCCACGATTAAGCGGATTCGATGGCAGCAATTTATGTGTGCACACCTCAACAATAGATAGCTATAGCGACCTCGAAGGAGATGATTTTGTTATTATCGGCGGTTACGAAAGCGGTGTTGATGCAGCTTATCATTTAGCCGCCAATAATAAAAATGTCACTATGATCGACAGCGGCTGCCCCTGGGTTCCAGATACCTCTGATCCCAGCAACACGCTTTCACCTTATTCACTAGAACGCATAAATGAATTTTGGTTTCAAGAACGCGTCACACTTCTTCCTGACACGGTCATCATTAACGTAACAAAAATATCTGATAACTTTGTCATTACCACACTGGACGGTACCATTCTCGAAACCAAAGCGCAGCCACTTCTCGCTGGTGGATTTACTGGCAGTCATTCAATCATAGCAGATTTATTTGAGCCCCGTGATGACGGATTTCCTGCACTTAATGAACATGATGAATCAACAATTACCTCTGGTCTCTATTTATGCGGACCATCAGTTCGACAAGAAAATCTATCCTTTTGCTTTATTTATAAATTCCGTCAACGTTTTGCTGTGGTTGCGTCTTCAATTGCCAATTCACTTGGCATGTCAGATGAAGGACTAGAGCTGTACCGAAGATGGGGAATATTCCTTGATGACCTTTCGTGCTGTGGCGAGGAGTGCGAATGTTAATAAGCTCCAGTAAGAACACGAGCAAATCAACAACACGTTCCGCAAAACTCAATGCGATGTTGCGCGTAGAATGGCTAGGACAAATGCTTGCCAGTGTTTGCTGGATAATCAGCATGCTATTTTATGGATTAGGGTCGCCTGGTGACTGGCTTCAGTTGACCGCCGCATCGGCGTGGTGCCTCGCTAATATCGCCTCAATAGCCGTGATAAAAGATGATTAATTTACAAGACATTTACCATAATCTGAAAATTAAACTACGCCTGCATTAATGATTTTAGGTAACGACGAGGCGACATACCTGTTTCGCGCTTAAATGCAGCGGAAAAATTCTGCACACGATCATAACCGACCGCACGACCGACCTCACTAACGTTTAATTGACCTTGATGTAACAATGTTTTCGCCCGCAGGATACGTCGTGCGACGATATATGCGCCCGGAGTAATGCTCATATGTTGTTTAAACACGCGTAAAAAATGAAATGTGCTGAACCCAGCAATCTGTGCCAGCTCTTCAATATCAATTGTCTGATCAATATGTTGATCAACCCAGTTTTGAATTTTATCAACAACTATCGTAAATGGATCACGACTCACATCGCGATGACAGCGGCCAACCAAAGCGATTACACGCATCAATAAACTTGCCGCTTCTAAGGCTGCTTGATCTCCCTCGCGTTGCACTAATTGGTGCAGTGCTTCAATTGCTGGCAAAGCATCTTGCACATCCGCAATAGATCGCTGCTCAGCAATCCCAGCTATTTCTAATAAGTGCTCGATTTGTTGGCCGCGACATTCTATCCACAAACCCTCCCAATAACCAACTTCAGGATCAGTTCGATAAATATGCCCAGGCATTGGCGGCAAGTACCACCAGGTATGCGGCTTGGCATAAATGGTTTGATCGTGAAGCTCAGCGACCGCCCCACCGGCGAGCGTATACATAAAATGATGCACAGGCCAGCCATCACTGCGGTCACCAACGTACGATCCACGAATGTGGTAGCGACCTATCGACACTAGCTCGAGTATTTCCTCTAGATCCTGTCGTGGCGACAGGTGCGCATTGTAGGGCATCTCAATTGGCATAATAGCAATATTTCATAAGTATAAGCAAGTATCAATTAAAAACTATGTTTGTATGCGTTGTTTCTCGTACCTATAATGACATCAACAACAATTATTCATAAGGAATAGCCATGCTCAGCCAGGCCCAAATCGACCATTATCAAGATCACGGTTACCTCATCGTTGAAGGTTTGATCGACAACGCGCAGATCGCGGAAATCTTAAGCAACGTTGATGATGTAATTAGTCAAGCTGAATATGGCGTCGATGAACATTCGGTATGTTGGGACTCACAAATACGCAGTGGCAAGGTTGAATTAAATGAAAATGAACAGCATCTTGGTGTATTTAAATTACATCATCCGCATGATGAGTTCCCATATTTTGAAAATTTAGGAAAATATTATCCCGGTTTAGAAATAGTCGCTGACCTGCTCGGTGAAGACATCGATATGATCGCTCAACAAGTCATCATGAAACCACCCAAACACGGACAGTGGCAGCCCTACCATCAAGACGGACATTATTTTGATTTCAAACCATCAACCGGTTGCGGTGTGTGGATTGCGTTAGATCCAGCACGAGTTGAAAATGGATGTTTATGGGTTGTTCCCGGTTCGCATAAGCTTGATTTATTAGAGCACGAAAAGCCCGATGTCGAAGATATCAATCGCGCATTCTTAGAAGCGCAAGGCTTTAATAAAGACGATGGCATTCCCGTTGAATTAAAACCAGGTAGTGCAGTTATCTTTCACAATAAATTGCTGCATATGTCAGGACCTAATACGAGTGACTATTCACGCCGCAGCATTGTTGCTCATTTTGCCAATTCAAATTGGACGTTTGGCGAACGATGCAAACGCTTAGCGGTACGACGCAAAGCATTAGCCGTCTAATCGCACAGAGATTTCTTGATTTTCATACCCGGACACATCAGTCCGGGTATTTGCGTAATATGTTTGTATATTGCGTATTTTGTACTATAACTCAAAAACATCTATATCAAGCAATTCAACCTGATTAGTATGAAATGATGAAACCAAATATCCTTATCATCTACACCGACCAACAACGCTTTGATACATTGGGTTGTAATGGTAATCCCCTCATACAAACCCCAAACATTGATGCGCTTGCCACTAATGGCTGCAATTACTTAGACGCACATGTTTCCTGTCCGATATGCGTTCCATCACGAGTTGGCATGTTTACAGGGCAATGGGGTATTCAGAGCGGATCTACCAATAATAGCGGAGCATCATTTTTACAAAACAAACATGACGATTTATTTCATCACTTAAAATCGCATCACTACACCACTGCACTCATCGGTAAAAATCACTGCATCCCAAACGATCAATTAGACGAATACCTAGATTATCATACAACTGCCACCCATACGGCGATGGATAACCCTCGAACAGACGATGAAAAAGCCATGTGTGAAGTGCGCAGCGATAAAATGCAAGCACCGATAGCTGAAGAACCAACCCCAGCACAGGCAAGCATTACCAATTGGTGTGCAGATGCATGCATTGAATATTTACAAGAAGATCGTGATAAACCATTCTGCTGTTGGCTCAGCATTCCTGATCCACATCCACCCTACATGGTCTGTGAACCCTATGCCTCTATGTATGACAATGTCGATGTACCTGGCCCCGTATGGCGCGAAGGAGAAATGGACAATAAACCTGCACGCCAACGCATCGCTGTAGAATTAGATCGCTTTAGCGGTCAATACCCTGAGCCCAACGATATTATTCAACTGCGTAAAACGTATTGGGGCATGGTCAGCCAAATTGACGACGCGATTGGCCGCGTCATCGACACATTAGAACAGACTCAACAATTAGATAATACTATTATTATTTACACGAGTGACCACGGTGATTACATGGGTGATCATCGCCTAATTCGCAAGGGAGTTGATTGCTATAGTGCTACAACGCACGTACCGATGATTTGGCATTGGTCAAATAAGATCAAACACTATCGCGGCGACGCACAAATGTCGAACACCGACATTTATCCAACACTCTGTGAATTAGTTGATATTCCATGCCCTGACTCCGTACAAGGCAAAAGTCATGCAGCATTTTTAACAGGCGATGATGCACATGTTCATGAATACATTTTTAGTCATCACGGAGATCCGGGGCAACCATTGCAAGATATTCCCGCAACAAAACGTGAAGAGCTCATTCATGATCCCCACAATAATTTTTTATTATCAAGAGATTGGTACAGCGGTCATTGCTTCGCCATCCGTAATAAACAGTGGTCTTACATGATGACGCCTGGTGATGTCGATGAATTATATGATCGCAATAAAGACCCAAATGAGTTAACTAATTTGGCTTCAGACCCACAATATGCCGCGACCATTAATGATTTGCGCGAGCGTTTAATTAACTGGGTTCAAGAAAGCAATGCTGAATTAATGAGCCTGTCGCCAAGCACTGGGTGTTAAACCGATTACTTGCTTAAATACGCGAGTAAAACTTTGCGGATGTCCGAAACCACAGGATTCAGCTATTGCAGCAATACTCTCATCACTTTGCTGTAATAACACGCAGGCCTGACCTACTCGTTCTTGTTGAATAAACTGTAACGGTGTTTTCTCTAGATGCTGTTGAAATACATGAAACAGGTTGCGCTCGCTTGTTAGCAATAATTCAGAGAGTTGTGCCACATCAAAATTTGCATCACTAGCATGTTGTGCAATAAACTGATGCGCCACATCAATTAATTCCGGTCGATCTGCTTGCGCATCTTGCCAAGCCTGAACTTCTGAAATTAAACGATCATACCAAAGGCGTGCTTGCAGTGCATCAACTGGTTCTTTTGCATATTTTGTTAATTGTTCTTCTGCCCAACAACAAGCAGCATGCGCATCACGCCACGCACAAAAACGCGGCAAACGTAATTTTCCGTGCCGTTGCATACGAAAACGAAAAACAATCGTACGATAGCGTGTATTGGTACGAATACGCTTACGCTCCTCGGGATAACGCCAGTTCATCCAACCAGACTTCAATGCATGCCACTCACCATCAAACCACCACTCACCTTCTCCAGAAACGACTAAAGCAACGGTCTGCATATCTGGCTCAAGCAAGCCTAACGTTGTTCGTAATTTATACGGACTTTTAAATTCCTGGACGACCGCACTACGAGGAAGCGGCGTATCGCGTATGTGCATGTAATTAAGTATAATTACTTATTTGAGATGCTCTAGCATATAAAACTTGGCTTTACGGCGTTTTGTCTTTTTGCATCTGAATATGAGCGCTGCCATATGCTGGGCAATAAAAGTGAGCATCAAATTGTTGCCAATCTTTACTAAATTTTCCATTCAATACTCCATAAGTTAGATACTTATCCTCTTTTTCCATTTTGTAAGCAACAAACATAGCCAATTCTCGACGTGATGGAATCCAACGCATCGGAATACAAGAACAGCTTTTTACCGCAGACCATTTACTTTCTTTAACACGACCTGCATCAAATGTCATTTCAAATAAATAAGGATCAGAACCGGGAGATTTTCGATGTGTAATCACCACCGGTACGCTCCAACGGCCATTCACCTGCTTTGGTAACTGAATGTGTTTTTTCTCAAGTTTAAAAGAGCCGCGATCCTTGCCATGCACATAAGCACCGGAAAATGTATGAAGATCTTCTGAAAATTTTCCTTGTAAATAAACAGCCTCTTTCTTAGGCGGTTTTACCTGCCCGGTCACTGCACTTTTTCTTTCTGTCCCTGGAATCGGATAGTAACAACTCATCGTTAATTGCTGCTTCTTCTTATTAAAATTCGTTAAGCGTATTTCTTTAATTTCTTTAAAAAAGGCGGCCTTTACCATTTTGCCACTGACATGCATCGACCACGGAGCCGTTTGCTTGTTCGCCGATTCAGACCGACCAGACCAATCCCCTGCCAACATTTGTTCAGGACCATCGTGAAATCCCTGTAAGCCTAGCACATGGAAAGTAATAATATCTGCTCGGCGCATACGAATCAAACTGCTTGAGCCAGCGCTCAAGCCGCCAAATGTTATATATTTTCTATCTGCACTGACCATTGGACGAACATCAAGCACCTGACCAGCATTCATCACGTTTATCTGTGGGTCGAGTTGCTCTGCAGCGAGACATGTAGACAGAATCAGAAGCATTAATGCGCTAAACATAGGCGAAGTATCTGATTGGGGCTTTCGCTAATCAAGATGAATATGGATCAAAAGCCTTACCTTAAAATAACCAAGTAACACCAAGTGCTCTTCGTCAATTAGTGCGTCCCTTATTGACATCGTTCTACATTAAAATTTCCACACGCCCTGGATATTTTCTACAATTACCTCCAGCTACCAATCTTCTAAAGGGCATACTCATGCGACATATTTAGCAGCATATGACAGAAACGTCATGACAATCACGCCTCCAATCCATATGAATCATTTCACATGAAATCCATAAATACTTGTAAATTAACTACTTACTATATTTAACCCGTGTGCCAACTTTGGTGCTTCGTTTGCTCATTCATATCGAAACCCAAGAGGGAAAGGAAATACGATGAAGCTCCTACGAAATCCAAAAGAAGATGCCGAAGAAAAAAGACTGCAAGATTGCGGTATCGCCAAAGCATTACGCACCGCCGTTCTAGAAACTTTTGAGGGCTATGGTCTGTTCAATCGGCCAGTCGGCGTCGAAGACTTGCCACCTGTTTCCAAACGCGGCGTCAAGTGGTCATGCATCACTGTCGAAGACCCACTGCCCGGTCAATTCGTCATGCTCATGCCACGCCAGCTCCAGCAGGAAGTTTACCTACGCATGCTGTTTGGTGATGATAGCGATCCATTTGCCACCACTGATTTACTCGATGTGCAACTAGAATTAACTAACGTTTTGGTTGGTCGAGCCATGAATATATTAATCGGTGGTAATGATGCTCCAAAAATGACTTTGCCACAAACCGGGTCTGATGTACCTGATGTACGCCGAGGCACATGGAAACCTTACGCCTATGAAGTCAGCAATTCATGGATCTTATTTTTCATTCGTGGAAAAAGTGTTCTCGAATTTGGCAACATGAGCATCAGTACCATGATTAAAAAGAGCGGCTTTTTAGCGTCGGTTAATATCGCCAAAGCCAGCTAACCAACAATAGTATATATAACTAGGCACTCTTAACCCGCTCAACATACTTGTAGCAGCCATCATCAATTCCTAGGGTTAAGGGTGCCGTTTTTATAATAACACATTAATCAATCTGAAAACCTATCGGCTCTTTTTCATTTTCAGACTCCAAACTCGCATCACGCATCTGTTTAATCACGCGTAAAATAACCGAAATCGAACGCGCCTGCTTGCGCTGTGATTGCTCACCATAATCCAAACGCCGCTCTATTTCTTGGACGCGCCGTGCCAAAAGAAGATCTGTCTCCTGTGTTTTGCGCAAACGCACAAAGGTACGCATAATTTGGATGTTCACCGCAACGGCCTGCTTGCTATTTAAAACACTCGACAACATCGCCACACCCTGCTCAGTAAAGGCATAAGGATTATAGCGGCGCCCACCGTGCCCCGCATCAGCACCACGGCAGTTCGCATATTCCTCTTTGCTTAACTGAAACATAAAATCATCCGGAAAACGCTCCGCGTTACGACTCACCGCCCGATTCAAATGCTTGGTCTCTACAGCATATAACTGGGCTAAATCCTCATCCAATAGAACCCGCTTATCACGGATCAGATAGACCAGCCTCAACAAGGCCTCTTCCTGCAATTTTAGGCGATGTTTAGTCATAACTACTTTTTACATAAAATGTTATAGAGCAAACTTGAGGTACCAATGTGGAACCTCAACGCACAAACGAAGGCTATAGGTGCTTAATAATGAGTTTATATAAACCCATTAAAGCCTGTAAATATTTTCGCTTCAGTTTCCACCTAGATATATTAAACATGTGTATAAACATTACATTATAAAACGATTGAAAAGGGTACAACATGAACCAAGAAGAGAGAACTACCACTACACCAAAAGAATCTCCATACGATGTTTTTTTAAATCGAAGTTGCCAGTTAATCACCGTTATGCTCTTTGGTAGTAGTTCGATGATTATATGGATGGTCAGTAACCACATGTTGGAAGACCCAGCAACAACAAACACACTAGCCATTAAAGCTTTATGGATTACAGGCATTTTAGGATTTGTTTTTGCCCTCGCAGTAATACTCGCACCCATCTCGCAATTAATACACGGGAAAAATGCAAAACACGATTTCTGGGATTCAGCCGCTTACAATATTGGATTTATAGTGCTCTATTTCCTCACAGCTTGGGTGATGGCTTCATTTTCGGTATTTACCGGAGCGGGGATAATTAGGGCGTTTTACGGGTGAGAGCTGAGTACAAAAAAGCCGTTTATTTAATGCTTAAACGATAAATGCATCCTTATTTCCAAATTATTTAACATCTTTTATTGATCTGCCTTAGGTGGAACACCTAATATAATTTTTTCAGGAACTAATTCGTCAGAATTTATTTCAACAATTTTACTCCAATCATCATAACAATTGCGATAAGAAATCAGCGACTGAGCCACTGTCAACGCCAACTGTGTTTCAAGTGAAGCGGTAGCTTGATCTCCGTCAGCGTTTGGTGCATTTTTATACGCATATAATGCGTAAAGAATCTGACGCTCGGCGATTACTTTCGGATGACTAAAGTAACCTAAACTACCATGCCCAGGCCAGGCATTATGCGGGTATTGCTTACGCAAGGCATCTACTCGCTGTTTCTGCTCATCTATAAGCTTATTAAGACGAACAGGATCTTTCGGATAGAGACCTGGCTGGATTTTTAGCTCATTATCCGCTGGCAATCCACCAAGAGACCGCAACTGCTCCAACACCACTTCTAACGAAGGTTCAGATATAGTAGATAGACTTTTGCGAACCTCTTCGACTGTAACCTCCTCGCCTATTAATCGCGCACGCCAGGCCAAAAAAGCCATTAATTCATTTCTCTGACGCGACTGTTCTTCCAACTCTGTTATTCTTTGCTGGACAAGTTGCATCTCTGCAAGATGCTCTTTTTCGGTTGTTTGAGCATCTTGCCATTGCCAGCAAAGCCCAACACCTGCAGTCAAAATAATAACAATCACAAATATCCTCATATCAGCCTCCTATTACTCCTAACGCGCCCAGTCACTTATAGTTCAGGCTATTAAACCTAATACCTTAATTTTGTATGCTGAGAGTTAAGTTCCCATTTTTTCAATTGCCAGTGTATTTCGGATAAATTGAGTCATCCGTCGATGATGCCGATTCTGGGGAGAACTAGCGTATTTCCTTTTTCATATACTTAATTTCTTTGGCGCATTTATCAAAACCCTGAATATGTTTGCCCCTTGGTGTCCAGTGAACTTTTAATAATTTTTCGAAAGATATGTGTGTCTACTTTTTTAATTTTACAATAATCGACATAATTTCTCTATAACTCTTCGTAGGACTCAATACTTCTCTTAATCTTTGCATGAAGAGATGAGAATGCCGCATCCACTTTTACAAATCTAGAGACATCAAAAATTCTCTCATCATTCATTCGTTTCGCCTTAACCATAGCCGTCAATCGCCAGTGTATTTCTCCTGGCTTTCTGCAAACTATTAATAGCTCAAAACTCAACACCACATCTTTCCATTTTTCACCCCTGCCCTTCAGCGGTAATGTGTCGTATTTCAACTCTCCTCTAATAGACAATATAGCCGCATCATGTTTCAAATTATAGTTTGATTTGCGTAATTCTATCAACAATTCTTTAAATATCTTATCAGCATGATCTTTTGTTGTTAATCTATTAAACTCTCCTAAATTAGATGCGATTTGGTATCCTTCGTCCAGATTCCACAATTTACTGTATTTGATTAGCTTCTTGTTATACTGCCGTTCACGCCAATGTTTACCATTATAACTTGAAGCACTCGCATAGCTCATCTCATGCACACCACTAAACAGTACACCAAACTCTGTACCACCAGCCAATCCTAAATCTCTATAATACGCCCTACAATACTCTTCATATTCTTCTTTCTCACGAGCCGCTTTTCCAAGAATATAACTACCATAAATATCGGTAACCTTAACTAGGCCCGTTTTATGGACTTGACCATCGTTATTGAAATTTCTCATCCTCAGACTGCAGGATGAAAAAAATAATAACACAACAAAAAATGTAAAAATTAATCTCATTATTGTGTAATTTCTTGTTGCGCCTCAACTTTAAAATAGTAGCCCAATACAAACCCTACTGGTCCGAGAAGAAAATTTGCCTTGCCCATATACTCGAAAAACATACCTGGATCACCATCACCAAATAAGCTCCAACATAAAATAGATAATAACACTATTGCATATAACCCTACAATAACTATTGCAATTAACTCACGAATCTTCATTGCTCTTCTCCATAACAGAGAAACTATTTTTTCCATATTAGAATTTCAAGAGATTATGGCACAAATTAATTGTACCGTATCCAATGTGGTACACTAAATGCTCTGCGTATATAAGTCTAATAAATAAACAGCTTTATACTGTCGTAAACCCGCAGAGCACGAGGAGTCCGTGGCCGCTTTCGGGATCACCCTCTAAGAGCGTGACGCTGGCGGCGACTAAGCGGTCGCAGTCGCTAACGAGATCGGGCATCGGCTGGGCCCGGTATGGTAGAACTCCGCAGCCCCGGCGCTTCACCGAGAAAGGCCACATACTCGGCACCCCCCGTCTGCGCAGGCTCTAATTCGACATGTATCGGCATGCCCAGTTTTTTCACTGTACCAACGCACAAACGCACGCGCGTCTTTGATGTTGAGGGCTAGGTGTTCGATTTGCATTTAAAATTCCTTAAGCCACATGCTAGTCTACTAATTAAAACTTGCATCATTTCTTGATTTTTCATAGTTCAACATATGTCAAAAATAACAAAACAGGACCTCGAAACTATAATTGAAGATTTAATCATTAAAGGTGAACACATTCGCCCAGATGGCACAGTTTTAACCAAAAGTCATTTGCCTAATATTAGGAAACTTTATGATTTGCGCAAAGATGATGATAGACTAGGCATTGTTTCACAAAATATTGAGTTCTAAATCAATCGGACCTACAATCTCACAGGCTACCCCTCCTCAGCGATGACATTAAATCAGGCTGGTAGACCTCACAAAACCCTTCCAAACCACATTTGACTAAAAATGCGACGACCGCCGTTGCCAAACACGCTAATCCAATTTTGACACTTGCAAACGAAGCAACCACAATGGTTGTGATTACATTATGATTCACAACTGCATTATAGCCTTTCTTGACCCACTCTTGATAAACCGGACTCTCTGGTGAACAAATTTTTTTCCAAATTATAGCTCCGACAATCTTCATTACTCGCGGTGCATTCTTCTTTGCTTCAGATGGATCAGGCGGTGCAGGCAATAATTTCTTTTCCTCATAGGTCAAGTTTAATCCTGCAGCCTCGTTAATTTCTGGAAGCCCGTTGAAACAAGATACCGGAATTGATTGCCCTACTCTTCTGATCAGACCATCTTCGGTTTCAGTCCGAATAATCTCAATCGCTTCCTGTGATATCGATTCCTCAACAAGCTCTTCGCCCATGCCTCTTAAATTATACAACATAGATTCATTCTCGTATCTCACCATAAGATGATGAACAAAATCGCGTCGGCGCTCTTTTGAGCTTATTACATTTGTTCCCTTAATAGAGCTAGTTATCAAAGGCTTAGCCTTACTTAATTTACCCATCCTTAAGTAAACTATTGCCAATAGTGCTGTCGCTTCTAAGTGCACCCTAGTTCGTTTTCGCACCTTAGACCTAGCCCCTATCAGGAGACCTTCAGCCGTTCGGTAATTTGAACATTCCATTTCACACTCAGCATACCAAACTTTAATTTTCATTAATCGCGTTTCATTTTCTTTACCAGGAGAACGAAGAATTTTCTGCGCCTCTAAAGCCAATCTCTTAGCACACTTCAAATCACGATTCAAAACCGCTACGCGTAGTTGACACTCAATATCTTTAACTTCCATACCCTAAATCCTATAAAATAAATCTGCTGCATGGATAATCCATGCAGCAGATTCAAAGTTAACTACCACGAGTTAAAAAACACCACACTTCATACCCATAATCATGAGCATCAAGCATTCGATTGCTGTTTTTCACACGTCGATATCGACAAAATACCCACTTAAATCCGGGTGGGGCCGGTTTCTTACTAGGTTTACGCATAGCGAAACCTCCACTTTATGAGGGTAAACTGCCCACAAAGCTTGCATTTAAGTATGAATCCACTAGCATTATTAGTGTTGAAGTAATATATGAGTGGGTTTACCATTCGACTAAGGACGGCACATGCCGTCCTTTTTTATTCTATAGCATCATCAACTCCAATTATATTTACCTGATCTATTATAGCCTGCTTATCGCGTTCGTAGAAAGGCTGAGGCACAATTAGATTTGCAAGCCTACCACCACTCAAACGAATTGGGTACTTTAAGCTACCAGTTTTATTTACCAATTTGCTTTTACTGTTGTCGTCGTCTTGATCGTCGTCTTGATCGTCGTCTTGATCGTCGTCTTGATCGTCGTCATCGGCATAATCATAATAACCAGCAAATTCAACAGATTCTTTGAATTTACCCAAACAAGAGGTGGCAGCCTTATCCGTAAATCCCATTTTTATTAAGTCATATTTCAAAGCCGCGTCTGAGGGAAGTTTGTCATCATAAAGGTCTAGCAACTTAGAGAATACGCTCGGATACTTCAACCACTTACCACGAAGTCGTCGTTTCGCCTTATCATCAGTGCTGTATTTATACTCTTCAACATCCTGCGAAACTGATAGCATTCCACGTTCAGGTACATCAAATAAGCCATAATATTTTAAAGCAGCAAGCGATCTTAAAGCAGCACCACTTTTTGCATCCTTATATCCTATATCCTGGGCGACAACATCGTTTGGAACTGAGTTTTTAGACTCATTTTCGTAAACCTTAAGCGCACGAGCCAACGCTTCTTCCAGATTCATGCCAGGGGCATTTGGACTCTTCTGTTTCTTTCTTACGACCACCATACCTTTACTCCCCATTCGTTCGCGTCATGTTACCATACAAAAGATATGAATCAACTTTTTTTATCTCCTGACATATCATTATTTGGGATTGTTTTTATAAGTATTTTATTATTAGTTACTTATGTAATTTTCTGTATCCCCATTTATCGAGATGTAATTTCTATGTTTTAACCAAGGAAGAGGGTGTTGTATGTATCTCTTTTATTTACAATAACTTATATATTATATAAACCATTGCATGAAAACTTAATAATCGGATATTCTATTTTTACAATCTGCTTACATGTGGTTAAATAATTATTCAATCCAAGATGAG
>JANQLF010000011.1 GCA_028280785.1 Planctomycetota bacterium
AACAGATCACCGACTTCACCATTTAATCCATTTAAATAATAAAAAACATGAACCATGCAGTGTGAGCGATTAGTTTGCGGAATTTGTTCATAGTCATGATGCCATTGGACACCGCGGTTACCGGCATCTTGGCGCACACCATGAATATGATGCAGCATAAAATCGTCGCCCTCAAGTTGACGTAGCATTTCCATCATTGGTGGATGCGAGGTCAATAATCCCAGCTCATCGTAAGAGACCAGGAAGGGGACCTCATCCCAGCGCATCTTGGTGCGATCGTCTTCGAGTTTATCGACGTCATCACGCAAGCGTTGTTGATGATCTTCATCAATAAATGCGGGGAGCATGATGTAGCCCTGCTCTTCAAAATGCTTGATTTGCTCATCTGAGAGGGGTTTGGTGGGAGTGGCTAAGCTGTCGCTCATAGCTTCGTCCTTGAGATGGAGAGTAAAATGTGATATAACGCAGCATTATATCATCGTATGTCTATTGAAAACACGCAATTATGTGACAATGGCTCCGCAATACGTGATATTGCGGACGAACGGCAGACACTGTGGCGCATTGAGAGCTGGCAGCACCGTGAGGTGATACCAGAGGGCCGGGTTTATGGGCATGGTCCAACCAGTCATTTCCATCGACGTACGGATAAGAGCGTGGTCTTGCAGTATACGGTGAAGGGCTTGGTCCGCTTCCTTTATAATGGTGAAGAACACGTCGCGCCGGAAGGACATGCCTACATTTTTCCAAGCATGATGGAGCCGCGTTGGAAGTTAGTTGACGATCCTGAGTACCAATCGTTTTGGGTCCGTTTATTTGGCGCTGGTTTATTTGAGCACTGGCAATTATTGCGTGATGTGCATGGGCCTGCTATCGCTTTGGATTTTAACGGCACCGTCATGCAGGCCTGTAAAAAAATAATTTCTTTACATGAACAAGGCGCCGACCTCGGTGAAGAGGCCATTGCGATTCATGCCTTTGTGATGTTATTATATCAGCACTGTGAACAGGGACAGTTAGAAAAATTACAACCGGTACAGCGCGCCGTCCAACATATATTGCGTTATCCCTTTCATAATAATTCACTTAAAGAAATTGCCAAAGAACATGGGGTGAGCCGTGAACACTTAGCCCGAGTTTTTTTACAAGAAATTGGTGAGGCCCCTGCAACCTGGCTGCGCGAACAGCGTTACAAAAGGGCGATGGCTTTATTAATTGATACCAATATTCCGATTAAAGATTTGGTCCATCAAAGCGGATTGGGTTCGGTGGATACCTTTGGTCGTTTGGTTCAAGATCGCGAATCGTGCACACCAACGATTTATCGACAGCAAAATTCCCGAGCAGGTCGTTAAAATTTACACTAGCGCTGAATTAAAAGAAAACATACTCAAGCTGCTAATAAAAAGGATTGATCAATGAGCAGTGCTAAACCAAATGTTATTATTATTATGGCCGATGACATGGGCTTTTCTGACATCGGTTGTTTTGGATCAGAAATAGATACGCCGCATCTCGATGAACTTGGTATGAACGGCGTGCGCTTTTCACAGATGTATAATTGTGCCCGCTGTTGCCCATCGCGTGCGAGTTTAATGACCGGACTGTATCCGCACCAGGCCGGGGTGGGGCACATGGTTAACAATGGAGGCACTAAAGCCTATCAAGGTTATTTGCGCGATGATTGTGCAACGATGGCTGAATTAATGAAAGCCAACGGCTATAAAACACTAATGTCTGGTAAGTGGCATGTTGGTGGCGGATATAGCCCACATAAACCAGAGGAGTGGCAAAAAAATGCCGGCAATGAAACCCATCCTTTGCCAGTACAGCGCGGTTTTGATGAGCACTACGGTACCTTAGGTGGTGCGGGTAGTTTTTTTGATCCACCATCGTTAATTCACAATAAAGATATCATCGAAACGACTCCAGATGATTATTATTATACCGATGCCATTAATGATAATGCCTGTCGTATGATTAATGAAGCTGCTGAAGGTGATGATCCTTTTTATATGTACGTTGCCCATACCGCGCCACATTGGCCATTGCATGCACCGCAGGAAATCATCGATAAATACATGGGTAAATATAAAGGCGGTTGGGATCGCCTACGTCAACAACGTTATAACGCACTGAAAAGCAAAGGTTTGATCAAGCAAGGATGGGATTGTTCACCACGTGATGAAAATTCATTTCCATGGGAAGATGCTGAGCATAAAGATTGGGAAGATGCGCGCATGGCTACGTATGCGGCGATGATTGATGTGATGGATCAAGGTATCGGCCGCATCATGCAAACACTCAAAGACAATGACATGTATGATAATACATTAATTGTATTCTTATCTGATAATGGTGGCTGTGCAGAATTTTTGCGTGAAGACGGTGAAGAAGGCACGTGGCCGGAATTTTATGGCACGAAAACCAGCGACGGTATTCAAACGGTCGTCGGTAATAATCCTGAGCGCATGCCAGGCGGCAAAGATACCTTTATGAGTTATGATTTGCCGTGGGCCAATGCATCGAACACACCATTCCGTTTATTTAAATCGTGGGTCCATGAAGGTGGCATCTCAACACCATTTTTAGTGCACTGGCCAGCTGGCATTAAAGATCCTGGTCGTGTCCATCATCAGCCGTGGGTGATGCCAGATATTGTGGCGACCTGTTATGATATTTGTGGCATAGCCTATCCAGATGAATTCGATGGTGTGCAGATTCCTAGTTTAGAAGGTGAAAGCTTTGCTTCGATGTTTGCCAATAATGAGGCTGAGCGTAACGAGCCGATTTTTTGGGAGCATCAAGGCAATCGTGCAGTGCGTGATGGTAAATGGAAGTTGGTCAATCAGCACAGCGTTGATTGGGAATTATTCGATATGGATAAGGACCGCACTGAATTAAATAATTTGGCTGAGCAGGAACCAGAGCGCGTCAAAAACATGATAAGCATGTGGGAGCAATGGGCAGCGCGTTGTGAAGTACGTCCATGGCCCTTGCATGAAAATGAGAAAGATTATTCACATTACTTGGGCAAGGGAAAATGACCCAGATATCAACAATTATTGCTGAATATAAACGCTATTATCAAATAATACACGGTGCCTTAGCGCAAATTGATGACAATGTATTTAGTCATAGAGATAACGACGAGGACAATTCAATTGCTTTAGTATTAAAACATCTCGGTGGAAATTTTAAAAGTCGATTCACTAATTTTCTGACTGAGGACGGTGAAAAAGAATGGCGTCAACGTGATGGTGAATTTGAAGAAGGTGCTAACGATAATAGAGCCGCTATCATGCAGCAGTTCGAAGAAGGCTACGCCTTGCTCCTCGAAACCATTCAATCATTGAAAGAGAAAGACCTTCAGCGAACGATCACCATTCGTCAGCAGGAATTAAGTGTCGAAGAAGCATTGATGCGATCGCTGCCACATTTTTCGTTTCATGCTGGCGAAATAGTCTATATGGCGAAACGAGCGGTAGGGAAAGATTGGCAGTCCCTAAGTATTCCTAAGGGACAGTCAGCTACTTATAATACTCGTCCAAGTAGAGAACGTGCTAAGGATTAAAAGAGGTAGTACGTGTGTTTGATCTCTTAGATTACTTGAAGCGTGACGCCTTGTTATTTACCAGCGATATACATGGGCTTTATCATTGGAAATGTGTTGAACGTAACGGTGTGTATTTAAGTCAATTCAACGGAGCAGATGTCGAGGTTGTTCGTTACTTTGCCTTTTTTCATGATTGTATGCGAGAAAATGAAGGTCTTGATTCTGGTCACGGCCCGCGTGCAGGTAAATACATTAAAAAATTAAAAGATGCATTGCCGTTAACGCAAAACCAAATAAACGACCTCTGCCAAGCTTGTATTGGTCATACCTTTGGACGTAAAGAAATTAATGTAACGATTTCTACCTGTTGGGATGCCGATCGTCTGGATATTGGGCGGGTTGGTACAACGCCACATTCGGATTACTTATTTTCCGAAGAAGCAAAGCGCATCGCTGATGAGGATGATCAGCAAGCATTGCTGTCTTTTGCGTATGAGAGTCTTGTTTAAATACCGTAAAAGTTTTCAGATTGTCTAAAATTAAACAGATCTATCGCCAATACATGACCATATAAGCTAACTGAAGTCCAATTATAGACGTTTCTGCGTTATCTACATACAAGTGGTGGAAAATTCGTGTGTCGCCACTGTGAAATTGTACATAATTGTGCACGGAGCCTAGCCCATGAATCGTCTCATTTGTATACTTATTGTCTATTCTTTTACGGCTGCCTTGTTTGCACAAGCTGCACAATACGGCACCTTCGAGGGTACGCTCACTGATGAGAGTGGTAAACAGTATATGCGTTACCAAGCAACGGTGCCGCAAAGTGGTAAACGGCTGGGTTTAATTGTTGGCTTACATGGTATTAATGGGCATGAACGTCAGTTAACCGGGTCGCTTAATAAAGCGTTAGCGGCAACTAAATTGAATGGCGATTACATGGTCCTGTGCTTAAAGTCTATCGGTAAGGGTTGGGAAAATGTTGACCATGCACCGATTTTAAAATCCATTGAATGGGCTAAGCAAACGTACGACATCGACCCACGCCGCATTCATGGTTGGGGTTATTCACATGGCGGCTTTCGCTATGGTGTCCTGGGTGCCGAAGAACAAGGTGTCTTTACCGCAGTGGTCGTGTTGGGTGGTGGTATTCAAAAACCGAAAAATGAATTACGTACCTTGCATTATTATTTGATCCATGGTGACGCCGATAAAACAGTGAATGTCAGTTCGGCCCATCGCGCTATGGATATTATTAATCAATACCAATTTAAACATGTCTATCGTGAATTGACTGGCGAGGGCCATGGCGTCGCTGGTTCGCATAAATCGTTTGAGTCGCGCTGTGACGCACTGCGTTATTTACATCGATTACGCAACCCGAATGTGGCGCTCTCTGATGCTGAACGTGCAGCGGTCAACAAAGCGCAAGAGCATATTGAAACGGCAAAACGCATCTCGGTTAAAAAAGCATTTAACGCCTTGCCACAAATAGGCGGCATTCAAAGCGATGGCGTGTTGATGGCGGCTTTTAAGCGTAATCAAGCAGCAGAAAAGGACGACTATAAATTACAACAAGCAATTGCGATGTGCGCCAAGCACTATCAATTTAATGATGAGGTGGCCCAAGCTCTGGGCAGCATGCTCACGCATAAAAAATCACAGGTAAAAAGCGCGGCCGTTGAAGCGTTAACAGCTGCGGCACAGTGGAACCATCAGCAAGCACTCAAGGAATTAATGAGCTATTTAGCCAATGAAGAGGTTAAAGACTCAGACCGCGCAGTCGTCGTCATGCAGTTAGGCTTGTCGATTCCACTGCAACTAACCTGTAACAACGTGCAAAAAGATTTGTTCGCATCATTGATAGGTCTTCTCGATCATAAAAGTTCAAAGCTACGCATTGCGGCTATCACAGCGCTGATGGGTGCGGCAGGTGGTAAGGCAGATAAAGCAAAAGTCGCAGCAGAGCAAATGTCTGAATCACCACGCAGCGGTTTTGGCTATCACCCCAAGGCAAATGACGAAAAACGTGCAGCATCAATTCAACGTTGGCAGGCGTGGTTGAATAAGAAGAGTTAAACAAGAAGAGCTAAACAAAAAGAGCTGATTAAGAAAAGTTGAGCATGAAAATACTTTGTACCTTGTTTATGCTATGCGCCTGCGCCTGTGTCTATGCAGCTGATGGCATCCCCGAAACTAAGCATCTAAACTATCATAAACATGGTGGTTTAGAGTATTGGTTGTACCAAGAAAAGCCCGATGCGAAAAATCAACCGCTGTTGATATTTCTTCATGGCAAGGGTGAGACGACCATGGCGAGTTTGTTAAAATGGGGTCCGCCAAAACATATAGAAAAAGGTAAAGCATTTCCCGGTATCGTGGTGACGCCGTTATCGCCCAATGGTGAGTGGTGGCGACGCGAACGATTAATTGTATTTGTCGATACCATTGCAAAAAAATATAATGTTGACTTAAAACGCATCTATTTAACCGGTTTATCAATGGGTGGTTTCGCTAGTTGGGATTTGGCCTGTCATTATCCCGGGCGCTTTGCTGCTCTCGTACCTATTTGTGGTGGCGGTAATCCTGATCTGGTTAATGCGATTAAAGACATTCCTACCCAGGTATTTCACGGTGATAAAGATCATGTTGTCAAAATGGAAAAAAGTACGGTCATGGTCGAGGCATTAAAAAACATCGGTGGTATTGTCGATTATACCATTTATCCGGGTGTTGGACATACCAGTTGGATTCAAGCCTATGCTGATAAGAAGCTTTATGATTGGATTTATCAACAGCGAAAAGCTCAGGCAGCAAACATAGATCCGCATGCCGAGCTGAAACATATTTTAAAAACGGGTGTGCAGGTAAAGGTAGAACCACGTTTGTTGACGAATGATCTGATTAAATCAAAAACACTTACTATTACCTGGCACAATCAAACTATGCATAATGCCCAGGTGCGAGCAGTGATGCTCCGTCACGCACAATTACAGATGCGTTTCGATCAAGATACCTTTAGTCTTGCAGCTGGTGCTCGGCGAACTGGAACCATTCACTTAGATGGGTTAAAAAACCCACAACAAGAATTGGATGAACTGCGCGTTAAATGGGAAGTACAATACGATGATGCAGCCGCAGCGCAGATGCAATTTAAGCAAGGCTATGCTTTTCGCTTAACGCCGATTTATAAAATTGATAAACAAACGATAACGGTAGACGGTGATTTAGGTGATTGGTCTGATGCGTGGATTCAGGTCAACAAGCCACGACACATCATGAACATTGATAAAAAGAAAGCCTTGCCTGACTATCAATGCACCTATGCCTTTCAAACAGCTTACGATAAAAATTATCTGTATGTCGCTGTGAAAGTACATGACGACACGATGAGATTTCTGCCGCAAAAAAATGTATGGGATCAGGATGGTGTGGAAATTCGCATTGATGCACGTGCACCATCTGAGCGCAAATCCTACAGGGATTGGCATGATTTTTTGCCTATTTTAATAAGTCCACAGCCAGAAGGCGGCATGACTATTTGGCAGCACAAACGTTTACCGGCAGGCATGCAGATGGATACGCAGATACGTGAGGGTTTTTATACTGTCGAGTTAGCAGTGCCTATTAATTATGTAGAGCAACGTGCAGGAAAAGATTGGCAGCGCCTGCGGATTAATGTGGCGGTTAACGATTATGATAAACCAGAACAACGCGGACCACAGTTGTGGTGGTATCCTGACTGGCGTACGGCATTGGATTCACGCATGGAAGGCACCTTTCAAAGGACAAAGCCCTAAGCATTTGATCCGTTATTTGCTAGATTAATTTGTAACCAAGAATTGACTATAAGACATTTATTACTTAGCCTAGGGTCACTGCTGGAGATACCTATGCCAAGTTGTGAAGTAACCGGACTCAATGTGATTGCTGTCTATGTCGAAGACCTGGAACGTGCAAAGACTTTTTACATAGAGCATTTGGGATTTAAGGAATCTGCTGATGAGATGCCACCGGGCATTATGCTCGAAGGAGGTTCTGTATCGCTCTATTTAGAAGGTGGACGAAACAGTGGTACAGCGGATGCAGACAAATCAGAATTTAGTCCGTGCTTTGCAGTCGCGAGCGTGAAAAAAAGCTACGATGCATTAAAGCAAGCAGGTGTGTGCTTGCTAATGGACTATCAAGAATTTGCTCCAACATTCGCTATGTTTCGCTTTGCAGATCCGGATGGCAATGCCATTGAAATAGCTGGCGCTCCATAAATAAAAAAGGCCGCACTAGGAAGCGCGGCCTTTTTGTCATTTAAATAGTTCAAATTAAAAATCGTCGACCTTTTCATCGACAGCTTCAACTTTTACTTCGATTGCTTTTTGCTCGTTGGCTTCTTGTGCTTTGCGCTTAGCATTGCGAGTCGCGCTGGCATAGCGATCAGCAGTTTCAAACCAAACCACGCTGGCAATCATACCACCAAAAAACGATGCCAACGGTAAGCCTTTTTCTTTTATATGTAATTTACCTGCTTCACTCGATGTCGCTGACACTTCATAGACTGGTAAATGTTTGATGACGACTGGTAAATCAGGTATCCAATTACCGTCGAACATCGGCGGATCTTCTACGTTGATAACTGGTATATTGGGGATATCAGGTCCGCTGATTTTTTTCTTATTGCCAATGCGGCCCTCAACGCCTTCAGCGCTTAATGTTTCGCCATTCCAAGAATTCATATCTTCATATCCATGCTGCGTGCGTGCAAAAACAATGTAATTATTTTTATCGTCAGGATCTTTCCAAACTGAAAAGTTATCGAGAATATTTTGCGCTAAATCAGTTTCTGGTTGGAACAGAGCTTCCAAGCGCTGGCGGCGCCAAACATTTTTCAGAGCCTTATCGATAGAATCTCTATTAATCGCACCAGTTTCATTGGCGCGGCGGAATAAATTACGCACTTCCCAACGCACTGCATCTAATCCAGTGCGCGCCATTTTTTCTTTAGTAGACTTAAGCATGCCCCAGACCATCGGTAAATAAGTTTGGCCGATAGTTGGCAGGTCCATGTATGAGTAGGCAACGCAACCTTTAGCTACACTGGTATCAATAAGATTTTCACCAGTCATTACGCTGCTGATATTTACCGCGTTATTACTGACAACAATTTTACCATCGCCAACGCCAACCGAAATGATCATTGGCATGGCACCGAGTATTTGCCACGAAGCCTTCGTTCCTGCAACCGGTGTTGGTTGCGCAAATTGAGCAAAAAATTGGTTCATTAATTTAACCGCGACATCCTCATTGGTAATTTCCAATGTTAAGGTCATTTCTGGGATAATAGCCGCAGGTTTCAAGGCGAAGGACATGTTGCCAGTTAACCAGGCAGCGGCGCCATTAACATCGGTTCCGAGTAATGCCTGTACTTGAGCTTTTTCGCGATCGCTGAATTTTGGTGCGATTTGCTTCGCAATATGCTGAACATCAATGTTTTCAGCCCACCATAATACTGATCCACTTGGAATAGTTTTTAAGATTGCATCACTTAATGGATTACATTTGTATGCACCGAGGCCTTCTAATTCAATGTCGCCTTCCCAGCCTTTTTCTTTCGGTATGATAGTTATTTTTGCTTTTGGATTCATGCCAGTGGTTAAAAAGCCCCAGTCTTTAAAATCGAATGGGTCCCAACCGGCATTCTCGCTAACGAATTTCATGCGTTCAAATAATTTACTGCCGTCGATTTGTAGGGTGACCGGTGTTTTCGGTAAGCTGTTCGGGTCGATGCCTGCCGCAGGATCTTTGATCGCTGGGACCATACCGACCAACATGTTATTTTCTTTAAAACCAAAAAAGGCACTTTCTTGGCGGCGCGCAGGATCTTTCTTTTCATAAAAACCAGAATAGCCGTTTATGACTCCAGATTGCTCATCTAAATTAATTTTACCGCCACGATTTATTTGCTTATGCAGCCACTCATGCCAATCCTTTTGAGATGCACCTAAATCAGCAAGAAAAATAAGCAGCGGATCACGAATGTTTAATCCAGGTGGCTGGTCATAGCCAATAAAGAGGCCGGCCTTCGCTTCTGCCAGGGTCTCAATCAACGGTGGCATCTCATTTTCTATTTTTTGTAATAATTTAATTTGCTTGGTTGCGTATTCACGTTGGGACTGACAAGCCGGGTCCCACCAAATGGACGTTGGTTTGGATGTCGCTGCCATCTCTAATAAATTCGCCAGATCTAAACTGAGAACGTAGGGTCCTGGATCGACATCAGCGCATAGCTTGGGACGCTGGTCATCAGCAGCACAGAGGAGACTCGCACTGAAACAGAGTGTGAGGGTGGTGAGGAATTGCTTCATCGTAGGTGCATCCTGGAGAATTATTTAAATACACAGTGACGACGTCAAAGTGGATGGGCAGCCTACTGACGAATATTTGAAAGCTAGTGAGTCTTAAGCCCTCTTGACCCGAAGACTTAGCACTGGTGTAAAATAATAATACATATGCCTATTACGGTGCGGCTTCTTCGTCTTCTTTGTCTTGCAACAATTGCATCATATCACGTTTAAACTTCAAAAACGATGCTTCTTGGGGTGAACGTCGCAGCGCCTGCTTGATAGCATCAAGTGCTTTTTGGTGTTCGCCGAGTCCCTCATAACAGAAGGCGCGTGTCGCATGATAATTGGCTTTATCCGGTTCGGTGCGTTCGAGTTCATCAATAATCAAGAGTGATTGTCGATAATCCTTTTTAACATTGTAATAAAGTTTGAGCAGATTGCGCCAATGCAGGGCATTGTGTGGATCAAGTGCGGCAGCAATTTCAAAGTCCTTAATCGCTAGATTAATTTTGGGATCATTGGCGTGGCGATTGAGCGAGCTGTTATACCACATGATGTAAGAAGAAGCGCGGTTCTGATAGAGCTTGGATTCTTTAGGCTGCAAGCGAATCGCATTGGTATAGGCTTTGATCGCACCTTCATAATCGGCATTGGCAATTTGTTTAGTGCCGTGACGGTCCATGCCTAATAAGAGATAGCCGAGTAAATACTGGGGCTCCCAATATTCGGGATA
>JANQLF010000017.1 GCA_028280785.1 Planctomycetota bacterium
ATTAGTGCGTGGGAATTTATTTCCATGCGCTAAATATCTAGTAATGTAAATTTAGGTAATAGGTATGCTGCTCGAAAAATTTCTAAACAATATTGATGAGGTCTTTAAAAGAAAAGGTGCCGGAGGAAAACTCCTTATAGGGAGCACCTTGATTATGGCAATTGGAATGGCGATATATCTATATGCTATTTTTGAAAAAGGTTATCAGCAAGGGCTGGAGAAATTTAGTATAGGCTTCCTTGTTTTATCTGGTTTTATTGGTGCCCTTGTTGGTTTTGTGTTAACTTGTTTTGGTCTCGCATATGAGAAAGGTGGAAAGCATAGGGTTGTAGCTGTTTCGGTGCTTATCACAGTGCCAATTATTGTGTTGGTTGTTATATTGGCAAACCCAAGTTGGTTTTATAGACTTACAAGATAGCAAACGAAAGGAATTTTTTATGTTTAAAACAACCATATCATTTTCAGGCCCTGATGAACGATGGGAAGCCTATTCGGATTATATAATTGATGCTTATCCTTCAGGTGATGCCGATTTTGATCCTGAGGCATGCGAGATGATAAGAAGTTATACGTATTTTATGCTGAAGATGAAAATCTAATTAAAACATGGTTGTCTGAAACTTGTGTTGACTTTGAATTTGTTATTCAATCTTGTACCGTTGAACAGATTAGCGATGAAGAATGGAGAAGATTGAAGAGCGTTTAGAGGAAGATTTCTAAATACCAAGCAACTAATACCCAAAACAATCCTTGTAGATCAAATTCTATGCCCTAACACTTAAAACATGTGGCATTCAGATGAGCATAGAAAATCCGTTAAAGCCTGCTCCTATATGGCGTATGTACTTGAATTATACGGGTCGTTTATTTTTGTTTGTTCTACCGTGAGTTTTATTGTCATGGTATGGATTATGGTGTTCCAGCTTTTTCAATTTGAGTGGACACGTTATGTGCATTTGTTGATTCCAATTGCTACGGGCGCACTTGCTTGGTATTCACGTGCTTGGTCAGCCAAAATTCTGATCAATAAAAATCATACCTTCGATTTGGAAAATGAACCATAGTCATTAGGTCACGGCGGTACCGCCATATTTGCGGTAGTTGCCTGGTGTCATGCCAAATGTTTTCTTGAAAATGCGACTAAAATAATGGTTGTCTGCGTATCCAATTGATTCGGCAATATCCTTAATTGGATGGTCGGTGCTGACTAATTGTGTCTGTGCATGTTTCAGGCGTAATTGCAGTTGGTATTGTCCGGGTGAGATGCCAGTGGCTTCGGTAAATAATTCATAAAAGCGAGAAAACGATAAGTCAAAGAGAGCAGCAAGGTTTTGTGCTTGCAGTGGGTCAGCAATATGATCGTGCATGTGTTCGAGTATAGGTTGCATGCGTTCGAGTAGGCGTAGACGTTCAGCGTTTATAATAGTCTCAGTGTTATCAATCAGGACTTCGAGCAATTGCATGCCGAGGCGTTTACGTTCGATAATATCGGGAAGTGACAAATGTTCTTGCTCCCAGATTTGTAATAAGCGACGATTTATTTTACCTATTTGTTTGCCTTTGTTATTTGAAAACACTGGCGGAAAATCAACAAGACGTGCAAGATCGACGCCATTAAATACAAAAAAATCAACATGGGCCCAGTGGAACATTGCTGCATCGTTTTTGAGGTGGACTGAACGTTTGAGGGTGCCGGCAGGAGTACAGTAGCCGTCGCCATCATTAACGATGTAATCACCATGCAGATCAGTGTAGGATTTAAGTCCATTTCCTACAATTTGGCCGACAACCATCTGTGGCATGCTGTGTGGCTGGTCACTGATGATCGTGTGATAGTTACCGCCGCGATAATAGCGAAATTGCAATGTGGTCTCTATGAGTCGGGCCAGCCCAGCGTGCATCGGTGCTCCGGAGGAAAGTCCACCTCTAGCGTATAGGGCTCTATTCGCTCAACAAGGAACTTTGGTAGAATAAGCCCTTCCAAGGAGCTATCAGATGCCAACTGCGACCAGCGCACAGACCAATGCCAAGCCACTCTATCCGCGACATATGCAGCGCATGCCAGAAACTTCAGCAATTTCAGAACGAGATATCATTCAATTCGACTGCCAGGGATTTATTATTCTACGTGATGTACTTAATCAGGATGAAATTAATCTACTGAAGTTAGAATTAGATCGTCTAGAAAACCAAGTATATGATGACAGTGATTGGATCGATGAACGGAGTATGCCAACAAAGTCGGTTTTTGCAGAGGCAACACGATTAAATGGTTTACCACGTCTGAGCACCGCATTTGATTTTATTATTGGTCATGAACGTGTGCAGCCATATTTAGACGCCTTTGTTAATAATCCGATGTTAGTAAATACTTGGTATATTAATAAAAATCAGGGCAAGGGGAGTGTCGGATGGCACAGCGGTATCGATGCCTTTAGGCATTTTAGCTATAATAACCAGCCATTTACCAGCATGCTGAATATGATCTGGGCCTTAGATGACAATAATGAAGAAACTGGTTGTCCGATTGCATTACCGGGCAGTCACAAGCGTAGTTTTAATTTCACTGAGCATTACGAGCTGCTGGAAATGCCTGGCTCGGTGCCAGTCTTATTGAATCCCGGAGATGTGTTTATCTTTTCAGAAGCAACCATGCATGGAGGTTTGCCGCGTAAGGCACCTGGTTCTCGAAAGAATCTGTATATTAATTACATCGATGGGCGCAGTGGAATTACCAATAGTGAGGGAAACTTGCATCATTATTGGTTACCGCCGGAGGTACGCGCACGTTTTCCTGAGTATAAGCAATCTTTGTTTGAGTGGATGAAATACAGTACTGGCGCATAAATAAAAAACAGGCGTCTAGTCATGGACCTAGACGCCTGTCTGTTGTGCAAGGGGAGTCCTCCTTTCAATGGGTGTTGTTTTAGGTGTGTTCGCTTAGCAACAAAAGTCGATATTTATACCGAGTAATAACGCTATGATAATGATTATAATATAAAAAATATTTGCGATAATATCCATGTATTTCTCCTTTTAAACAGCTTCGAGATAAACTGTACTGGCGTGAGCCGAGTAAGTGATTTCAGGTAAGGTGATGGTACTGGCTTGTGCGCGTTCGCGCGCTTGCCGTTTAAGTACTGCCGGATCAACGCGAGGGCTTACACCAGTGACTTTTTCTATAGTCCATTCGAGCGAGCGCCAAAAATGTATTTTTTCAAGAATCGGATTAACCCATTCAGTGAGGGTGCAATAGTAGGTATTCTTATCACCACTATGATGATTCGAATGCTGACGACGGCTTTGAATAAGTTTATGGTCTTGTAGCCAGGTAATTAATTTACCATTTTCCTGTTTGCTACGATGTGACCATTTATGCACTTCATTACCATTGACTGCTAATGCTAAAACAGCAACTAATTCCCAATGCAACCATCCGCCGAATGAAGCGATGACCATAAGGGTTAGCGCACCCATAATTTGATAATCAGCACTTTGCCACCAATTATTTTTGCAGAATGCTTTTGGTTTACTGTGATGTAATAAATTCGGTTCGATAACTGATTTACCAATGATTGGCCAATGCACTTGGCCATAATTATCCTCTGCCCAATGAACAAAGCCGACGAGTAAATCGGCGACAAAGACAATGGCGAAGAGCGTGGCGATGAAGTTGCTGATTTCAGCAATGAGTATCCATGTTGAGTGATCCATGCTTGGACTCCTTTAAGTTAACAATTGATAACATAACAATCGTTAACAAAAGACAAGCATTTTCTTACAAATAGATGTTTCTATGTAAGTCTTTTAACAGTAGTGCCTTGATGAAAGGCCACATCGAGAAGAACGTGAGTCCTCCGCCGTGGATACGGCTTCAGTAGGTATTCGAGGATCTGGTTTCCTATTGAATCAGAGAAAATTCCGACTCGGGTATAATCAGCACTGGGTAATAATTCATCGTAGCGCATTCCCCAGGTAATTGCGGAAACGTCTTCGCCAAGCTTCAATCTGTGGTGCTGACAATGCAGGGCAAATTGTAGAGCATGTCCTTCGTAGGGTATGAAGAACGCCACATGTTTGTTGTTCTTTTTTATGTCACCAAACATTTCGTTTGTAGATGGTGCATCTTTAAAATTAGCAAAGTAATCGAGTTGATATCCAGATTTCTTGATGGCGTGTTTGAATTCTTTGTATTTATCACTTTTTTCACCGAGATAGCCAAAACAATTGTGTCCAAGACTGATGAAGTAATCAACCACATCTGCGTGTGCTCTGCTTCTATCAAATGTTAAATGATACATTTTCTTGGTTTCGATATCGGGTTTATCGAGGACCACGGCATGCAGCTGATGTTGATGTATCTGTTTGATTATGTGCAGAAAATTATTGGTCAGGATATATGCATCGGCAGCAATGCCGAGAATGTCAAATTCATCCTCAGGATGAAGATAGTGCATTATTGCATTGTAGCCTTGGCTGTGCAGAAATTGGACTAATTCTTTTAAAATGTAGGCCTGGAAGAAGCTCTGATTGACGGTGCTGATGATACTGATGGCTTTAACAGCCGACTTCTGCATTTTTTGCGCATAGGGATTGGGGTGATAATTATGCTCACGCATTTTATCACGGACAAACTGAATCGTTTCGCTGTTAAAGCCTGGTTTGTTATTGATAATACCAGAAACTGTGCCAACTGATAGCTGGCACAGTTTAGCAAATTTTTTTATATTCAGAGATGATTTAGACATCACCATTTATAAGCGCATCGATGTTGATTGGTTGATGAGTTTCACTTGAACGCCACAAGGCTTCACCAAGTGCAACGGAATAAGCACCAGCTTCTGAAGCAGCCATAATTTCATAGGGGCGCTTTGGATCGACTCCTAAGAATAAATCTTCCTGTAAAAGAGGATCAGAGCCACCATGGCTACCTTCGCCTTTAACCACCAAAATGCTTTCTTTAGCGCCAAATAGCGGGTAATAATCAATACCGCGTGGGGGTATGTCATAGGTACCACGGCAATCAATTTGTTGGGTTTCGATACGACCCTTGGTGCCGTTAATGGCTAGGCGGTAACCTTCAAATGGTGATGAAAAGTTGGCCGTATAACTGAGAAAAGCGCCTTTTTTAAATCGTACCGTTGCTGAATACGTATCTTCGATATCAATTTCTGAATCGAATATGCACATGTCAGGTGAATAGTCGGTATAATTACTTCCACTGCGCATTTCTTTAATGGTGCCAAGGTGATCATCTTTTGGCGCTGCATCACTGCTACGGCTTGACCAGCGTGAATAATAGGCGCATTCAGCTTTTTCGGTGCAGGTACTGCAATGGCGACCATCTTTTTTGCTTGGATTAAGTGGGCTTTCGCTGCCGTAGTAATTGCGTGTGCCGTAACAAAAAGCTTCTTCTGGATATTGATCGATAAGCCATTGGACCATGTCGAGGTGATGAGTGGTTTTATGAATGGACAGGCCACCTGAGAATTTACGCATGCGGTTCCAACGCTTGTAGTAGCTGGCGCCATGGTGGGTGTCGATATACCAATTTAATTCGACAGAAGTTATTTTCCCAACTTTATCTTCAAGAATGAGCTCTTTAATGCGGCGCTGAATGGCTGGATAACGAGCATTAAAGGTAACGGTTACGCTGCCTTTGCTTTTCTTTTCGGCATCAAGGACACGCTTGCAATCTGCTGCTGTGGTGACCATTGGTTTTTCAGTTATTACATCAATGTCTTTTTCGAGTGCGGCGAGGATGTAGTCAACATGTGTGCTATCGCGTCCCGCTACAATCACGACATCAGGTTTGGTTTCTTCGACAAGTTTATCGAATTCTTTATCTGAGTAGGTAGCGACTTCTTTGGTTTCCGGTGCTTCATTGTGTAAAACCTCAAATCGCCGTGGATCGATGTCGAGGACAGCGACTAAATCAACATGATCACGGAAGGTGGTGACCATTGGTTTTAAAAACATATTTAAGGCGCGATTGCTGACGCCGCAGACGGCATATTTCTTCATGGCTGGCTCCTAGCCTGATTAATTGAACTAGTTCAAATAATAAGCGGTTCTGAGTCTATGCAACGTCACCTGATTTGACCTCAATGACGAGATAATCCGATTACAAATGGATAATCGGATACGAGTTTTAATGCAATAAAGCTAGATATTGCATGGAAATTTGTAATGTAAGCCTTTTGTTTAAATAAGCTTAGATTAAAAACACTAGTGTCATTGAGGAGCCCACTGATGCTTGATTGTCTTCGAATCGCATCCCTACTTAGCTGTGTAGTAACGGTCATTATTGCTGCCGATCCCAGCCAGCATTTCAAAGATGTACGCGTAGAAGCATCACCACATGCAGCATTTATAGCCTGGCATGCATTAGCTGCTAAGGACAGTGCACGTAGCTATATTGAATACGGCTCATCAAAAAAATGTGATCAAAAAACAGAGGAAACGAAGAAAGATTATTTTAATCAACACCACTGGATTACGGGTTTGAATGAAAATACAAAGTATTTTTATCGACTTGTTGCTCTTGATGCAAAAGGCAACGCGGTGAAATCAGATCTTGCCGAATTTACTACGGCTGCGAGTAAAGATAAAATCCCAGTTAAGTCTACGGGAAAAACAATTACCTTGGACCAATCAGGAAAAACGTATTACCTCACTGAAAACATTCTCTCATCAGGCACCGGAATAGATATTAAAGCCGATAATGTTACTTTAGATCTGAATGGTCATAGCATTACCTTTGGCGATGGCGCAAAAGGTCGTTGGCACGGCATATTTTTACATGCGGGCAAGGCGCGCATTTTTAATGGCTCGATTATTCAATCGAAAAATGCTACGAATGACAAGGTGGCAAAGTATGGAGCTTATGGGCTTGGCTCTTTAGGTGGGGGTAAAAATAGCCACATCAGCGGTCTCTCTATTTATGTACATCAGCGTGAAGCTTATCCAATTGTAATGGCTAATGATGCAGCAAGTTCAATCGTCGAATATAATACATGCCACAGCAATGTGCATGTGTTTAAAAGCCGACATTATCCAGGCAATGACCACATTCGAATAGACTGCAAGACCGGTTTTTTTTTGGTGCAACATAACATATGCTTAAATGGCCCACATCGTGGTATTACGATTTTTGGTAAAGGGGATGCCGGAAAGGGTCTTATTAAAGGTAATGATATTCAACATGAGCAAGGATACACCAATGGCTATGCTATTTTGCTTGGTCGCGATAATATAAATGTTCAAGGAAATCGGATAACGTCCTGTAGTCGCGGTATCCATATTACTAAGGGTAATATTGAAGTCTTTGATAATTATCTGAATTTAACGCAGCATATGGTTTATGATGATCGCCCGCAGGGATCGACGACATTTCGTCATTATTATACCGAGAATCATGGTATTAAATTAGAAAACTGTGGAACAGGTGTGAAGATCCATGGCAACATCGTTATTTCGCATCAACCACTTCCTGATCCTAAGAAATACAAACGCTTCAGTTCGAATATTAAAGGCACTATTCAAGAAAAGACTGGCGCTAAATTTACCGTCGATGGTGCACATTTTTCCCCGGCGACACCATTGAATTTTCACGTTAAAGGCAATGTCATGGCTGAGGTCTATAACAACGAGTTCATTGCAACCACGGCATATCCCAAGACGCGCGATACGGGTTCGTATCACGATCCCGGTGAGTGGGCTGCATGTGTTCGCTTAGCCAGTGAGGTGGAAGGTCCAAGTGCAGATGGTAAATATGCCGTGTACATCCATGATAATATATTTCGTAGCAATGATGCTTTTTTTAATATGCGTGGATTTACGCAGACATTGCGTATAGAGAATAATACGTGTATTAGTATTAAAAAAGGCCCATCGAATAGACAGCTCATTCGTGGCAAAGACACAGCAAAAATGGAAGCCTTACTAAAAGCTGGTAAAAACACCTTCAAATAGCTCAATCACTCTGCTGATGATCAAGATAGCTGACTTGGATCAGCGTAGATCAATGCTAGAGTGAGAAGCAATTCTCAATTGAGGCAATCTTATGAAACTAATCAATAGTATCCTGGCCCTGTTCTGTACAGCAGTGGTGTTTAGTGCTGAGCAAGTACCGTTACATATTTCAGCGCCGCATGATTGTGATAAGAATACCCCTTTAACGGTTACTAGTGGCGTGCCGTTTGCGCGTGGTCAGGTAGCAAATGTTGATCAAATAAAAGTAATGTCTCAATCGACTGAGTTGGATGCGCAAGTTCAGCAAACTGCGCAGTGGCCTGATGGTAGTGTAAAATGGGCGCTCATAGATTTCTCAACAAGTGTGGCTAAATCAAAAAAATTATCGCTACATTTTGGTGGTGATGTTAAACGGAAAGCTATTAAGGCTGGACTGAGTGTTCAAGAAGATGCAGATGGAATAAGTATCAATGGTAAACAGATAAAAGCAGTCATCTCGCGCAGCAATGCGCACATATCATTAACAGCTGGATCTGTGCAAACGAGTATAGTGCCAGTTCTAGAGGCGATGCGTCTGAATAAAGCTAGTGATCTTATTCCTGGTTCTCGTTCGGTGAGCAATGGAACGGTGTCGCAGGGCACATTTAAAATTGATAGCGCTGAAATTGAGCATCAAGGTGCCTTGCGCGTACGCATAGTTTTGCGTGGCCATGTAGCCATGCCGAAATGGGCGTCTACCTTACCTGATAACATAGCACGTTTAGATCCCCGAGGTGAAATACCATTTTCTTTACGCTATACCATTTACCGTGATAAACCCTTAGTGCAGGTTGATCAAAAAATTGTGTATACTGGTGAACCTGATTTAGATATGATTGCACGTTGGGGTTTTGATGTGCTTGATCAGGGCACAGCAGTTGAGCGACGTGTTAAGTTTAATGGTGTGACAATTGATGCTCAGTCGAAGGGTGAGCAAGTTGTTAATGATGGTAGTGAGCGTACCTGTTGGGTGCCTTTGAAAAACGGCTTGGCCTTAATTAATGATGGTTGGCAAAATAGACCGAGTCAACTTGGTGGTAATTATGATGGACATGCACGCGTAGATTTTTGGTCGAGTTCCTTTGGTCCATGGGATTTGCGTCGTTATGCACGAGAGTGGGCGACCGGTGAATCCGCTCGCAAGAATATCGAATTTTTCTCTAAATATGCCGCGCGTGGAATGGCTAAATCACAACGTTTTGCTTTATATCTTGGGAAACATGATGGATTGAAGACAGCAATCGCCCATGCACAGCCAAGTTTGGCTGTGGCTAATCCAAAATGGTATCAAGATACCAAGGTTTTTGGCCATTATCGCGCTTCAGTAGCAGATACTGCATATGCGAAATATGATGAAGCTATAATACGTTATCTTGACTATATGATATTTAATCAGGATTTATACAAATGGTATGACAAGTTGCATTATGGATTTTGGCAGTCACGTAACGGTCAAATTCACCGCAATGATCGATGGAATCGCGATTATGGTCGCTGGGGATGGGCCCTCGGCGATGGGGCTGGACGTTATACGCATGCCTTAATGTTTCAATTTATTCGTAACTTAGATCGCAATTATTTCTTGGCCGGAGACGCGGCGTGTCGCATTGTTTATGATACGTCGATGATTCATACCAATACCTATATGGAAAATGCGCAAAATGCGTGGTGGCGTATCAAGGGCAGTAATCATCGACATAATGTCCAAGCTTTTGGTTGTCCGTATACGGGTATGCGTGGCTCCTATCCTTATGGACAACGCATCTTGTATTTATTAACCGGTGATGGTCTCATTGCTGATGGTTTAGATATCGTAAAAGAGGCGGCTATAAATAAAATCACGCGAAAAATTGACCAAGCCTTGGGAAATAGTGGTGGTACCGATGGTATGGGTACGGCGACCTTGGTCCTCTTGCATGCGTATGAGCAAACAGGGAATAAAAAGTATTTAGACTATATTAAAAAGTATTTTACCAACTCGAAGGTTTTCACTATTGAGAAAGTTCGTCTTGGTTATGGACCATCATTTGGTTTATTTACTGCGGCTATTGAATATCTCGATGTAAGTGGTGATGAAGCGTTTAAAAAAGATTTCCTAGCTTTAGCTGAGCGAGGATTAACAGAAAAGAAACAGAATAATTTTGTGGCTGTTTTTGCTCAAGCTTATCGTATCAGCAAAGATCAAAAGTATCTGGCCGCACTTAAGAAAGTGTTAGCAGGCGTGAAAATTGAAGGTTCGCTTTGTGAGCTACCGCGTAATCAATGGCCTGGTCATGGCGGTGCACGTACATCACCAAGCCGGTCAAATCAAGGCCGTGACTTTCCCTATGCATGGGCAGTTTTGTTGGAGGAAAGTAAGAAAGATGTTTCTGCCAAAATTAATGCCGAACCAATTCTAGGATCAATACCAAAATCGTGGGTACAGCTAAATCAACAAAAAATAAGTACTAAAACTACGGGTAAGTTACCCGAAAATAAATTAATCAAGGTAACTGCTGCTGATGGGATAATAAACAGCGGTGAAAGCGAATGGTTAGTAAAAGGGAATGCGATAAGCGGGTCACATAATGCCAAAGGCCTTATTAATGCATTGCAGGTTTTTTCCCGTCAAATCGAAGACGGCAAATTAAGTGCTGAACAAAATGTTAATCTTCAAGTTGCGGTAGAAGAAATGCTTTTGTCAGCACAGGGAACGGTTGCTAGTGCTGGCTTGCAAGTCCACGCTATCCCTCTTCAAATAAATGGACATCATGGTATTCGATTGCAGTTAAGTATTCATGGGAATGAAAATAATATAGGTGAATGTGGAATAAGATTGGCAATGCCATTTGGTAAGGATGGCAAGCATATCCATCTATGTAGTCCTGGTGCTTTTAGAATTGAACGTTGGCGTGTCGATCAAAATGATGAGCAAATACCCGAATGGCTTAATTCAGATAGCCAAACGCGTTGGCCGCTGTGGCGTCATAGCGGTATCATTTGTGGGAAGAATGATGACTACCGTATTGTCCGTGCGAACCGTAGAGATACATCCCTTTTAACTGTTGATGAAGGGGTTGCCAGCCCACGTTGGTTTGATGTGAGTAAGCAGGGGTTTGGAGGTTGCACCGTTCGTTTTAATGAGTTGCCTGTACAAGCAGATACTGAATCGAGTATATTATATAATAGCGAAGACCAGGCATTGGAAATTCGTTTCATTGCTTCTTCGGGTCAATTTATCTCCGCGGATGTGCAAGCGAGTGTTGATATTTTGTTGCATGATGAATGGCGTCCACCGCTGCAGGCAAACGTATTGAATAAACAACAATTCACCAGATTAATAAATGACCTTGAGTATGGCGAAAACATTGGCTTATTCGCCTATCGTTTTCGCTTATCAACATCGCATAAGGTCAAGGGGCAAGCCTGGAAAGATAAAATAATGGCTAGTGGTGTGCGCGCCTCTGAATTATTATTCAGCATGGCATTCAGGGACGCTTTGCCAGCATTTTGTAAGAAAATCAAGGTTCCCTATGACGCTAAAAATATTGAGCACACCGTTATTGCCATAATTAATCATTATCGCAAATGAAAAATTCATATAAAATATTGAGATAATCTTTGGCTTTAATAATTAAAAGCAGCTGGCTTTCAACTTTGCCACTTTGGAGGGGCTGAGTCATGGTTTTCACTGAATTCTCTTACGAACCTGGTGTTATGCCGAGTAACAATGATCCACATAATCAAATTCGTTTTGCAGACATCGGTGAGGCTGAACAACGTCGACAGACCTTGATTGAATTTATTTGGCCAGATGGCCTACCACATACGCAGCCACTGGTGACAGAAGGGATTAGCGAGCTAGATGTTGCAGATCATTTAGAGGGCTTAGATCATAACTTGGTTGCTCGTATAGATCGATTAGAGACTGATGTATTAGGTGTGCGCTCCTTGGCATACCGCATTCATCCTAAGCAAAAAGCTGAAGTTTCGCGCCTAGCCATAATTCATGCGGGTCATTCGAAACTTGGTGCTTTTATTAAGCGCGATTATACTGATTCGATACATTTATTTTTACGCTTTGGTTTTCAGGTAGTGATGATGCATATGCCGCAACGTGGTTGGAATGATTATGGCACAGCGGAGTTACCGAATGGGGTGCGGGTAGATATATCGTCGCCAGAAGTTTATAAAGCACATGCAGCGATTATTAATTTACCATCACAAGATGAAGGTTTGTCAACAGGTGCAGGTTTTCGGGTATTTTTAGAGCCGGTCATCGCTGTGATCAATGCGTTTAAGGCTAATGGTGGGGAAGCTAGCGAAGTCGTTATGCTTGGACTATCGGGCGGCGGCTGGACCACACATATGGCCGCAGCTTTAGATAAACGCATTCAATTGAGTTTTGCTGTTGCTGGTTCGTATCCGCTTTATTTACGCAACCAGCTTCCTTGTTGTGTTGGAGACCTAGAGCAATATTTCTTCCCGCTCTATGACGAAGATATTGCCGCAGATGGTTCTGGTGGTGGCATTGCAACATGGTTGGAAATTTATGCTCTAGGCGGTATAGGTGCAAAGCGACATCAATTAATGTTGACCGCACCACACGACAGCTGTTGTTTTAACGGAGATCCCGAACAAACAGTTGATACATTTAAGGATGTCGTTGCTGATAGTGTTAAAAACATAGGTCAAGGGCAGTGGCAGCATCAGCTCGATACCACACATAAAGACCATATGATTTCACCATGGATAATTGAAAAGGTTGTTGAGCCAGTTGTCAGTGACTTTATTAGCGTCTAAACAATTGTGATTAATGCGTTGCGCTTAATCCGTGCTTATTTTAGTTTTATTATTTGATCCTTGTTTGCCTTAATTGATTTCTCTTTGCCGTTTGCAGTAATGGTATAAGACGAAGTATCGGTTATTTTATCGCCAGTCGCACGGAATTGAGCAAGCGTGAGATTAAGCCGACCATTTTTATCTGCACTATGCGTTGTTTGTTTGCCGCTATGCTCATGTGTGACAGTTACTTCAGTATTCGGCTTGGTTTCGACACCTACTGTCCATCCAAATTCATATTCTGAGATAAACTTGGTGGTATAATCGTTAATCTTCACATTAAATTCTAGTCCTTTAAAGTTATTGGAAATTAATTTAATATTTTTGGTTGGATGTTTATAATACCCTAAGATAATTGGTGTATAGGATTTGGCGCCTTTCGCTTTGATAAAATTATTATTGGCTAATAGAACATTGTGGCCAACGCCGTAGCGATTACCAATCCACACGGGGGTGGTGTTGGCGGTTACGGTATTGTTGGTGAATGCTCCGCCTTGGTTGGAACCACCAATATAGAAGGCATAGGTGCTTGAGCGTTTACTGCCGGGATTTTTATTATCCATGATAAAGGTGTTATTGTCGACGTAATTTTTACCACCGCCTACACTCATGAAAATTCCATAGGCAACTGAAATGTAGGAATCTAACGCCTGCTTGTAGTCCTGAGAAGTGACTTTAATCGTGTTGTTATAAATGCGATTACCTTCACACCATCCACGTTTACTACCTGGATCGGCATTGTAGTCGCTAATGCGAATGGCATTAGTCGAATAATCGGTGTGACCATATTCATTGTTAGGTGGTGCGCTTGTAATTTCAAAGGTGTTATTGTAGACCTCTACATTCCTGCGACGGAATATATAGATGCCGCTACCAATAGTCGGTAAAAACTGATTACCGTATACCTTGGATCCATTGCCATCACAACTGAGTGAATAGTGGTTGGTAACGGTTTGATGATTACGAAAAATATTATTGTGCACTTCTGATTTATCACCGCCGATATGTAAGCAGCCTTGGCCACCAATGAATTCAGTATGCGAGACGTGAGAGGGAGCTTTGCCATGAAAACTGACCGCACAAGATCCGCGACGATGACGGTCGATGATAAAAGGACTGTTCAATGTAATGTGAGAATTTTTAAGTGAGCCTTGTGCAACACTGATCGCATTGGCATTGCTGCCGCTTGCTTCGATTTTGACATTGTCGATATGAATTTGTGCCTTCGAAGCAGTTGATTGAATGGCCCAGCTGCGAATGGTTTCAGACCCTGCCTTTATGATTCCATTTTTAATAGTGATATTCCCAGAACCACTGACGCGTGGAATGCCTGCTTTCGGTTCGCTGGTAGAACCTTTTTTGGTGTAATCAAAAAACGCACAGCCGTCGCCATCGAGGATGCATTTGTAATAGGCCCATGGCATGGTTTTTTCGACAATGCTGATGCCAACGTCCATGGTGGGGCGTAAGTCAATTGCACCGATAACTACACCATCAGTGAGCGCTTTTACCCGAATTCGATATTTTCCAGCAGGAAGACCATGTATGTGAGCAAAGACGATGCCACCGCCCATTTTAGGGCCACGCTTTTTCTCCGGGCAAGACACACGCGTATTAGAACCGAATTTAAATGCGCAATCGATGCTTTTCCCATTTTCATCTTCTACATAAATGCCGAAATATTTGCCTTGCTTAGATGCTGCAACCATGGCGTAATAACTGCGATTAGCGACTGGTAATTCAACATATGGGGAAACTATTTCTTGCCCATTCGGTAAGAATAAAGAATTCTTGCCGATCATTGGTTTAGTGAATTCGGTATTCTTCACTTGCGCACCTGGCGCTTTTTTTACATCCCAGCCCTTGAGGCCATCTGCAAAATCATAATTGTTAATGTGTTGATAATTACCATCTGCATAGGTGATGGTGTAGCCGTTGAGATCAAGGGTTACGTTATTGCCTAAAAAAATTGGACTCGTTGTACTATTAATATTTTTAGTCAGCACATAAGTTGTGTTTGCCTTATCGTAAGAACCTGGTTCTGTTACAGCAATTTCATTGCCTTTAGGTTTACGATGTTTTACCGGGCTATATTCAGCCGCAGTGAGTGCAGAGAGTGTGAATAGGCAGCAAAGAAGACTGAAGTAACGCATCAAATTCCCCATATTGGATGTGCTTAGTGTAGTCTAGTGAGTATAGCATAAATTACCACGCAGATATAGGAGATATGTGAAACAGTGCTGGACTTACGTTTTACTGAATTCAGCGATAATTTCGTAGCTGCCTTTTTTCAGATCTGGAATGGGAACCAGGATGTAGGTGGCTCGATCAGTGTACCATTGCTTGAATAATGACCCCTTTGATCGATCGACGGCTTGGCCATCAAGGCTGAGTTCCTTGAGTCGGCAATTGCCACGCACTTGAATTTGTATACCGCAGGCATCCTTGAGCGGAGCACCATGATATTCCAGATGACAGACTTTATAAAACTCTTCCTCGGGTATTTGTCGGTTTAATTTGGCAAAATGATCCATTTGCTCCCAAATAGCAATGCGATTTTTACGTCGCTCATGTGCATTTTTGCCGACAGCAACAATACCTAAACTAAAGGATGCGCCGACCAAATGATTGGGATAACCTGGGTAGGGAACTTTAGGATATTTTTTCTGCCCGAGTGCGAGCGCTGCTTTAATGCGCTCTAAACCAGCCTTCGTGCGTATTTTTAAAGGAAGGGTAACACTATTATGTTCAGATGTTTCAGTTAACAACGCAATCGATTTGAACATATCATAAACAATAGCATTAGGCCCACGCCCATCCCAGCCTGGCCACTCCATGCTATGAATTTCGTGTGGAATCTGTGTTGCAGCTTCGCCAGCTTCTGCCATTTGCTGCATGAGTTCCCAGGCGATATAAAAGTCTTCGGTGTACACACGTTGCTTGGGATGGAGGACCATGTCAAATGCGTGACCACAATGCCCTTTGGCGTGCAGGTCGATAAATAAGTCGGGCTCATTGTTTTTAAGTGCCTTGATGAAACTTTGTCCTTCAGCCGCGACCTTTTTGTGTTCAATATCATACCATGGGTTCACACCATCAGTGTTCTTATAAATGTCTTCAGCAGTGCCGTCCGGATTTGCACATGGTATGACCGTAATTATTTGTTTTTCTAAAAATTTTAATCCAGATTTGGTGAGGAGCCATTCGATAGTGGCCATGGCCTGAGCGCGACCGCTTTCTTCATTACCGTGACGACCTCCAGCGATGAAGGCGCGTTGCTTGTCTTGGTCATCTACACGACTGTCGGTAAGTTGGGCCATCCAGATAGGACGTTTACCTTTAGTTGTGCCTATGCGTTTGACTTTCATCAACGTGGGATGCTTTTTAGCAAGTGCTTGAAGAGTTTGATTAATTTCTTTGGTAGTGGGACTAATGGAATCTAAGGTTTTCATAATGGGTCCTATTTAACATTGTAATGTAGACATATGCAGTTTGAGCGACAAGAAGTAAACAGTGTGCAAATCTGGAGAAATGTGCTAGGCATGTTCGGCTTGCTTGCGGTATTGGGAGGGCGAGAAACCGGTTGCGGCTTTGATGCAACGAGAGAAATAATTTGGATCTTCCCACCCAGCTTCTTGGGCTATCTCTTTGATCGATTGGCTGCTTTGGCGTAGCTTATTGAGTGCGTATTGAACACGAATACGGGTAATATAATCCTTCGGCGTCAAGCCGACTTCAGCCTGAAATAACTTAGAAAAACTTGAACGGTGCATGCCGAGCATTTTTGAGATCTGTTCTACGCCGACCATCGGATCCATCCAATTTTTATGAATGAAATCAAGAGCTTGAGCAATGGTTTCTGCATTACTGCGTTGTCGTTTGGATCGGTGAATTGGCGTTTTTAATTGACTGCTCGCCGTAGTGAGGATTTCGAACGCTGTGGTACATGCTAAGCGTTCACCGTACGGACTAACATCTTCTAAATTGTTGATCAGATTTTGAAATAAAGGCTGAGGGATGGCACCTACATCATACACACCTGCTTTGGTAAATCCAAACGAGCGTAACGTCGACTCTGCCAAACTACCATCAAGGGTAAACCAGCGATATTCCCAGTCTTCGCCAGTCGCAAATACTTGATGCTGCATATTGGTAAAATAAATAGCACATTGTTGCGGACCGAGTGTGCATTCTTTGCCATCAATAATTAAGGCCCCAGTCCCGTTAACGCCCCAGAAAATTTCAACAAATGGCTTGGTGAGCACCATGTCAGTAAAATTACCATGAACCCGGTAATGACCACAGCTACGTACACCAAAGGGAATATCAACACTTGGTGATCGCGATGGTCTATAAATAGAGAAGGTCAGCTGTTGTAGCATCAGGTTCTATGATAGGGGAGAAGCACTCTCTGCCAATCACCGTTTAAATTGGCAAGTGCTCGCAGCGCCGGCATTAAAACGTTGGTCGACGGCGATAATTTTATAATGCAGATTCGTTGCTGTTGTTGCGGGGCTATCTACAAAGGATGTTTTATTAACAGATCCAAGCAACGTCTTATTGCTCGGTTTGAAATCTGCTGTTTCCGAAACGTGAATATCATAGTGATGCAGGTCTCGATCTGCGACGGCGTTCCATCTAATCTGAACATGCTCGCCGTCAGCGTGAGCAGTTATATCTTGTGCTTGTGCAGGTGCCTGTGCATCGAGTGGATCATGACTTCTGGGTTTGTGATCAGTGCTGGTGTAAAAGGCGCTGTCTAACATCAATGCATCATCACTTGAACTCAATACTAATATATCTTTCCATCTACCTGGAACTTTAATCCATTTCCAATCCGCAGCATTAATAGCAACGGATTCATTATCCAATTTCCAAGCACCAGTTCCTTTGCAGCGTAGCCAAATAGAGACTAGTTTATCAGATGGCAGCTTAATCTTAATAGCGCCTAGTTTTTTCTGCTCTTCTTTTGATTGAGCATTGATGCGCAGGCATTGAAAATTATGAGCATAACCATCAAAAAACTGCCTAGCTGGTGCTGTGAATTGCATGTGCTCTGCCGGAATGAGTTTGGCTATGTGTTTATTATTGCTGGTTAAATGAGACAGAGCACTTTCTAAGCCAGAGTGTTCAACAGCACATACTCTGTAATACTTTTCACCATCGTTAACTGTAAACGACGTGTCTGTGATCAATTGATCGTTAATGCGCTTAAAGGCATGATCAGAATGTTGAGAAGCATAAACATGATAGCCCTTTATTTCTTTATGCAGCGTTCCGGGTTTCCAGTTGAGTGTATGCTTGCTGAGCTTTACGTTTTGTGGCGCATCTGGCAAACGGGTGTAGGCCATATGCATGTCTGTATCACCAATCCAATTTTCATTAAATAATAATTTGGTGTAATCGGGACTTGGTCGGCTGTAGGTTGTTGATGACCAGGAAAACTTTGTGAAATAGCGAGTAATGCGCAAAACAGCGCCAGTGTCTGCTGATGGAATCATCACATGCTGATTTTTTACATCGCCTTTGAGTCCGTTAGTGAAAATGTATTTATTATCCACGGTGACTCGTCCATAGTCAGTCGATACTTTGTTCTGCCAGTTTGCCCAGATTGTAACGGCAGTATTATCAACGCGTTCTTTATGTAAATTGGGCGGAACGAATATTTTTAAATTACCGCCAAAACTACCGACCATGCCTGATTGACCATGACTCGCGTGACCAACATTAAAGCGTGAAGCGATACCTTCACCGCTACCATCCAGGCTTTTCCAGCGACCTTCATAGGTGTAGCAATTTCCCCACAAAATATCTTTGCCATCCTTGCTAATGTTTACGTCTTTGAGGGGTGTGGGTAGGGTAAACGCCTGTATCTTTTTTTGATTAAAGTCGACTAGATAGAAGTACGGCGTTTCACGAAAACCAATCAACTGTTTACCGTCTGGTGTTTGATTTTTAAATTCAGTATAACCGCCTACCTTGGGAACTTCGAAGCTGCCTATGACTGTAGTGCTCTGGGTTGATTCATTCCATTGCGAAACGGTAAATTGTTTGCCTTTGCGTGACATAAAGCCGAGTTTATTGCCATCGACGTTGCTCCATAAACGCCAATACGCGTTTTGTGGTCCTTTTTTGGTTTGCCACTTTCCTGGATAACAAATTGGTAAACCGCCAATATCCGAACCTCGTTTGCTGTTATAAACAAAAGCCTCGCCATCTGCTGACCATGCCGGGCCTTCGGCTAAATAATCATTACCAGGGTAATCGGTTAGTTTGGTAATAATGGCACCAGTTGCTGTATCCCTGTAAATAGAAAATTCTTCGTCAGCAATAGGTTTACCACGTCGCTGTCGACGTTCTTTAAGTGTTGTTAATCCGTGGAAATTTTCCGCTTCTAAGTTTTCATTGCGGATGGTTAATCCTTGATCAATCAATCCTTTTTGCTCTTCAGCAGTTAACTGCGAAACCAATTTAATTTCATCGATAATGCATGTGGTTGAATTATCATGCAAGTCAACTTCGAAGGATATGGGCTTTTTGCCATGGATGGCGTCGTTATCGTAGTGACGTAAATCAACAGCAGTGATACCTGTGCGGTAACCAGCTTTGGTGTCATAGCCATTCACACCAAAGAAAATCCCTGAGCCTTTTTCTACAATACTCACTACTAAGTAAGGGTATTTGTCGAGGTCTACTTCTTTGTATTTTTTACGCAGAATAGATCCAGGATAGACGCCCGGTTGCACCCAACTGTGTTTTCTCGCTGCATAGAGTAAGCCACGATTGAGCTGAATGTGTAATCGTCCATCCTTTGATTCCATTTTTACACGAGGTGCGATCTCTTTGTGATCTTTATCGTATTCAAACCAGCCATCGGTATTTGCACAATCTTCAATTAAACCAATGCGTTCTTCTGCACTGAGATGAAAGAACACGCCAATAATAATTAAAGATAATAATATGCGAGGCATGGATGGTCCTTAGGGAATGCTGATACTTACTTCATTAGAGGGATCTGATTCGATACCGTCGGCATTTACTTGTGTAACTTTGTAGTGCCAAGTGCCACTTGAAAGTTGCCAATCTAAATACGAAACGCTATCTGGTGAGGCGATAAGTGTTTCTTGACTGATAGCTTCATTTTTGTTTGCCGAACAGTAAATATTGTAATGGTGAAAACGTTGAGATTGGGTTGGATTCCAACTGAGCTGACTGTGTTTGCCTGCTGATTTACCTTGCAGCGTCAATGCATCTGGTTTCGTGCTCAAGATCCGAGCCTTGGGCTTAAATCCTTTGTCAGTGCACAGGTAAAAGCTGTCAATACACGATCCATACTTTTTGCATGATAAAGATATTTTATTGATACCAGCTTTTAAAGAGACGCTGCCTTTAGATTCGGCCCATTTCCAATCATTGCTCGCATCGATTTGAACTTCTTGATTAGCAATAGTGAATTGAGCACCGTCTTTACCTTTCAGGCGAGCGACGATGTAATACTTGCCATCGCCAGGTAGGTCGACAGCTAAGTGAACATTGCCAACACTATTTTGTTTGCGTTGCCACAAATAATGCAGACCAGAAGCGTCACCACGGAAATTAACCCACAATTCATCTGGACTATCAATGAGCACATCGTTTGAATAAGCGGACTCAGCTTCACAATAAATGCGTGTTGCTGCTTTGCTGTTTTTTCCGTAAGCAATTTCTGTTGATAGGGGGCTTTCGAGTTGAGAATGTTCGACGCTGCGCACGGCATAATAAGCACGTCCTTTTTTAGGTGCCTTAGTGTCAGTGTATTTTGTATCTGTTATAAGCGCTTTGTTAATTTTAATGAAATGTTCACCGCTGCTGTCGCTGCGATAGACATCATACCCAGCAATTTCTGCGTGATATTTTGGAGCGCGCCAAGTAAGCGCGGCTTTGCGTTTTTGAATTTCTAGATGAGTTGGTGCCATGGGGAGCGAGCAGACGACCATATAGACACCGTCTTTACTAAAAACATTTGAATTGAATATTAATTTAGTGCCATCTGGACTCATGTTTGGGCGCATTAAACCAACGGATTTATTTTTAAAGCGATCATTACCAGAGCCCCATAAATTATTGTAGCAGACGCGAAAACGGTTGGTACGCCCACCTTCTTTGAAGGGTGTGGTATGTTGTTTGCTGATTTCACTTAAATATTTATCATCTTCATCGACGCGTTTATAGAGACAGGCATACGCCCAGGGTTGATCGTCTGGCCAATGAGCTGCATAACCACCTATTGCATGCGGTTTGTCGTAATCATTATCAAATTGCTTTTTAAACCAAGATAAGCCTTCTTTGGTTTGAAAAGTGCCATTCTCATAGCGTGTGATATAACCAGAACAGTGGTAGCCAAGATAACGGCCGACGTCACCGTGGTTCCAGTCAAAGCGGAATGGAATTATTTTTTCTTCATTGGTTTTGAAATTACGTAATCGAAAACCTTCTTTATTGAGGCCACCGCCCGGATGCGAATCGCGTTCAAACCAGTACATGATCCAATCAGTATCACCTGGAACAAAACGATAGGAATCATGATATTGAGCAGCGCGATTTTTACGCGAAGCACGCATGTCCCGGTCGAGTTTGACTATCCATTGTTTGCCGTTTTCTACAGACATAACCCAAAAACCGTCACGGTGTTGACCCATCAGATATTTGTCATCAGGGCTGGCTTTGAGCCACCATACCGAATCGACTTTTCCAATTTCGCGTTTTAGTTTTCCTGTTTTCAGATCCCATTCGACGACTGATTTATTGAGTACAGCGTAGGCAATGTCTGGTCGCGAGTTTGCGACAACGGGCATACGCGCTTGGTCGCTATTGCCTTTGAGAATGCGATAATTGCTGCCATTACCATTGGCGACCATGGGGCCGAAATGGGCATCGGGAACAACGGTACCCGCAGACCACAGCCCAGGTTTTGGCGATCGATACCATAATAAATAAGCGCCATTTGCAGACCAAGATCCTTTACCGTAATAAAATAATTGATCACCATGACCATTGGCGCCATAGGTGTTTTGAGTTAACATCATCATTTGCGCGCCAGTACCATTGTCATTAAAAATTACACGTTCGTTTTGTTGGACGCCATTTTTATTGCATAATTGAGCATAAGGCTTGTTTCCACTCTTCATGCGTCGATTAATCGTTTCTAACGACCAATAGCCAGAGGGTCCATCGTCTTCTTCAAAATGATAACGGCCTTCGCGTTTTTCGTTTAAATCCTGCAAACGCAGTGCTTTCATTTTTGTTAAAACAGAGTCAGGTAGTTGTTGAATGAATGGGTTGCCGCCAAAATCAACAGGAACATCTGCGCTATATGCGATAAGCGTTAAACAACAACTCATACATATCAATTGAAACTTAAAAGTGAGTGGGGACATAGCGGTCTCCATATGGCATTGATGATGAGAATGGTTTCGACGCGGCTGTATCAACTAAAGCAAAAATAAGTGAAAAGGTGACGAAGCTTCTTGTAAATGTTTGACCGGATACTCCGAATTAAATCATGTTTAATGGTATAATATAACATTAGTTATTGCAGTAGTTTACAATACTGTTCTAATGGGCTACTGCTGTTCTTTTCATGAATTCCCTCTGTTACAATCAAAATTCTCGCTTAGCGTATGCGCTATGATTAGTGAAAAAGATTTAATTGATGATTTGAGAGCCCTAGGCATTGGCGAGGGTGATATTCTAAATGTGCACAGCTCAATGAAAAAAATTGGCGGTCGTGATGTTGAAGGGGGACCTGAAGCAGTCATCCGTGCCTTGTTAGCAACACTTGGAGCAGAAGGCACTTTAGTGATGCCTGTTTTCACAGAGCTAACTGAGTTTGTTGATTTAAATGTAGCCCCATCGCGTCTGGGATTAATTACTGAAACATTTCGCACGTGGCCAGGGGTATTACGCAGCAACGACCCCACACATTCAGTTGGCGCTATTGGTAAACACGCTGAAACGATAATTAGCGGACATGAAGACTTGGCACCGCTTGATGTCGATAGTCCATTGCATCGCGTTGCAAAAATGGGCGGTAAAATTTTACATTTAGGATGCAATATTCAAAGCTGCTCAATGTTACATGTCGCAGAATCGATTGCCGACTTACCATATCAAGTTATTGGTTATGGCGAATTTGATCGGGATATGCCCTATCGCGGAACTGATGGTATTGATCGTGTGCAAACATTTATGAATAAGGCGCCAGGAGATGGTGCTGGATTTATCAAAGCTATGGATTGGCCAGAAATGCAGACTTGTTGTGTTAAGGGGAAAACAGGCGCAGGTGAATCTTATCTATTTGATGCAGCGAAGCTCATGGACGTCGTCGTAACGCGTTTACGCCAAGATCCGCATGCAATCTTATGCGACAATGAACGGTGTTCGGTTTGTCCCGCGCGCAAACAGATTGCGATTACCAATTAACCTACTTCTCTTCGCCTTTAGCATAATAATCGTCGGTAGGGGTAATACCGAGACCTGGTGTATCTGCATAGATAATATCACCACGATCAACAACAACGCCGTCAGCAATGTCTTCCCCGAGTAATTGAGCGCCGTCCATATCAACGTAATCAAGTAGCGGCACCAAGTGTCCAATGGCGGACATGGCAATAGTAGATTCAACCATGCTGCCAACCATGCATTTCATGCCCAGTTCCTTGGCTTTATACAACATACGCAGGGCGGGAGTAATACCGCCACATTTACACAGTTTAACATTTACGCCGTGGAAATACCCATTGCAGCGTTCGACATCTGGTTCTTCAATACACGATTCGTCGGCAATTTGAGGAAGTGCTGATTCCTGTTTAAGGACTTTCATGTCATCCCATTTATCAGCAGGCATGGCCTGCTCGATAAATTCTACATTTAATGGCTCCATTTCGCGCGAAAGATCGATGGCCTGTTGTAAATTCCAGCCACAATTTGCATCAACGCGAATCACCGCATCGCTGTGTTCACGAATCGCTTTAATAATTTCTAGGTCATTATCAGTACCGAGTTTGATTTTAAAGATCGGCCAGCCATCAAATTCTTTCATTTTGCTAACCATGACGTCGACGCTATCGATACCGACCGTGACATCTGATTGGCAATTAGTACTCGCATCCATGCCGAGCAATTCATAGACGGGTTTATTGTGCAATTTTCCCCACAAATCATAAGCGGCAGTGTCGATGGCTGATAGGGCAAAGGGGTTCATACCCGGAACTTTTAATAGGGCATCCCATAAATCTTTTGGATGTGTTTCTAGCAACGACGTAGCGGCTAAAACGTCAGCAGCTGCGTGCATGTTCGCGATTAAAGATTCGCCGCTGTGACCGTAGTACCTGTTGGGGCTCACTTCACCATAACCGCAGATATCACCTTGTTTAAGCTCTACGATGATACTGTGCTGGTGGGTCAGGCTTTCGCGCGAAATCGTAAAAACATGGCGCATGGCCAATTTGAATTGTTTTACCGATATTTTAATGCTCATAGCCATTCCTCTTTTGGAGTGAGCAAGAAGCTAAAGCGCTTATCAGCGCGGTCAATCCAGGGCATTATGTGAAATGAAATTCAAAATTATAGGTATCTGGTTTGAGATTTTTGATAAATACCACAACAAAGGTTGATGAATCATCTTTCCAAGTGCTGATGGCATTTTTATTGGAGACAGGTTTCCCATTTATGGTGATCGACTTCAGGCGTCGTTTGCCGGTCATGCGAACCTGTAGGCCTATGCCACTGCCGATGGCTTTACCTGCATAGCTTAGTTTAGCTCGTTTGATATTGGCTTCTTCTAAACCGCCTGAACCTAAGGCGGTAAAATGTTTAGACTGAGTCCAGATTTCTGTGCGGCTGCGTCGACGTGCACGGGCATCATTGCCATAAGGAACGACGGCTAAATTTGAAAGGCCGAGCACACAATTGTAAGGATAGCCGCTAAAGTGACTTTGTGGATGACGCTTGTTCCCGTGTTTGAGCAAAGCTTTTATTCTGGCTACACCAATTTTTTTACGTTGTGCCAGTGTGCGTGAATGACTATTACTTTCTGCGCTTTCGGTGAGCACGCACAGCGATTTAAAGTTACGATAGCATTGTTCAACAGGACTATCGCTGACCCAGCCATCCCAGGTCATCGGATGGGATATGTGGATAGCACCGGCGGCCTCACCAGCTTTGACCATGTCTTTGACTACTTCTGCCATGATGACGTGATCCTGGGTGTAATCGCGCGTACCTGGATGAATGACCATGTCATGACTGTGCCCGGTAAAACCACGTGCGTGTAAATCAACGACGGCATCTGGAGGATACATTTCAATAACTTTTAAATAGGCGCGTGTCTCTGGGCATGGATTTTTATCAGCATAATCATTACAGACATTCACGCCGTCAGGTCGTTTGTAAATATCCTGAGCAGCACCATCAGGATTCATATTTGGTAAAATAATAACGCATTGTTGTTCGCGTGTTTTTTTTGCAGCGGCGCTCACCAAATAATCGATAATGCCCAATGCCTGAATGCGTCCGGACTCTTCGTTGCCGTGGCGTCCGCCGATTATTAAGCAATGTTGTTTAATTTTTTTGGGAACAGATTTCTCCGTAATAACAATGCCTTCAAGTGGGCGTCCTTCGTCTGATTGGTCAAAGCGCAGTAATTTACAATATTGTGGAAACTGTTTGCAAATGGATTTAAGGTGTTGAATTACTTCAGCACCAGTGGGACTAATTGGAGGGGAGAGCGTTTGTATAGACATATGCGAGTGAATCCTTGGATAATTGAATATAATAAGAATTCGTTCTCTGCTTCAAATATGTTTTTCAGAGTATCTAGTCGGCCCTGAAATAATGTAATCTTGTTAGGCGATTATTCGCTATTAATAGCTGATCTATGGTAAGCTGGCGATGACTTCATTAACTGTTGTGTGAAGGCTCGTAAAAGATGGGCTGGGTTTACTCGTTTGTTGTTTCAAGACATCGTGAAGTTGAGTACAGGTATAGGTATAAAGGCCGGCGGTTTCAATGGTGTTTTGTAAATTAACGAGAGCGTCTTCACATTGCGACCATTTACCTTCATAAGCCAAGGCGACTACGTAATGTTGAGCAGCGTAAGCAGCTAAGTGATGCAGTGGATGTTGTTGTGAAAATTTTCCGTATAATTCACGTGCATCTGTATGTTGATTGAGTGCGCTGAGGCAACGTGCCTCAAAATAATCAGCATCTTGAGCAACAGCTGCGTTGGTGAATCGCTGTTGTATGCTTCGATAGTGCGCGAGTGCAGTTTCGTAATGACCTTGTGCGTAATAGGCCGCAGCAATAGCATCAACTCCTTGTTCAGTAGGTAATTTCTTACGCTGAACAAATACATTCTTTAATTGCGTTTGTTGATTTGATAGAAAGTAAAATCCGATGTGATGTTGGTTATTGCTGTATGCAGCATGGGGGTCGTAAAAACTATGAACTAATTGCTGATCAATAGAAAGACTAATTTTCCCTTGGTCACGTTTCATTTGATAGTGGTGGAATGTGTTTAAGTTTATGGCCTTATCCAAACGCAGTTGGTCAATCAATTGATTGGATTTGAATAATTGTAATTGTGCGCGCGGACCGCTGCTTACACGATAATGGTAGGCGTCTTTTGCGGAAGTTCCGCCAATGAATGCAGATACAAACCCAGTTTCTTGATCTATGCTTTGTTCCCAATCACAAATCAATGAGCCCGATTGCCCCTGTTTAGTGCGAAAAGTAAATGATGCATGCTCTGGTATCTGGATACTCAGTATGCCATTTTTCAAAACTAATTGTGAACTTTCAGCAATTGAGGGAGTTGCCGTAGGCGCCTGTTCTTGGGCATGTGCCAGCCATTGCTGAAAGTTCACAATTAGTTTTGAAAAATGGCATACTGAGTATCCAGATACCAGAGCATGCATCATTTACTTTTCGCACTAAA
>JANQLF010000068.1 GCA_028280785.1 Planctomycetota bacterium
AATGCCGACCGGAATTTGTGGACAGAGTCCGAGAGCAACGGGCGCACATAATAAGCTAATTAGCATGAAGGGGTGGACCAAATAATGAGTCATGTGAAACGTTGAAGCAAGTTTCTTAGTGATGCTCCAAGGCGATTTCCAGATAGGACCTAATAATTTAATCGCCGTTTGAATGCTCCCTTTAGCCCAACGAAATTGCTGGCTGCGCCAGGCATCAACATGGTTGGGAATTTCACCGCGCACGGCGATATCACTGCGGTAGGTGCATTCCCAGCCTTTTAATTGAGCGCGGTAACTTAAATCCATGTCCTCGGTGAGGGTGTCGTGCTCCCAGCCACCAGCGTCTTCGATGGCAGTACGTCGCCATAAACCGCAGGTGCCATTAAAATTTAAAGCAAGACCACTCCAAGCACGTGCACCTTGTTCAATGGCAAAGTGACCGTCGATACCGATGGCTTGTGCTTTGCATAAGATATTTTCTTCACGATTTAAGTGTTCCCAGCGACCTTGAACCAAAGCGAGCTTATCATTGCCAAAGAATGGTTTAATGGCTTTTTGTAAGAAATCAGGTTCAGGCACAAAATCGGCATCGAATATCGCTACAAATTCAGCATCGGATTCTTGCATGCCTGCTTCAAGTGCACCAGCTTTATAGCCAGTGCGATCGCTGCGATGAATCACTTGTATCGGGATTCCGTTTTTCTGCAGTGTTGCAGCGTGTTGGCGCGCTAATTCGACACAGTCATCGGTGCTGTCATCAAGTACTTGAATTTCTAATAATTCACGTGGCCAATCTAAGGCTGCGACTGAGTCCATAGCACGGGTAACAACATCGCGTTCATTAAAGACCGGTAATTGGACTAATATTTTTGGTAATGTGTCAGGAAGGGGTGTTTGTAATTCTTTTTCATATGCTTGGTCGTGACTACCGACACTGCGTTTATAGCGCCACAATAACCATAACGAATGAAGTGCATAAAGGCATAATGCACACATGCACAATGCGTATATAATTGCTGCGGCAAATCCGATGTAATCGAGCGGTAAATAATTCATGTTTTACCAAGCAGCGTTAATTGAGCTCTGGTCTGCCGCTCTGTCTGACGATCAAGTCCAGGAATAGAACAGCGATGATATTTTAATATGGTGCTAATGATGGCCCAGCCTGCTTTAAAAATTGGCAGCAGGCGTCCTGAGATTTTACTTTCACCGGCGATACGATCCTGTGCGTTGACAGCTAATTCAGCGCAGCGAAATCCCCAACGATAAGCTTTGACTTGCATTTCAGCCGTCCAGCCAAAAGCAGGGTCGTTCATATTTAATTTATCAAGTGCACTGCGGCTAATGCAACGAAAGGGACCAAGATCGGTGACGGGGACGCGATAGAGCACGCGCATTAAAAAACTAGCCACCCAATTGCCTGCGCGTTGTGGCCATGTCAGGGCTGATTGACCTGCTTCGCCTAGTGCTCGCGATCCAATAACCAGATCGTAACTCCCATCTATGACCGGGCTGCACAGCGAGTGGATTTGTTCATGATCATCTGCACCGTCGCCATCGGCAAACAATACGTATTCACAGTCTTCAGGGAGGGCAGCAATGCCAGCTAGACAAGCTGAGCCGTAACCACGGCGCTGTGCGTGTACAACCTGTGCGCCATGATTTTTTGCAATAGTAACTGTTTGATCGGTGCTGCCATTATCTGCTATGATGATGTGTTCAATTCCCCGCGACTTGATGGAGTCGATAACCTGTCCGATGCATGCCTCTTCATTCAATGCTGGAATGATCACATACAGAGAGTGGTAGGCGGATTGGTCAATCATAAGGCTTGTCGCAGCGTATTCTATTAGAGGCTTTCAGGACATACGAGCTGTTTCCAGCGATGTTAGAGGCTTATTCACCTTCATGAGGAGCTCAACCCTATGCAGTATTATGACGATCAGGACCTACCTAAATTCGGTGCCATTGCCGAAGATAATAAGGAATTAGCCGATTCTTTTTTCAAGTGGTATGGGCAGGTCTTTCAAGATGCAGAACTGACCAAACGAGAGAAAAACCTGATTGCATTGGCGGTTGCGCATGCCAAGCAGTGTCCGTATTGCATCGATGCTTATACGGAGGCCTCTTTAGAGAGTGGTTGTAGTAAGGGTGAGATGATGGAAGCGGTGCATGTTGCCGCGGCTATTACGGGCGGCGCGACATTGGTGCACGCTGTTCAAATGCGCAATAAAGCTGACGGCTTGTCAATGTGAGCTAACAGTATGAGCAAATGAGCGTAATTAAAATCAGATGATCAAGCCAACCCCTTCACCATTAAATGTTTCTCAGCAGCTGGCTGTATTGTCGAGTGCACCAATTGAGGCATTCACTGCCCATTTAGCCAACCACGACGTGCCCCAGTTGCACACTGGAAACCTGGAGATCCTTCAGCACAATGTTGGTAAACTGTGTAATCAAACCTGCTCGCATTGTCATGTTGATGCTGGTCCAGATAAGACTGAAGAAAATATGGAATGGGCGACCTTTGAAGCGTGCTTCCAAGTCGCTGAGCAATGTCAGCCGCGTATTGTTGATTTAACCGGTGGCGCACCTGAATTGAATCCGCATTTTAGAGACGCGGTAAAGAAGTTTAAGACATTAGGTGTCGAAGAGATTATCGATCGCTGTAATTTGTCTGTTTTATTATTAGCCAGCCAAAAAGACTTGGCTGAATTTCTTGCGGAGAATGGCGTCCATATTGTTGCATCATTACCTGCGGTAAATGAACAACAAACCGATGCGCAGCGTGGTTCTGGTGTTTTTGATAAATCAATTAAGGCGCTGCAGCGATTAAATGAATTAGGCTATGGTCGTGCAGGCAGTGGTTTGCAACTAACGCTGATGTCTAATCCATCGGGGGCATTTTTACCACCGCCGCAATCCACGGCAGAGCAACGTTTTAAACGTTTATTGAGAGATCGATATAATATCGAGTTCACTCGTTTAATTGAATTAACCAATATGCCAATTGCCAGATTTTTAGATTATTTAATCGATAGCAATAATTATGAGCGCTACATGCAGAAATTAAGCAGTGCGTTTAACCCAGGCGCCGTAGATGGATTAATGTGTAAGAACACGTTGTCGATTGGTTGGGATGGCAAGATGTATGATTGTGATTTTAATCAAATGTTGGAATTACCGGTGCAAGCATCCTGCAAAACCATATTTGAATTCAGCAACGAATTAATGGATAATAGAGAAATTGCTTTGGCAAATCACTGTTTAGGTTGCACGGCTGGTCAGGGGAGTAGCTGTGGCGGAGCTACTGCTTAATCGAATAGATTTTGTTGTTTGGGCGAGTTGCCGTCGTCGTCATCATCATCGAATGAATCGGCGCGTGCCCATGCGGGGAGATCGTCGTCATCGTCAGTATTTGAGTCGGTGTTTTCGATGCGATCAGTACCTGTTTCATCTTGCTGTTCGAGTGCTTCGATGGGATTTTCATCGCTGGCGGTTTCAGAATTCGGATCACCAACTGGCCCACTGTCATTTTCAACAGCTATGGTTTCTAAGAGATCATGCTGATCGACATTGCTGTCACTTTCATCTTCATCAAAACTTGCACTTCTATCGGTTTCAACTTTAACCGTTTCCAATTGATCAAATTCGTCTACTGCTTGTTCGTTCTCTTCAGGTAATTTGCTCATTTCATTCATGAAATCAGCAGATTCATCCTGAGCATTCGCATCGCCGAGATCTACTTGAATAGTCTCGTCATTTTCTGGGATAGTTTCAGCGGCAGTGTCTATACCAGCCGCTTCGTCATCATCTGCATTTGATTCTTCGCGAATGGTCTCTTGTTGTTCAAATGCGGCAGGTTCTTCATCACCAACGCTACCGAAAAAGCTATTGGCTTCTTCTTCGGCATCATCGGTATTTTCTTCAACTTCTTGAACTTCTTCAACGACATCATCTACATTTGATTCTTCGCGAATAGTTTCGGCTTGATCATCAATCGATTCAACTTCATCTTCTTTTGGTTGTGCCTCTAAAATTCCGCTATCAGTCACAGGCTCGAGCATTTGGGTGCTCGCGTTACCAAAATTATGTGATTCTTCGTTTTTCTCTTCTGGTTTAGTTTCAGCACTTGTTGCGCTTTCACTTGGAATATCGCCATCAAGGACGCTATCGAGTTTACCCAGAATATCGTCTAATTGTGCGGTGCGTAAACGTTCTTTTTCATCACCTGGACCATCAACAATGCCGAGGTCGCTAATGCGCGCTACATGTTTGGCTGCTAGGCCAGCAACTTCTGGATTATCTAATAATTCTTTAACATCTTGAGCGACGTCTTCATCATCATCAGTGGTGCGATGAAAGCCAATTTCTTCCATTTTACTGGCTTTTCGAATTGCGGCAGTGTGGTCGCCTTCAACAGCATCATCTTCAGTATCAGGTAATGTTTTATTATCAGTCGAGCTTTCTTCTTGAACCGTTTCGAGCATGTCTTGCATATCAACGATTTCAGCTTCGGCCTCGGATAAATCATCATGTACCGCTTGACCGGTAAGTGCTTCTATTTGTGCGGCGACTTTATCAGCCACATTATCAACTAATTGTTCAACTAATTCTTCTTTGTCGTCGCTTACGGGAATGGCAGTTTGTTTTTGCGTTGATGCGGCTTGGAAAGCTGAAGCCTCTCGTTCATCTTCTTCGGCAGCTAAGGCATCGAGTAGATTGCTTTGATTGCCTTCTTCTTCGCTGGCAACGGCCACAGCTGATTGCTCTTTGGCCATTGTGGCGGTGCTTTGTTTCTGTTGTGCACGCATTCTATGTGAGTGGCGTTTACGATGTGTTTCTGTACCGCTTGAGATTTTACCAGGTGTGGTGAAGTAGACCCAGAAGACCCACATAGACCAGAACATGGGAAAGAGAAGGATGAGCAATCCAAAGCGAATATCATAAAGAAATACGTGAATAGAATGGAACACCCGTTCAGCCCTCCGGTCTCTGTAAGACCAAAAATTCAGTATCGTGGTCTAGGCGGCGAGATGCAAGTCCCACACCAGCAGCAGCAAGAGCTATCTCATTCAGCGACCAGAGCCTATAGAGTCGGTCTTTGTCCGAGATCTCCCAATTGTTTTCATCAACATCATCGCCTCTGCGCCATACAAAGCGATTTTCACCAGGCAGGAATATGAGCTGTTCGTGCCCATCTTCGGATATGCCATCTGCGAAATGCCCATCTTTGACCTGTTGCCACAGCCCAGTGCAGCAATTGTCGATGATGAAGAGTCCTCCTGGTTTTAGCGCTTTGGCTACACCAGAAAAAAGTCCCCAGGCTTGTTCTTGGCTGTGGAAACAGACGAGGCTTTGGTTGAATAGGGTGATTGCGGCAAAGGTGCCTTCATCCTTGAGCTGAGAACCGTCGATACAGACATAGCGTTCAGGATTCTCAGAGTCCAATGTAATAGCCTTATCGATCATACGTTGATCAATGTCATAACCGAGGCATTCAAAATGCTGATTGAAAGCCCGCACATGACGACCTGATCCACAAGCGAGATCAAGTACTGGACCATCGGTAATTCCCTCGTCGTGCAGGATGTTTAAGACAGCACTGACATCGGATTCAGTACTACCTTCAAAGATCGCATTTTGGTCATGTTCCTCGGGGCTTATTTCAATACTGGGATTGTTATAGGAGAGGGGCATGATTGGGTTTAAGCTTTGAAATCAGATGATTTCAACCGAGAACTCGTCGCCTTGTTCCACTGCATTGACGACATCCATGTCGGCTTCTGATTGAATTCGGCCGAATACGGTGTGAGCGCCATCGAGGTGTGGGGTAGCTGTATGGGTGATAAAAAACTGGCTACCACCTGAATTGGGCTCTTGGCGCTTGGCCATGCTCAAGGTGCCAGGTGTATGTACTTCTGGATTGCTTGGTCCAACTTCACAATCAATGGTATATCCTGGTCCACCAGATCCTGGTTGGCCTGAAGCGCCCTCTTTGCTGTTGGGGCAGCCACCTTGAATCATGAAATTTGGGATGACGCGATGAAAGCGTAAGCCGTTATAAAATCCATCGTTGGCTAATTTCATAAAGTTAGCAACGGTATTTGGCGCTGTTTGGTCAAAAAGATCGAGTTTAATATCGCCCTTGGGCGTATGAACAATTGCTGTTGGCATAGTAATCTCCAAAGATGATAATGCTCAGTCTGGGCAGGCTTTGTGCAAGTAGCCCAGCCATCAATTGAGGGCTCTTGTGAAGCATGCGGATGGGTGACTCAGAGGAGAGCAAGCTTTACCTGCAACTGTACTTGTATAGGTATATAGGCTCACGTTGATGGAACTGATGGAAGGCTACTGCCCCTATGGTTGATATTGATTACTACCTCATCTTTGCTGATCGTCGAGCACGTCGCTTATTAACGAGCCGCGATTATGTCATAGGTCGTGAATCAGGTGTCGATATCCACTTACAAGATGCGCTTATCTCGCGTCGTCATATGGAATTGAAATTTCAAGACGATGCATGGGTTGCGCACGATTTAAATAGTCGAAACGGTGTATTAATTAACGGAACAAAAATTGCCGGAACACAGGCACTGAATGATGCCGATCAAATTCAAATCAGCGGACAGGTTTTTAGTTTTTATATGGTACCTCCAGGATCTGACCTTGGTTCGATTACCAGCCAAGCCCCTGAAATTTCAGGCCAGGTAACCATGGCTCCAGGTATGAATTTAGATGATCTAGCTCAGGATGCGGCGGCATTTAGTGGTCTTATTTCTGAAAATGGTTTATTAGAATTATTGCAATTTTTCTCAATGACCAAAAAGACCGGTCGTTTGGATTTGTCAGATTTGTCTGAAGCATTTGTGTGGATTCATGACGGCACACCGCGCGATGCAGCCTATAATGGACAGGGTGGATTTGATGCTTTGTTGACATTGGCAAGTAACCCGGGTGCGCGTTTTTCATTTAATCAAGATATCATGCCACCAGATGGACCGAAAATTGAAGGTAATGTTGACGGTGTTCTTATGGAAGTTGCCCGTCAAATAGACGAATCAGGACGATAATACATGGATGCATGTGAACTTATAGGAGTCGGCTCACCGTTAGTCGATTTACTCTTAGAAGTTGATGATGATTTTTTGAAAAAAAATGTTGATGGCGCCAAGGGCGGAATGGAATTGGTCGATGATCAAACCATAGCCGAAATAATTAAAAAACAGCGCAAGAAGCCTAAGCAGGCACCGGGCGGTGCAG
>JANQLF010000064.1 GCA_028280785.1 Planctomycetota bacterium
CCTTCTTCATAGACCGTTTCACCACTGGTGTTCTCTAGGCGGGGATTAATCCAAATACGTGGAGCTGACTCGTTTTCATCGCCAGCTAAATGATCGGTAACAAAAATACGCTTATTGACCGCGACCTGGGCCGCAGCGAGGCCAACTCCATTGCTTTGGTACATGCAATCGAGCAGATTTTGGCAGAAATCTTTAAGATTTTGGTCGAATTCAGTAACCGCCTCAGACTGTTTGCGCAGCGCTGGGTGTGGGTACTTAACTACATTGATGGTAAGGGGAAACGTGTTTGGTGTAGTCATAGCCAATGCTTCAGAGTCATTCTTGAGGATGGGCTGATACGCTATACGCTGCTTGAGTAAGTCCAGAAATTATTGATCTTTTTGACAAAGTTTAGCGGAATTCTATGTCATGGTAGACCTGAGCAAACACCTTACGCGTGCACGTAAAGCTATCGACGGCCGAAATTATGCCTTGGCCATCGAAATCTGTATTGAATGCCAAGATGTCGACCCAACCAACGTTGGTGTCTATGAAATGTTGGTCGAAGCGGCGAAACGGCAAAAGCAGGAAGGCGGCAAGAAGGGCTTTGGGCTCGGTGGCTTGGGTGGTATGTCTCGCGATCCACATAAAAAATTAAGCGGTGCCGTTAAAGCACTGAGTAAGAACCCAGATCTCAAGCATTTTGCCGCAGCTGGTGACGCAGCGCGCGGTGTCATGGATACTGGCGTGAAGAAAATGGTTGATGTTGCGATTTTCTTGTATGAAGAAGCGCGTGGCACTGGATTGTTTAATGGCGATGTACTTTGGCACTTAGCAAATTGTTATTATCAGAAATTCAAACAAACAAATGCCAAGGAGCCCTTGGATAATGCGATAAATCGTATGGCTGAGTTGGAGCAAAACGATAAGTCGCATAAAGAAGCGGGGCGCACCGTGAAAAACTGGGATGCTGACCGTTCAATGCTGGATAGAACTACGGGCAAGGATGCATCAGACGCGCGTTCACAGTTGGCAGACAATAAAGAAGCCCATCGAAACGAGATATTAGCTAGACAGGTGCGTACAGTTGAGGATGCCGATCAGCAACTTGAATTTTACAATGAAGATTTGGCCAAAAATCCAGATGATAAAGGTACCTTGGTTAAAGTCGCTGATATTCAGCGTCGTGTTCAACGTTATGATGAAGCAATTGATGCGTTGAAGAAGGCCGCGGCATTGGACGAGCATGATTTCCTTATCGTAATGCGAATGGGGGAAGTGGGTATAGAGCGGCGCAAGGTTAAGATTGCTCAATTAATCAAAGCTGGCAAAGACACCACCGCAGAAAAAGCCGATTTACTGAAATTTGAAACGGAAACCTATGGTGATTGGGTGGCGCGTCAGCCTACCGAGCATCGTCATAAATATCAGTATGGCATTCGTCTGTTTCAACAGGGTAACATTGATGAAGCAGCTAAAATGTTTCAGAAAGCATTGAACGACCCGCAGTCCAAGGCCAAGGCGCACAATTATCTCGGCCACTGCTTTGTGAAAAAGAAACTCTTTGATATGGCGGTCGATCAATTCGGCTCGTGTTTGGAAATGCAAGCAGACAAGGTTGGTAAAGATGCGATGGATGCTCGTTACAATCGCGCTCGTCTGTATGAGAAGATTGGCAAGGATAAAAAGGCCATCGCTGACTATACCAAGATGGTCGAGGTGGACCTTGGATTCAAAGATGCGGCAGAACGATTATCTGCTTTGAAAGAAAAGCATCGCGATGATGACGATGATGATTAGTGCCTCGCTGCGCTAATCCATATGTGGAGCTTGGCTTAGACGAAAAAGCCATTGCTTTATCTATTCAGTCCCTATAACCCCACGCCCCGCTGATACAGCGGACGTGGTTAAGTAATGGCACTTTGTCATTACTGTATTTAGGAGAAGGCTTTATGCCAAACTCAGCTAGCGCTGAAAAGCGTTTGCGTCAGAACGAGAAGCGCAGGCTTTTGAACAAAGATCGGAAAACCGAGCTGAAGTCATTAGCTAAGAAGTTCGACCGTGCCATTCATGATGGTAAGAAGGACGATGCTAACACGCTCTCTCGTCAATTGACCAAGCGTTTAGATCAAGCTGCCAGCCATAACGTGGTTCACAAAAATTACGTGAGCCGCCATAAGGCAAACATCGCTAAGAAGTTGGCGACGCTCGGCTAGAGCAGCACGGCGCCCAGCGGCGCCACCGTTCCGGGGCCACTTAGGTGAGGGGCCTCTCGCACTTAACCAGAGTGTGATCCATGAACAAACGCAAAGAGGAGGGCTCTATGCGTACCTACGAAGCGACGATTCTGGTATCGTCAACAAAAGCACGTGCAGACTATGATGCTGCCATTGCCGACGCTAAGTCGATCTTTGAGACTGAAGGCGCGGAATTTACTGAATTCGAAAAATGGGAAGAGCGTAAATTAGCATACCCAATTAAGGGTGAAACCAGTGCGGTTTATATAAATGCTTATTTTAATGCTGCTCCAGATTCAATTGAAAAAATTGAGCGTCGTGCCCAATTAGGTGATGCGATTTTGCGTCATTTAGTTGTCGAGCGCACTGAAGACCTCGATAAAATCAAAGATCAGCGTGCTCGTCAGGCTGAGCTTGCTGCTAAGCGTGAAGCTGAGAAGGAATAATCATGGCACTCATGCTTAATTCAGTACACGTAGCGGGTAATCTCACCCGTGATCCGCAAGTGCGCTTCTTTGCAAACGAAAAGGCCGTTGCTGATTTTGGTCTTGCTATTAATCGCCGTTATCGCGGTGGTGATGGCGAGATGAAAGAAGAAACGACTTTTATTGATGTTGAAGCGTGGGGTCGTCAAGCTGAGCTTGTCGGTCAATATTTGACCAAGGGTCGCAACTGTCTCGTTGAAGGCAGTTTAAAATTAGACCAATGGGAAGATAAAAGCGGTAACAAACGTTCTAAAATTAAAATCTCTGCACAGCGTGTTCATTTCATCGGTGGCACTGGTGGCGGCCAAGGCGGTGGTCAAGGTGGTGGAAACTATCAAGACCGTCCAGCGGAACAGAGTTCTGCTGCCCCAAGTGAACCGATTGACGATGAACCTCCATTTTAAGGAATTGATAGAAAATGGCACAAAAAGGTAAACGAAATAAAAAGAATTCACGTGCACGTCGACCAGAGGCTCCAAAGCCTTGTCGTTTTACTAAAGACGACGTCTATGAAATTGACTATCGTGATATTAACACACTGAGCCGATTTGTTTCTGCTCAGGGTAAAATTCAACCTCGGTCAAAGAATAACATCGCCAGTAAGTATCAGCGCCAGCTCAAAGTGGCTATCAAGCGCGCTCGTTTCTTGGCTTTGTTGCCCTACGTTGGCGAATAAAGGAGACCTACGGTGGCACGTAATATCGAAGTCTTACTTACTAAAAATGTACTTAAATTAGGTAGCATGGGTGATTTGGTTAATGTAAAACCAGGTTACGCACGTAATTACTTATTCCCAAGTGGTTCAGCCATTCCAGCAAATGCTGCGGCAAAACGTCAGATTGAAATTTTGCGCGAGCGCGCTGCTGTACAAAGCGCTCAGCAAAAAGAGCAAGCTGAAGTGGTTAAAAAGCAATTGGATGGCATGAGCATTCAAATTGAAGCGAATGTAAGCCATGACGACCAGCTGTTTGGTAGCGTTGGTATTCGCGACATCGTATCTGCTCTGGCTACGAGTGGTGTTACTATTGATCAAAAGCAAGTGCACTTACACGAAAGCATTCGTCAACTTGGTACCTACAGCATCAAGATTGAATTGGTCAAAGACGTGATTGCTACCATTAGTTTGGAAGTCGTTAACAAGGATCCAGAAGCTGCTGGTCTTGATGAAGTACTCGCTGAAGTAACGGGTGCTGAAGAAGAAACGGCTGCTGAGGAAGAATCTTAAAAATCAATTAAAGCGTAATGGTATCTTTCCATTACTAGAGGATTTATCATGCAAGCAGACATTCACCCAGAAGAACGCGACGTCATCTTCGAGGACACGACTAACAATGCTTTGTTTAAAATTAAAAGCAGTGTTAAAACCAATCAGACCATTGAAATAGATGGTACTGAATATCCATTGGTTCGTACCGATGTAACGAGCTCTAGCCATCCATTCTATACTGGCCAAACACGTATTCTTGATACTGCTGGCCGCGTTGAGAAATTTGGCAGCAAATTCGGTAACTTGTCAGGTCTTGGTAAGAAAAAGAAACAGTAGCAACTGTTGTTCTCGTTTCAGTAAAACCCGCCGTAATCACGGCGGGTTTCTGCATTCCTGGAAAATATAATGAGTAATGATACATTAACCGAAGCCATGTTAGGAAAACTCGATGCCTTGCATCAGCGCTATAAGGAGCTGGAGCAGGGTTTGAGTGATGACCAAATAATGGGAACGCCAACGTATCAGAAAATTTTACGTGAGCATGCACGTTTGAGTAAATTAATGCATCCTTATTTGGCATTAAAACAAGCTATCGATGATGTGCAGGGAGCGCACGAGTTACTTGAAGATCCCGATATGGCCGAAATGGCTCAAATGGAAATAGATGAAAAACAGGGCGACATTGCTGATCAAACTGAAAAGATAAAAGAATTATTGGCACAGGCAGATTCTGCCTCTGACCGACCGGCTATTTTAGAGGTGAGAGCTGGTACAGGTGGTGATGAGGCGAGTATTTTTGCTGGTGACCTTGCTCGTATGTATGAAATGTTTGCGCAACAGCAGGGATGGCAGTTTGAGATGCTCAGCTCCTCGCCAGGTGAAATGGGCGGATTTAAAGAGGTGACTTTTACGGTTCGTGGTGATGGCGCTTTTGGATTATTGAAATTTGAAAGTGGTGGTCATCGCGTACAGCGTGTACCGGTTACTGAAAGCCAGGGTCGCGTGCATACCTCAGCGGCAACTGTGGCGGTAATGCCTGAAGCCGAAGAAGTAGACATTGACATTCGCAATGATGATTTGCGCTTTGATTATTTTAGAGCAAGTGGAGCGGGTGGTCAGCATGTTAATAAAACTGAGTCGGCGGTTCGAATAACGCATTTGCCAACCAATACCGTGGCTAGCTGTCAAGATGAGAAAAGTCAGGCAGCAAATAAAGATAAAGCCATGAAGATCTTACGTTCACGTGTCTTCGAGGCAGAACGTCAACGAGCCGAAGCTGAGCGTAGCGCATCGCGAAAAGAGCAGGTGGGTAGTGGTGACCGCAGTGACCGCATCAGGACCTATAATTTTCCGCAAAATCGCATCACTGATCATCGTATTAATTACACTGCCTATAATTTAGACAAGTATATGAATGGTAATATTGAAGAATTACAACGTGCTATCATTGAGCACAACAAGGCCAGTGTGCTAGATGATTGGGATGGATATTTCTGATATTGATTTACACCGCAGTGTTTCTGTCATAATTGCAGAAATCACCATGAGACCGCTCGTATAGCAGATATATATGAATTTGGCATTTAAAGATTGGGCGTGGCATCGAGTTGCAGTAGTTTGGTTGATGACGCTTTTGCTGAGTGCGTATACGGTCATTGTACAAACAGGTTTAACATCTAGTTTTTTTTATAATGTAATTATTTCATTTTGGAGCGCACAGGTTCTATTACTGTTGCCGATGCTTTTACTTATTAGTGCTAACAGGTTTCTTGTTGGCGGTTCATTGGCACTGCTCATTTTTATGTTTCTGTGGCAATTGGCTTCGCTGGAACTTTATGCATCACAGTGCCGTGTTTTCTCATTTACGGAATTGTTGGATTTAACATTTACCTGGGAGACATTACCGCTTGTCTTAGAGCAGCTTGTTAGTTTCAAAGTGTTTTTCTTTATTGGGTGCTTTGCCTGTATGTATCTCGGTGCTGTTTATCTGATTGAAAAAAAATCATGGGAAAAACATGGGTTTTATTTTGTCCCGCTAGTCCTCATTTTGTTTATTATTGGTCAATGGCAGGTCAATAATTGGGGTAAAAAGCTAGTGTTTCGTGATCAGCGTATTTGCTGCATGCCTTGGAGTTCGATGTCCATCATTCGGCGCGGTGATCCGGTGGCTCTTTTTGCGGTGGCGAAAGAGTTGTGGCATAAAAATGAATCCCCTGAATTTTCAGAAGGCCCACATGCGTCAGTGGCTTTATTAAAGGCGGCATTCCCAAATAGAAATATTGTAGTCATTTTGTTAGAATCGCATGGTCTGGTAAATGTTGAGGGATTTGGCGAGGGGAGTGAACGGCATAAAGCAAGCTCGCCGCAGCTATCGCAGCTCTGCCAAGAAAACATGCATTTTACTAATTATTATCAGACAGGATACGCAACCAATTCAGCAGCTTGGTCGATATTAAGTGGTTTCCCTTTTTTTGTTGAGAGCACCTATACACCACATTTATTAAGCCTAGGGCCAGCGCAGGATTTCAAGGATGCTGGCTATCATCTGGAATGGCTTAAGGCGGCGAATATCAAGTTTGCACATTTTAATGAATTGGCTGAAAAATTAGATATGCCAGCGGGTGTTACAAAGGAAGAGGGTGAAGAGTATTGGCAGAAAGATAATTCATTGTGGAAGGCCTGGGGTATGCCTGATGAACAATTGTTTGAGATTGCTCTGAGTCGGTATCGAGAGCATCAGAAAACAAGAAAAGATCCGTACTTACAGTTTGTATTAACGGTATCCAATCATATTCCGTTTGTCTTGCCGCGATCGATTAACGGTCATGAATTGGCAGAGGATTTCTCAGGTGGCATGTATTATGCCGACTATCACATGAAAAAATATGTTGATCAGCTGCGAAATTTACCAATAGATGAGCGTCCTGTGATATTTATCACCGGCGATACGGGTTTTAGACTGGGCGAGGTTTATTTAGGTGAGGATGAGGAATATATGGTTGAGCCATTAGAATCTATGCGCTTGCCTGCGGTTTTAATTCTCCCTGAACACAAATCGGAATTACCATCTAGTTACGATCACATATTCGCACACCAAGATTTGTTGCCTTATTTGGCAAATATAGTGGGTGTGTCGACTCGTTTTGATAAGCGGATCCATGCGCATCATCGTGTTGGTTTAGGAATCGAGGACTTCGATACGCATTCTATTATTTATAAGAACCATTATTTATTTAGTGCAGATGTGCACTTGAAGATTAACCAGCGCTGGAACTTGAGTTTGGATTTGGATCATGAAAATTATACATCGCAGGCTGAAGAAGTGCGCGCTTTTTATGAACAATTGCGAAATCGTGTGTGGGTAAACGGCGGTGTTCATACCAACTATCGTTGGGATAATAAACATCTCATCTATTCAAGCATAGAGCCAAAATGATACGTAGCAGTGATGTTGCGGAATTACCATGGCAACGAGTTTATGTGCTGTGGATAACAGTCTTAGCGTTAATTGTTTATACTATTTGCACCCTGGTTGGACTGACGGCATCAGTGTTTTTGAACGTATCGGTTGCCATGTGGACATCTATTCCGCTGTTCCTTTATAGTTTTATTTTATTGTTTGCCATTGGTGAAAAGAAATGGTTTGCTGGAATTGTTTTATTGCCTGTCTTATTGGCCATTGTTTGGCAATTGGCATCTATTGAGATGTATAGTGAACAAATGCGCTTTCTTACGTGGCAAGAAATATCCTTGTTGTTGAGTAACGATGGAACACGTTCTATTGTATTTGAATATTTATGGTCAGTTCCAGTTTTTGTGCTGTCGATACTGTTTTATGTTTTTTATTTTTTAGGTGTTACTTATGCTGATCAATTACTTAGGCGTATTCCGTATTACTTGCCATTAAGCGTGTTGGTATGTGTTATCTTATTTGGTGGAATCTGGTCTGGTATTTACGGCCATTATCAAAACAAATTTAAGGAACAGCGTTTAAGTGCGATGACGTGGTCGTCGTTAAGTTTGTCGTCTAGTGATAATCCTGTGGCATCAGAGGCTGTTGCGGGCACACAGTGGCACGCTGTGCATGACGATATTTTTGTGGAGCGGCAGCTAACACAGATGCAAGCATTAGGAGGCTTGTGCCCGAAGCGAAATATTATTGTAGTTATCCTTGAGTCACATGCCTTAGCACATATTGATCAAATAGGAGCGGATTATCAGCAGCATCAAGCGTCTTCACCTTTTTTAGGTGAATTAGCAAAGCAATGTATTCAATTTTCTAATTATTTTGTAACTGCTTTTTCAACGCAATCGGCTTCGTGGTCAATTCTCAGTGGCTTTCCTTATTACTATGAGGCAGAGTTTACACCGCGACTCATGCTCTTGGGCCCAGCAAAAGATTTTATCGATGCCGGTTATGCACTGCAATGGTTGCAAGGCACAGATATAGAATTTGCACATTTTAAGGGAATGTTGGAAACATTGAAGGCTAGCTGGGGGCCAAGTGAAGTTGAAAAACAACAACTTAAAAAGAAAGACGCTCGTTTATGGAGCCCTTGGGGCATGCCGGATGAGCAGCTTTATGAGGTTGCTTTTGAAAATTATAATACCCATCTTAAAGAAAGTTCTGAGCCAATTTTACAACTTATACTCACGGTGTCGAATCATGGGCCATATAATCTTCCGCCACATATCGAGGGGCATACATTATCACGAGACCATTTTGGCGGGATGCGTTATGCAGATTTTGCCCTGAAGCATTTTCTTGAAAAAGTGCGTTCACTGCCGATCGATCAACAGCCGCTTATTTGGATTACAGCCGATACGGCTTTTAGAAATAAAGGCGATAACGAACATGGTCTTGATGCAGAGCCGTTATCTTCGATGCGCATTCCGAGCTTATTGGTTTTGCCAGCAGATGTTTCAATTAAAGAACCAATTCAATCAATCAATGAAATGCTGTGCCATGAAGATTTGCTGCCGATTCTGGCTAAGATTGTTGGTGTTGAGACGAGATTTGATCAAAGGCTGAGTCAATTTCAGCGTCGACACATTCTGATTTATAATGAAGAAGGCAGCATTGTTCTTTCAAGCGAGCATTATTTGTACGCTGGCGACGCTTTTTATAGAATATTGAATCGTTGGAAGGTAGAGGCAGCAGAAGCACGTGGCGATCAATACGATACCTTAAGGCGTATCCATGATTATTCACATACATTACGCCGTTCAATTTGGTTTTATGGTGATCGAGACGTTATTCGGTAATTACGCTTTTTATTTCTTCTAGTTTGCCTTCCATGAGATCATTGCCTTTATAGGACTCAAGATTTAAGCGTACCACTGGTTCGGTGTTGGAAGCACGGACATTGCACCACCAGTCATCAAATTGTGCAGTAATGCCATCTAATTCAGTTACCTGAGCTCCTTCGAGTTTGCGAATGCGTTCGAATACGGCGGCAGGATCTTCTACTTTAAAATTAATTTCACCGCTATGTTGATATTTGGCCAGCGGTTTTATTAAACTGCTGAGGCTATCTGCTTCACTGATAACATTGGCTAGCAAAATAAACGCGTAGAGGCCAGAGTCGGCACCAAAGAAATCTCTGAAATAATAATGTCCTGAAAGTTCGCCAGCAAATGCGGCCTTGGTTTCTTTCATGGTGGCTTTAATGAAGCCATGACCAACGCGCGTTTCAACAGGTTTTCCACCGAGTTCTTTAATCAGCTCAGGCACCGCATGTGAGGAGCGTAGATCATAACAAATGGTCGCATCAGGCTCTTTTGCCAAATAATATTTAGCGAGGAGTGCTGTGGTTAAATCACAGGTAACGATGTCGCCATTTTCATCGACCAATGCGCAACGATCACCATCACCATCGAAGGCGGCGCCAAAGTCTGCCTTCTCTTCGACGACGCGTTTGCGCAAGTCATTTAAATTTTCTGGTTTTAACGGATTCGCATCATGGTTCGGGAAACGTCCGTCTGGGTCGAAGTACATGGGGATAATATCGAGTCCCGGTAATTTGGGCTCTACGTGTTGAAATAAGGTTCCAATAATGCCATTGCCGCCATCGACTACAATTTTGAGTGGGCGTTTCAAATCAAGTAATTGCGATAAATATTCACCGTAAGCATTTAAGGTGACGGCTTCTTTAATCGATCCGCCGTCTTCCTTAACGACCGTTTGTGCGCGAGCTATTTTTTCAATATCTTCAAGTCCAGTATCACCTGAGATTGGTTTAAAGCCTGGTCCGGTAATTTTTACACCGCCATAGGGTGATGGGTTGTGGCTGGCGGTAATCATGGCACCACCGTCAGTATTGAGATGATGCATGCTATAGGTGAGCGCGGGGGTTGAGAGCATGCCGACATCGACGACGTGAACGCCAGCATCAACTAAACCCTCGATAAAACGCTTTTTTAAATAGGGGCCAGAGAGGCGCATGTCGCGTCCTACAGCGAATGCTTTACCGGTTAATTCAAGGACCTGGGCAGTGGCGTTGCCGATATGGTAGGCCAACTCTTCGTCTAATTGTTCGGGGTAGAGACCGCGAATATCGTATGCTTTGAATGGGTCTGCCATAGTCTGACTCCTGCCGTGTAGGCCGAAATTTATCGGTCGATTTGTGCATTGCTAGATCGCTTGATTGGCCCTGGTTAAGGCACTGGCGTTGGCTGGAGAGCAGTCTAGCCTGCTGCTCATGACCAGCACTTATCGCATAGATATCTACCCCAAAACCGCTACGACTGATGAGCATTTGCTCAAGGAGGCTCAGGCACTTGGCTTGAGCGACGTCGAGGAAATTCGTAGTAGCCGCTATTATTTAATTCGTGGTAATATTGATAACCAATCAGCTTCAACTGTAGCTCAGCAATTGTTAAGTGACCCGGTAAATGAGTCTGCGCATTTAGAAGTGCCAGAATGCGATGGCAGACGTGTGGTGGAAATTCAAAAGAAGCCTGGCGTCATGGATCCGGTTGAGGCGTCAGTTATTAAGGGTGCCAAAGATCTTGGCTATGAATTAAGTGCAGTGCGTATTGGTAGTCGTGTTGAAATAAGTCCAGCGACAGATGAACAATGTGAGCAGTTGGCCTGGCAAGCTTTGGCAAACCAGGCTATCGAGGATGTGGCCATCGATCCTGAGGAATCAATTCGCTTTCCAGATGCTGGTGCTGATGTTCGCCACCCGCGTACCGAAGTCGATTTAGCATCGCTCGATGATGATGGCTTGATGAAATTATCTCAGGAAGGTTGCCTGAGTTTAAATTTAGAAGAGATGCATGCGATTAAGGCTTACTTTGAAAAGCTTGGCCGCAATCCGACTGATGTAGAGCTTGAGTCATTTGCGCAAACCTGGTCAGAGCATTGTGTACATAAAACATTTAAAGCATTAATTGATTATGATGGACCAGAGGGGCAGCGGCAAATCGATAATTTGCTAAAAGAAACTGTCGCTAAGGTAACTCATGAATTAGACAAAGATTGGTGTATTTCAGTATTCACGGATAATTCCGGTATAATTGAGTTCGACCAACATTTCGGTGTTTGTCTCAAAGTTGAAACGCATAATCACCCGTCTGCGATCGAGCCATATGGTGGCGCGAATACCGGTCTTGGTGGTGTGATTCGCGATATTCTTGGTACCGGATTGGGCGCTAAGCCAATCTTTAATACTGATGTATTTTGTTTTGGTAATTTAGATGCAAAAGCTGAAGAATTGCCACCAGGGACGATACATCCACGCCACTTAATGCGCCGCGTAGTTGCTGGTGTACGTGATTATGGCAATCGGATGGGGATTCCGACTGTTAATGGCTGCATTCGTTTTGATGACCGTTATGTCGGTAATCCATTAGTGTTTTGTGGTACCGGAGGATTAATTCCTCGTGATAAATGCTTTGGTGATGCTCAGGTGGGTGACCATATCATTGTAGTCGGTGGTCGCACTGGTCGCGATGGTATTCATGGCGCGACATTTAGTTCAATCGAATTGCACGAAGAATCTGAGGTAGTTTCCTCAGGTGCTGTTCAAATTGGTAATGCTATCGAAGAGAAAAAAGTCGCTGACACCTTTTTACAGGCGCGTGATAAAGGTTTATTCAGTGCTACGACTGACTGTGGCGCTGGCGGTATTTCTTCAGCAATTGGAGAAATGTCAGAAAAAGAAGGCTGTGTTGTTCATTTAGATCGCATGCCGCTTAAATATGACGGTCTGACCTATACTGAGATTTGGATTTCCGAAGCGCAAGAGCGTCTCGTAGCTGCAGTGCCTGCCGAAAAAATTGAAGAAGCTTTAGCGTTATTTGCCGCTGAAAATGTCGAAGCTACTGACGTTGGCGAAATTACTGGCGATAAAAAATTGGTTTTGCGTTATCACGATGAAGTGGTCGCTGATATCGACATGGAAATGCTACATGACGGCATTCCGCGCCTGCAATTAAAGGCAGTGTTTAAGCAAGTGGACGAAAACGCTGCGTCCTATACAAAGCCAAATAATTTAGGCGAAAAGCTCGTAGAAGTCATTGGTCGACCTAATTTAGCGAGTAAAGAATGGGTCATTCGTCAATATGATCATGAAGTACAGGCTGGTTCGATCATTAAGCCGCTTGTTGGTGTCAGTCAGGATGGACCTGGAGATGCAGCAGTTGTAGCGCCAGTGTTAGGAAGAGATCGCGGTATTGCTGTGGCTTGTGGATTAAATACCTGCTATAGCGACAGCGATGCCTATAACGCTGCTGCAGCCGGTATCGAAGAGACGTTCCGTAACCTTATCTGTGTTGGTGCGACGATCGATAGGGTTGCTCTGCTTGATAATTTCAGTTGGGGCAATTGTAATAAGCCTGAAAATCTAGGCGCGTTGGTGCGAGCATGCGATGCTTGTTATGACGTTGCACATTATTTTGAGGCACCATTTGTATCAGGTAAAGATAGCTTGAACAATGAATACCGACATGGTGATGAAACGATTATTATTCCGCATACCTTATTAATTACCGGTATGACCGTGGTCGAGGATGTTACTAAGAGCATCACCATGGATTTAAAGGCTGTTGAAGATGCAATTTTTGTCGTTGGTTTAACTAAAAATGAACTTGGTGGCAGTGAGTTTATAGCTGCCTGTGGGGGCTCTGGCGGTCAGGTTCCTAAATTTGATAAAGCATTATCGAAGCCGGTATTATTAGCAGTTCAAGAATGTATCCAAAAGGGTTTGGTTAACGCAGCACACGATTGTAGTGAAGGCGGTTTGGCTACAGCGCTAGCCGAAATGGCCTTCTCTGGTGGTTTTGGCCTCGACATCGATGCTGATCGAATCCCACACAGTGAAGAGGTGAAGCAACTTGATGAATTGTTGTTTAGCGAAAGTTTAAGCCGCATTATTATCAGTGTTCCTCATGATAAGGTTAATGAGGTGAGACCACTGTTGGCTGATGTGCCAAATGAGTTCGTAGGTACCGTGGTGGAAGAGCAACAGTTGAGCGTCAAAGGTCTCGGTGACTCGTTCGCAGTATCTTTGTCAGATCTTAAAACATCGTGGAAACGTGGAGTCACGCAGCACGTCGAAGGCTAAGATCTATTCAATCTATAAGTAAAAAGAAAAACCCTACGCGAGCGCGTAGGGTTTTTCGTGGTACCGGAGATGGGACTCGAACCCATAACCCCTTACGGGGTACAGATTTTAAGTCTGCTGCGTATGCCAATTCCGCCACTCCGGCGAGGGGGCAGATATCTATCAGGTACTTTCAGAGGTACAAGTCTGTGTTGTGCTTAGCGTGCGCTGTCCGTGTCGATAGGCGCTTCGTCGTCGATGACAATGTCTTCGCTATCAGCTTCGATAATCACTTCTTCAATCGTTTTCTTTTTGGTCTCTTTCTTGTCGTCCTTCTTTTCTTCTTTATCGACGGCATCTATAGTTGCTAAGCCGTCAAGAACATGCTGATAGGCTTTTTGGATCACGGTGGATTCATCAGGGACGTAGGAACAGTAGACCACGAAAGCGGTTTCTGATTTCAAGAATAAGACACAGGACATGATGCCATTGCGTTCTTCTCTGCCTTCTTTGAAGCTGAAGCGCGCTTCTTTGCTCGCGCTGCCAACGCTGAGTACGCTTGGTTGAGAAGCAGAGAAGCTTTCTTTTGCCTTAATTGGTTCGAGCTGCTTTTCAAAGAGTTCAAGGAAATTATCTGATTGAGCCGCACGGACGACAGTCAAAGAAATATAGGCAGTATCGCTTTGTGGATCGATCCACGTGACATCACCATCAATTGCTTCCTGATTGCGGTGCCAGCCTTCAGGCACAGGTAAATCTAGGCCAGTCAGATCGTCTTTGAAATTGTTTAATAATCCCTTTGATTCGAGTTCCTCTTTGACGGATTTCTTACCGAGTGCTTCTCGCAATAAATTACTGTTTGGATTGAGGCGTAGGCCAGTTTGCAGAGCTTTGTGTTGGAGCTCCAAGGCTTCAGGCAATACATCTCGGTATTGGCCTATTTCTTTTGATAAAGCCAAGAATGCTTTGTCATCACCAGGTTTGATTGCATTCAAGTCTTTGTGGAATTGTAGGATTTTTTGTTCTTGTTTGGTGACCCATTTTCCTTCGTGTTGCGTTAATCCTAAAATACCCATGCGTTCTACCAGTTTTTGCGTAGCAACTTCGTTTAATTCACTGACCCAATCTTGTGAACCGAGTTTGGCAGCGCGTGATTTATCACTTAACTCATCAGTTGACCAATTCATCGCCTTTAACAATAAATCTATGTCGCGTTGACTTTTTGCTTGTTTTGCAACGGCATTAATGCAGTCATCAACAATGTTGTCGGCAGCCGCTATCCATACAGCACGATTACCCATATTTTTCCCAGTTTTTCTGACCCATTTTGAATAGGTGACGCGCTCGGCATAATTTGATTCACCAATTTCCGCGAGCTTCGAAGCGATGATCATAGAGTCAGAGGGTGCACGCAGAACATCTTTGGTTTTAAACACCAGCTGCTCATCTTTAAATTTGGCAACTTTTCCTAATATATACACATTGTCACCATCAATGATGGTAGACCATTCCTCAGTGTCCGTACCAATGATCAGAGTTGGGAAAGAATAAAATTGAACAGTAGTGCCTTCAAGTTGTCTGAATTTAGCTTGGATCATGACGTCCTTGCCAATCAAAAAGCTTAAGTCTTCTTGGTCGCTTTGCTCGACTTGTAGATAGCTCTTTTCTTTATGATCAACGTACCAGCGCTCGACGCCTTTCAGCGTCATTGACCATTCGTCTTCCCATGGTGACTCATTGCTGTCAGCGGCAAATAGGCTGATGCAGAGGCTAGAAGCGATGACCAAACGACAGATTGACCACATAGACATTCTCCAATGCAAAGGACAGCTTTGAGTCTAGAGTGAGGGGCCAGGGGGACAAGGTCAGGTAGGCCAATAGTTGTAGATGCATGATAGGAAGTTTGATGAAAAATGGGGATATATGGCTGGGTAAAGAAGGCGCGTTAGGTCCAAAAGAATGGTCATGTTTAGGTTGCCGTGGAAGGGAAATGAAAATGTTGTTGTGTCACCCCAGCCCATCTCCTCGTCTCCTCGCTTTGCTGCGGGGTAATAGGGGGAATTGTAGGATGTAATTCAAGCCCATAGGCATGGACTTGAACCGAATGAACGCGTAGGGCTTTGCACGGAGCCGGGTTAATTTTGGTGTAATACTAAATTGCATCACCCCAGTCCGGCTTCGCTTACTCCTCGCATTCGCTGCGGGGTTGCGCTCGCGCTCAACGGGCCCTAAAGCACGGTCAAGCCGCATCGAGACCACGCCCGTGGCTTTCTAAATGCTTCGCATTTATCTGTTTCGCCCTCTTGCATGGCATGCAAGAGATCTGGGTGTACCAATAAAAAAGCAGATCGATTGTGACGATCTGCTTTCGAATTCTGGTGGAGATATGGGGAGTCGAACCGCGAGCAGGTAAAAGCATTTCATGCTTTTAGAAGGCCAACTGCTTGGCCTTCGGCCCGCGGGGCCAGCCGTAGCTTGCGAAGGCTGGACCTCGTAGAAGGTCTGGGGAATCCAATAAAAAACCGGTTACCTGAGTAGGAACCGACGTTTGTAAGTGGTGGAGATATGGGGAGTCGAACCCCAGACCTCTTGCATGCCATGCAAGCGCTCTACCAACTGAGCTATATCCCCTTGAGGGCGTGGGAATGTATGGCCTGCTAAGGCAACTCAAGTATTCAGTAGTTCTTAGGGTCATTTGCATGTTATTTATACTTAAATTTAAGTTAATTTATTCCTATGAATTAAAAAATCCGTGTTTAAGTCACAAATATTTTCTGTACGAATTGTTTCACCAATTGACCAGTAATTCATAACTACACATTATATAAGTAATTATGATTAAAGGATAACAAGTCTCATCTAGTGTCCCACATCATAATGTATTTTGGGAGTTTTTGATTTGGCTACGTAATCAACTGGATCTATAATCAACCAGTTTTATGGACTCAAAAAGAAAACAAAGTAAAGTTAATCTTTCTAATACTTCATCTGCAGAGGAAGTATCTAAGGATGATCAACCAATAGCTGATGACATCCAAGAGCTATTGGATGGATATCTTGGTGTTCCGCCAGACATTCAAGACCTCATTACTGATTACTTACAGATTAAAGAGCGCCGTAAACAAAAAGGCAAACGCAAAAATAAATAACCACTCATTATAAAACAATTAAATTGAAGTTCGTTGTAATAGAATTGTTAAATTTGTGTTAAGACCTTGCGATTTTGTTTAATTAACTAAGCATATAACACTAATATGGAACTGGCATTAGAGGTTTATCTTGCTATCATTAATTACTGTTGATGAGGCGTGGGAGGATGAAACGTCAATGGTAAAGAAAGCTAAAAAGCGTTCAGTGAAAGATTTTAGACGGGGAATTCGTAAGGAACAACCAAAGGTATCAAAGGATGTTGATAATTTGGTCGAAAAATTTCTCAAAAGTTCTGATTATAAGCAGTTCAAGCGTAGATTTAGCCGCAACTAATATTGTTTTCTAGCAAACAATAGAGGACTATGTACGTATGTTGGCTGTACGCATATGGCAAAATCATCGAAACAACAACAGCGAGAGCAGCGACGGGCTGAGCGCAAACAGGTTGAACTAGCTTCAGATTTAGAGGCGTTGGTTAAGCAGTTTAATAAAGAATTCCCTCGTCGCCCACGCAAGCCAATCATTCGCAAGCGCAAACAAAACAAGTAATAAAAAAAGCCAGCGCATTGCGCTGGCTTTTTTTAGATTGCTTTGCCTTACATGATGTAACCGCGCTCGTCGTGACAGCTGAGGTCGAGACCACGATCTTCGACTTCTTCTGCAACACGCAGGCCAATGGTTTTATCAAGTATCAAGAGGATGATGAAAGAACAGACGCCTGACCAAACAATGGTGACCAGTACGCTGGCGGTTTGCCACCAAGCTTGGGCTGCAATTGAATCTATCTCTGTATTGCCACCCAAAGTGGTAGATGCAAAAACACCAGTAAGGACGGCGCCAACGATTCCACCGATACCATGTATGCCGAAAGCATCTAAGGAATCATCGTATTTAAATTTGTGCTTTAACACAGCGATAGCAAAGTAACAGGCGAGGGTTGACACAACGCCAATAACAAACGCACCAGGTATGCCGACGGTTCCGCACGCGGGCGTAATGCCGACAAGACCAGCTACGGCACCAGAGGCGATACCAAGAGCACTTGGTTTGCCATGCTTAATCCATTCGATCAGCATCCAGGTCGTTGCGCCAACAGCTGTACAAACTTGGGTAACTAACATTGCCATACCTGCAGTTGCATCAGCAGCCAGTTCACTGCCAGCATTAAAGCCAAACCAACCAACCCACAGCATAGCCGCGCCAGTTAGGGTCATGGTTAAGTTATGCGGTTTAATCGGCTCTTCGGGATAGCCTTTTCGTTTACCTAAATAAATGGCCGCGACTAAAGCAGCGACACCAGCGTTAATGTGAACTACGGTACCACCGGCAAAGTCGAGCACGCCCCATTTGTGGAAAAGCGCACCTTCGCCAGCCCATGCCATATGCCAAATTGGCAAGTAAGAAATGGTAACCCAGGCAATTGAAAAAAGCAGCATGGCTCCGAATTTCATACGTTCAGCAAAGCCACCGACAATAATTGCTGGAGTAATTATGATAAACGTCATTTGAAACATAACGTAAACGCTGAACGGAATTGATCCGCTGATGGTATCGTGACCTACACCTTTGAGGAAAAAGTAATCGAAATTACCAATAAAAAGTGCAAGTCCTGATGATTCGGGCATGCCATAGGCTAAAGAGAAGCCATACACAACCCACACAATGCTCATGACGCCAGCCATAGCAAAGCATTGAACGAGTAATGAGAGTACATTTTTCGAACGAACCAAGCCGCCATAGAATAAAGCAAGGCCAGGGAGGGTCATAAATAGTACGAGTGCACTGGCGACAATCATCCATGCGGTGTCACCGCTATCGAGTGTATCTTCGGCAAATCCAATGGCCGGAAATGCAGTGAGTAGAAGTGCCAATACAAATGGCTGGTAGCGTTGTAGGAGGTTCATGCGCGATCTCTTAGTTTGAGTGGTGGAGAGATAAAAAAGAGCAGCTTAAAAAAGCTGCTCGGTTTTGTAGCGCATAAATACAAAAGGAAAGTCTCGGAATCTAATGAAAGTCTTGATAAGCCCCTGGTCGAGCGATCAATTGACGATTGGCAATGTCAAATTTGGTTTCTGGTTGAAGTGGGTACCACGTTTGTTCATCCGCACCAGTACGCCAAATCCAGTAGCCATTATATAAGGCGAACACATAGAGGGTATCATCGCCAACACCATTAATTTGTATATTCGATTGACTACCACCGACGCTACACTGACGCAGCACCATCGCATAAGTCAATTCAGGTCGGTTACTTGGTCGAGATAGAACCACGCAATCAGCAGCGTTGTGCGTATCGATGCCAAAGAGGTTTGCCTTGCTCGATGGGTCGGTCCCTTGTAGCAAATAAGTGGGAATAGAGGTGCAGGCCTTCGCTTCGACTTCTAATTCAACGGCATCAGCGATAAGGAGGTGCCCTTTGCCGCCAAGTGGAATGCTTTGCGGTTTATTGGGTGGAAGCGCCATGCCTTCAAAGAGGGTGCCGTTGCCGCTGCCAACATCCATGGTGCTCACCGTTTTTGATTGTGGGTCGTAGGTAACGCGGACATGTTGACGGCTAATGCGTTGGCATGCTGCTTTGTGAATAGGGACGGGGTAATTTCGCAGGCAAATATCAATGGGCGCATCGCGGAGTTTACCCATCAATAAATCATTTTTCGCATAGAGCATAAACGACATGGGTTCGCCAGGATTGCTCGGCATTAAATTTACCCATGGACAATTCATGCCAGACTGCAAATCACCGTCTAATTTCTGGTCATTTGCTGGTTTTTCAGCAAGCGTGACGTCGGTAGCTGGGCGACCATCAGGACTGGCGCCAGCTAAGAGCGTGTCGACGAAATCATTTGGTGTGACATTACTTGCACTTTGGCGTACTGTTTCTGCTTCAGCATCGATAGATGTACCACCAGCGATTGTGGCCGCATCCCGATCAATGCGCGAGGTGCCGCCAGTTTGCGTTTCAGCATTCCAGTCAGCGGCAATGGTGGCTTCTGCATCGGCGCCAGCTGCTGCACCGAAATCTTGAGCGATGGTCATGTCGTCATTCATACCACTCAAGTCTTGGGCGATAGTGGCATCGTCTCCGCCACCGAAATTTGCAGTTGCAATGGTTGCATCTTCAGAGTTGGCATTGCCTGTATTTAAAATATTCAGGTTTTGTGCGATAGTTTCTTCTGGAATTTGTGCACGCATGGCCGCAATTAAATCAGAGGAAGCTTTTTGTGCGCTTGGGCTGGCAGGCCCAAATTCGGTTTCGATGCTACTGATGTCTAAGCCCAGTGATTTTATTGCTGCAGCGACATCAGCGAGCATGGCTTCGGGATTATCGAAACGATCGCTTTTATCTTTCGCCATACACTTGGCGATAATATTTTGTGTTGCTTCACTCACTTCTGGTCTGGCATCTCGCACATCTGGGATCGGCGCTTCACAATGCATGTGCAGCACTTCCTGAAGGTGACCAGTTGAAGTATAAGGTGGGTTGCCGGTTAACATGTAATAGAGCACGCAGCCCAAGGCGTAAATATCACTGCGAATATCTAAATCAGAATCAGCAAACACCTGTTCTGGTGACATATAGAGTGGGCTACCAACCAATGCGCCTTGCATGGTTAACATGGTGCGGTTTTCTTCAGTACTGCGGGCAATACCAAAGTCAGCTAATTTGGCGGTGCCATTTTTGCAAATAAAGATATTTGCCGGTTTAATATCGCGGTGAATTAATTTTAAGCGATCGGCAACAGCTAAACCGCAGGTAATTTGATAGAATAAGCATAAAGACAGTGCTTCGGTGAGCCGTGTAAATTGCTCGGTTAAATCTTTTAAGTCACCACTCTCAATAAATTCAAGTACCATGAAATGGGTGCCGTCAGGTGCCTTATCAGCATCAAGACACCACACCGTGTTGTCATGCTTAAGCGTTTCCATGATTTTTGCTTCACGTTCGAAGCGTAATCCGAATTCATCGCTTTGGGTTGAGAGGTTGCCTTTGAGTGTTTTTAAAACTACAAGTTTATTTTGCTCGTTGGCGCAAAGCCACACGCTTCCCATGCCGCCATCAGCGAGGTGGGTTAGGGTTTTGTATTTTCCGAATGACTCTTTATCGCGTGGCGGCATGCAATTGAGCAGTGCACGGGCGAGTTTAGGGCTCATCCCTTCACCCATTTGCAACCAATTGCGCAGATCATCGATGGTGCGCAGTTGACGCTCGGTGATCATTTCGCGCATACGCTCTTCTTGCATCGGGCCGATATAGCGCTTCATCAAGCCTGTGTGTACAAAGGCGTGAATCATAGCTTGTTCAAATGTCACGGTCTCAGTCATATGATGCCGATACTAGAGGGCTTATGGCTCTTGGCTATGGACTACCTAAGGCTTGGTTCAGCTTTCACCCCAAAATTATATGATACAGAAGTGGTAATTAAGGCATAAACAAAGCGCTTAATTATGTTTAGAGAAGTATTCGCGAATGCTCTAGTATTAACCTTATCTCATTACCTAACTCAATTGTGTAATTTCTGTAAAGAATTGAAGTTAAGCTGATTCAAATGATGCATGAAACAACCTATTTACTGTCTGAGAATTATACAAATAAAAGAAGTCTAGCCGCTTGTACTCAATCTTCTGCAACTAGTATTACCAACCTATGTTGTGCCATAATGAGACTTTTGTGAAGGTAGGGATGCGCGAACCCATTAGTAGCCACACAATTGGTACAAAAAATAAGTTAATTTCTCGAAACGCTGATTGGCGTAGTTGAAGGATAATCTATGAAGCACCACACGATTAGATTGTTGATAGTGTTTGTCGGATTTTTTTATTGTGCTGCACAGGCTCAGGCAGTTGAGCCACGTTCTGCGCATGGCTACTATCATACACTGTATTTAACTGCTGATGGTAAAGTTTGGGCGGTAGGTAGAAATAATTACGGACAATTAGGTGATGGAACAACAATAGATAGAACATCGTGGGTAGAAGTTGATACAAGTGGAATGTTGGGTGATGTAGTAGATATCTCTTGTGGTTTTTATTTTAGTATGGCATTAACATCTAGAGGATATGTTTATGTGTGGGGCGATAATTCATATGGCCAGTGTGGGGCTGACCCAGTAGGCAATCCTCAATTTGAGACACCTCGCTACGTAACTTCAAGTCGAAAGGCAATTGCAGCTGGCCACTTTCATTGTGTCAGCTTACATTATTTAGGTTATGTTTATTCATGGGGACGTAATAATTATGGTCAATTGGGTGATGATCCGGTTAATACGCCGTTGGGATATAGTTATACTTCGATTTACGAACGTCCCGATGTAAAACAAATTGCAGCAGGGCAATATCATACCTTAATGTTAGATGCAGATGGTTCCGTTTATGGAATGGGATATAATTTAAATGGTGAACTAGGTCGAGGTAGTACTTCGAATTTTGAATATAATTCATATACGGCGGCAATTGGTATGCCGGCTATTCGACGAATTGCGGCAGGTGGCTATCATAGCATGGCGATTGATGATGAGGGCTATATTTGGGGATGGGGTCGAAATTCAGAAGGACAATTAGGGACTGCTGGTAATGTTGATGAGCCGACTCCGATTCGACCCGGTGGACTTTATTTTGGTGCTGAGAATATAGCTTGCGGTATGTATCATTCTATGATGCATAGAGTAACTGGTGAAATAGTTTTATCAGGAGCAAATGGTAATGGCCAAATTGGTAATAATGTAACAGATGGCCAGGATGTAGAGATACCTGTCAGCATCGGTAACGATTGTAGAAACATTCCAAGATCAATGTTTTGGAACTCTAGTGCAATTTATGGAGACGGTGAACTTCGTACTTGGGGTTGGAACAGCGGTCAGCATTTAGGAAATGGCAGCGTAGAAGTTAATGAATATGCGCCACTTTCAGTGCATGCTGTGTGGCCAATTGACGATATTGTATCTATATCAGTTGGTTACCAACATAGTATGGGTCTTAAAGCTGATGGAACATTGTGGTCTTGGGGTAGTAATAACGTAGGTAACTTAGGCAATGATGGGTTAGGTGTTGATGAACCGATTGCTGTCCAAACCTATAATGGATCCGGTATTACTAGCGTTCGATTTTTTGGAGGCGGTTCAGGCGCAAACCATAGTATGGTTAATCGAACTGACGGTCAGTCTTACGGTTTCGGTCTCAACCAATATGGGGAATTAGAATCAGTATTAGGTACTCATGCAAAGCCACTAAGTATGAGCCTTAACTATGCACAGTCTATTTCCTGCGGTCAGGACCACACGTCCTATATAAATTGGGACGGAAATATTTATACCACTGGTTATAATAATGTTGGACAACTTGGTTTTAATTATCCAACGACGAGTACTTTTTTCGGTGTTCCGTCTAATCCGGGTACCGCACGTGCTATTCAAACATCATGCGGTACTGAACATACAATGGCATTATTGGCAGATGGTCGAGTTTTAACTTGGGGAGGTAATACCAGCGGACAATGCGGTGAAATTGGTGGCCCATTTACCACGCCAATCATTATTCAGCGTGATGTTAATGGCGATAGCATTCCTGACGGTGATTTAATAGACATCATTGCAATAGCAGCAGGTGGTTGGCATGGCGTGGCTTTAGATGTTGATGGATACCTTTGGACATGGGGTACAAATTCACAAGGTCGAACTGGGCAAGGAACAACAAGTGGAACTACAACCTATGCTACACGAATAACGAGTACATCTGGTTTCACTAAAATCGCGGGTGGTCGTTGGGGTAGTGCAGCGGTTCAATTTGATGGTGATGTTTATACATGGGGAGATAATCAACGTGGCCAGTGTGGTAATAATACAACTGGAACGGATCTTACTGTTCCAACATTAGTTGGTTCTGGAGAGCCGTTCGATAATAACGTAGTCGATATTGCCATGTCTTTCCACACTGTTGTGCTGACTGGTGATGGTCGTGTATTTAGTGTTGGCGAAGGTAATCGAGGGAAGTTAGGTACTGGTAATTTATCCGATACTGGATTCTGGGATGAGGTTGTACCAAACTGGTTTCCAGAAATTGATATTGATGTGTCGACATCATTTGCATTTGAGTCAGGTGCTCAGGCAACATTTCAAGTGAACCGCTATTTAAATGTTCCAGGTACGTTAGAGACCAAGGGTATTGTTGATGTAGAAATCGATCCGGATCAAGGTGTGGCTGTAACTGGAGTCGATTTAGTTGCGATGCCAACAACAATCCGTATTGAGCCGAATTCAACGACGGCAGCTTTTCCTGTATCAGCTGTAGATGATCTCATTGATGAAGATACGGAAGGTATTGAAATCTGGGTTGATCCGGGTGAAAAATATCAAGTAAGTCCAAGTAATTTTAGAGCAACTGGTAGCGTGATTGATAATGATACTGCTGGTATTGATTTAATTTTACAAACAGCGCCGGTGTCGAGTGAGTCTGGTGCTTATGCTTATTATTTATTGAGTTTGCGGACGGAGCCGACATCACCGGTAACGATCACCATGGCGACAAGCGATACCACTGAATGTTTATTGGATGTTGTTAATACTTCACAGAATTTTGTGTTTAATGCGGGGAACTGGAGTAATCCACAATTCGTTTACATGGATGGCATTGATGATTTTGTAGTGGATGGTGATGTGAATGTGGATTTAGTTAATACAAATATTACTGGTGATCCAAAATATGCTGCATTAAGCATTCCTAATCAGACTGTGACTAATCAAGATAATGATTTTGCTGATATAGTTGTTACTTCCATAAGTAATGATACCGATGAAGACGGAACAAGTGGTACCTTTCAAGTGTACTTAACCAGTGAACCGGTCGATGATGTTACTATAGACATTTCAAGTAGTAATTTAAATGAAGGTAGTGTTTCGCCAACATCGGTCACCTTTGATGCCGGTAACTGGAGTTCTGGATTCATTATTACTGTAACTGGTGAGGATGATCCAATTGATGATGGAGCGATTCCATATACGATTAAATTAGATCCGGATACTGGGACGAGTGATCCAAATTATGTCAACATGGATCCGCCTGATGTTGCTGTGTTAAACTACGATAATGATACTGCTGATATTACAGTGAGTTTAGCTAGCAACGATACCGAAGAGGATGGTACCCAAGCCACATTTACTGTTGTTCTCGATACTCAACCGATTACCAATGTCACTATTCCAATTAGCAGCGATACTCCTGCAGAAATTACAGTTAATCCAACAATACTTACCTTTACACCAGCTAATTGGGATACACCGCAAGTAGTAACTTTGACCGGTATTGATGATTTTAGAGATGATGATGATCAATTTGTTACCATCATTACAGGTATTGCGAGTGGCGATGCCACCTATACTGGTATTAATCCAGACGATGTAACGTTATATAATATCGATGATGACACTGCCGATGCACTCCCAAGTAAGTTTGATTTAGCAGTAACAGAGGGTGGGGTCACAGACACTTACTCTATTGTATTACTATCAGAACCAATTGGTGGCAATGTGACTGTTGATATTGTTCAACATCCACAGGTTGTTACCGATAAGACACAATTAACTTTTACCCCAGGTAACTGGAATGTCCCGCAGTGGGTTGTGGCAACAGCCGTTGATGATTTTGTTGCAGAAACTTCTCCAGAATTGGATGTGCCGCTAACCCATAATTTCTCAGGTGCAGATTATGATGGTATTGGTGGAGATTTAGATGTTGATATTACTGATAATGACGTCCCAAGCCTTATTTATTCACAGAATCCAATAACCGTTGTCGAGGGTGGTTCTGGTTTTTCTTATTCGGTCAGATTGGCAACCGAGCCGACCGATACTGTTGATGTAACTATTGATGCTAATGCAGAAGTTTTGGTTGATGGCGGTGCACAAGTTGTCTTAAGTTTTGATGCTGGTAATTGGAATATAGCTCAATTCGTTACGGTTACAGCTATAGATGACCCCATAATTGAAGGCTCGCCACACGCAGGAGATATCTCTTATTCTATTACTTCTGGCGATCCGTTTTATGATGGTCTCGGTGCACCCGTATTTACGGTTAATGTTACCGATAATGATGTTGCTGGAATTAATATCGCACCAGTAAATATTACAACCGGCGAGCCTAATTTAACTGATCAATTTTTGGTGACCTTAACATCGCAGCCATCAAATCCAGTAACGGTGGGATTGAGCAGTAGTGATTCGACTGAGGGTACACCGGATGTACCTAACGTGATATTACATGCAGGTAACTGGAATACAGGTGTGCTGGTAGGGGTAACTGGTGCCGATGACGTCATTGATGATGGCAACGTGGCTTATCAAATAATTACCGCTGCGGCAACAAGTGCCGATGGCGATTATAGTGGGATTAATCCTGTTGATGTAAATGTAATCAATAATGATAATGATACGGCTGGGGTAACTGTTGTAGAATCAGGGGGCTCAACATTAGTTACTGAAGATGGAATTAACGATACCTATACAGTGGTATTAAATACCGAACCAACGACAACGGTTACGATTACAGTTACGCCAACGGGCGGACTTTCTGTCGATAAACCGACGTTGACGTTTACTCCTGGAAATTGGTCCACCGCGCAAACGGTAACGGTATCAGCAATTGATGACCCAGATGTAGAAGGCCCGCATTTCGGTACGGTTACGCATAGTGCAAGCGGAAATGAATATACTGGAGTTGGAATTGCGGCAATTCTGTCAAATATTACTGATAATGATACGGCGACAGCGCAAGTTTCTGCTATATCGGGTAACACGAATGAAGATGGGACTTCAGCGACATTTAGTATAGTCTTAGATTCACGCCCAACCAATAATGTTACATTTGGTTTGAGTTCTAGTACGCCGACCGAAGCTGCACCAGCAGTTGGCTCCGTGATTTTTACTAATCTTAACTGGAACGTGCCGCAGGTAATTACTGTCAACGGAGTGGATGATGATGTAATCGACGGTCCAATTGGATATACAATTGTCACAGCTGCTGCAACTTCTGCAGATTCTAATTACAATGGATATAACCCAAACGATGTTACCGGATTTAATGATGATGATGATGTGGCTGGTATTAATCTCGTTGAAACTGGTGGAACAACCAATGTAACTGAATCCGGTGGTACAGATACCTATAGCTTTGTTTTAACAGCTGAGCCAGATTCAAATGTTACAATTAATTTTACGCATAATGATCCAACTAATGGCACCAGTGATGGTTCTGGTGGTACGCTAATCTTTACACCAGGTAATTGGGATACCGTACAGCACATTACCATATCTGCAATTGATGACGCAGTCGTAGAAGGCGGTCATTCGGTAACAATTTCTCACAGTATAAGTACCAGTGATATTAATTTTGGTGCATTGCCAAATCCGGGAGACGTCACCGTAAATATTACTGATAATGACAATGGTAGTTTAGTTATCGCACAGTCAGGTGGCACCACGACTGTCAAAGAAGATATTCCAGCGATAGCGGTCTATGGTGATAGCATTGATGTCAGTCTTTCTGCTGAACCAAGTGGTACGGTAACAGTGACATTTGTTGACGTTAGTTCGGAATTAGTTTTCAGTACGCCATCATTAGATTTCACACCGGGAAATTGGAATTCACCAGTAACTATTTATGTTTCTGGCCAAGGTGATGGCACTGTTGACCCTGGTTTGGCAAGCATGGATTTTACTTGTACTGGTGGCGCTTACGACGGAGTAATTAGCAGCATTTCAGTTTGGGTAATCGATTCTGATACCGACGCGGTAATTATTGATGAGTCAGCGGGTAGTACAGGGGTTGATGAAGATTTTGTTGGTGTACCTGATACCTATACGATTGTCTTGGATAGCCCACCAAGTGTAGATCCAACAACGGTGACCATAAGCAACGATGGACAATTAAGTACTGATATACCAACAGCACAATTTACAGCGTTAAATTGGTATATTCCACAGACTGTTACTGTTTCGGTTGTTGACGATTCAATCGATGAGACAGATCCGCATACGGGGACTTTAACACATACGGTTGATAATGGCTATGCAGGAGGAACGGCACCAAGTGTTGTGGCTAATATTTTTGATAATGATAATAGAGGCGTAACAATTACTGAAATTGATGGTGCGGGTACAACGGTCGATGAAGACACGCCGGCTGCATTTGATCGTTACGAAGTCGTTTTGGATTCTGAGCCAACCGGAACAGTTACGATCTCGATAAATGGTACGCAAGTCCTGCTTGATAAAGATGTCGGTTCGGACGGCACCGGCGTTTCTGAATCATTAACATTTAATGCAGGAAATTGGTCGACGCCGCAACGAATTCGTGTTTATTCGGATGACGACAGTATCCAAGAAGCAGATCCACACGCTGGTAATATTACGCATAGCGCTAGCGGGGCAGATTACACTGGTGTTGGAATTGGTTCTGTTGCAGTGACTGTCTATGACAATGACACTGCTGGTGTTACGGTTGATACGGCTGGTTTGAGCAGCATTTCTGAGGCAGGGACTACAACTACATTTACCGTTGTTTTAGATACACAGCCAACTGATTCAGTGAATGTTAATTTAAGTAGTGATGACACTAGTGAAGGTACGGTAAGTCCTAGCGCTTTGACCTTTACAACAGGCAATTGGAGTACGCCACAAATCGTAACCGTAACTGGTGTCGATGATGCAATCGTTGATGGCAATATTGGTTTTGATATTGATTTGGCTAATCCAGTAAGCAGTGATGGTAATTATTCATCGTTAGACTTGAGTGGTGATAGTGTCGCTGTCACGAACAACGATAACGATACGCCAAATTTAATTTATTCAGCAAATCCTGTAGTTGTAACAGAGGGTGGTTCAGGCGCTGCATTTACCGTTCGTTTAGCAACACAGCCGTTCAATAGTGTTGATGTGACGTTTACATCAACGTCACAAGTAGCAGTAGCCGGTTCGCCTGATACCTTGACGTTTACGACGGGCAATTGGAACGTTGGTCAAACAGTGAATATTTTAGCAGTTGATGATAATGTTATCGAAGGTGCGCATGCGGATGGGTTAATAGCAAGCACATCTAGTACGGACGGTTTTTATGATGGAATTACGCCGACTACATTAAATGTGAATATTACCGATAACGATACAGCGGCAGTAATTGTCTCACCAACATCATTAACAACAGGTGAAGATGGTACGCAGGACACTTTTACCGTGACTTTAAGTTCTATTCCGGCTAATCCTGTTACGGTAACTTTTTCAAGTGACAATACATCTGAGGGAACGATCTCTCCAGCAAGCGTTATTTTGGATAATACCGATTGGAATACCGGCGAAATAATTACGGTAACTGGTGTAAATGATGTAACGCCAGCTGTTGATGGAAATGTAGCTTACCACATCGATCGAGTAAGTGTGACCAGTTCTGATACCAATTATAATGCACTGGGTGCAGTGAATGACGTTATTGATGTAACCAATGTAGATGACGATGTGGCGGGCGTTACTGTTACCGGAAGCCCAGTAGCGGTAACGGAAGGTGGAAGCCATGTTACGTACAGTGTTGTTTTAGACACACAGCCGCCAAGCAATGTAACAATTAATATAAATGGTATACAAGTCGATGTGGATAAAGACTCGGGTTCTGATGGGTTTGCTACAACTGAGACTTTAACCTTTACGAATGCCAATTGGAATACGGCTCAATTAGTTCGAGTGTTGGCTATTGACGATAATGACATTGAAGGTGCCCATATCGGTACGGTTACGCACAGTGCGAGTGGTGGGGGTTATGATTCAGTGATTATTAGCTCAGTAACTGCGAATATCACTGACAATGATAATGCGACTGCAACGGTGACGGCGATTACTGGCAATACGGGAGAGGATGGCACAACTGCTACATTTACAATTGTATTAGATTCAAAACCAACTGATGATGTTACTATTGGTTTATCGTCAGATAATACCAATGAAGGTACGGTAAGTCCATCAAGTGTAACATTTACACCATTTAATTGGAATTCTTCACAGTTAATTACGGTAACCGGAGTTGATGGTGATGCGTTAATAGATGGAACTGTGGGATATAATATTGTTATTGCAGCCGCTACGAGTTTGGACACTGATTATAATGGCTATAATCATGCTGATGTTGCTGCGAATAATGATGATAATGATGTCGCCGCTGTTGTTATAACTGAATCTGGTGGCTCTACTGATATTACCGAGGGTGGTGCTACAGATACCTACACCATTGTTTTAACGTCTGAGCCTACTGTGAATGTTACCATTAATATTAATCATGCTGATGCAGTAAATGGTACTGCTGATGATCAAAGTGGTTCGGTAGTCTTCACTCCATCTAATTGGTTTACGGCTCAAACAGTTACGGTGAGCGCTGTAGATGATGGAACAACTGAAAATGCACACGATAAAGACATTGATCACAGCATTACAACAACAGATACTGATTATAGTGGTTTGGGAAATCCAGCGACGGTAACAGCACATATTTCTGATAATGATGCACCGGGATTATTGATAACCCAATCTGGTGGTAGCACTGATGTTGTTGAAGATGTTCCTGTAGCGGATGGTGATACGTTTGATGTGAGTTTATTAACGTTACCAGGAGCAACAGTCACTGTTACGTTTGTTGATACAGATGGAGAATTAACGTTTAATCCTGCCTCGCTTGATTTTACAACAGGTAATTATGCCTCGCCGCAAACAGTTCAGGTAACTGGTACTGGCGATGCAGTTGTTGATGGTGGAACGGCAACATTGGATATGACCTGTGCCAATGGGGGTTATGGCGCAGTGACAGGTCAAATTGTTGTTAATGTTACTGACTCAGATACTGACGGAATAACTATTGTACAGACTAGTGGCACAACTGATGTGGTTGAAAACGGAGCTACTGATACCTATACGGTTGTTTTGGATAGTCCGCCTTCTTCGCCACCGACGACGGTAACCATTGGTAATGCGGATGGCGAATTAAGTCCTAGTTCTGGTAGTTTAGTCTTCACGGCTTTAAATTGGTATACTCCACAGATAGTTACTGTCACTGCTGTAAATGATGCAGTAGATGAAGACGGTCTACATAATGGAACTTTGACGCATACACCTGATGCTGGTTACGATGGTGGTTCTGCCGGTCCTAGTGTTGTTGCAAATATTACTGATGATGATTCACGTGGTGTCACTATATCGAAAGCTTCTGTAACTGTTAATGAAGGAACCCCTGCTACATTTGATACTTATACTGTGGTATTAACAAGTGAACCAACTGCTGCGGTAAATATTACCGTAACAGGTAATCAGGTTGACGTTGATGATGCGATAATTGCAGATGGCCAAGCAACAACGGTTATTTTACCTTTTACAACAGGGAATTGGTCGACGCCGCAAACAGTTCGGGTTTATCCAAATGATGACAGTGTTGATGAAGCGAACCCGCACGCTGGTAATATTACACATACGGCAAGTGGTGGTGATTATGGACCGGTTGGCATTGCTTCGGTTTCAGCAACTGTATTTGATGATGATGCTGCTGGAGTAACTATAAACACGGCAGGATTAAGTAACACGACAGAGGCAGGTGGTGCGACAACCTTTACTGTAGTCTTGGACACCCAACCAACTGATTCGGTTAGTATTAATTTAAGTAGCGACGATACTGGTGAAGGCACAGTAAGCCCTAGTACATTGACCTTTACAACTGGTAATTGGAGCTCAGCTCAAACTGTTACCGTAACTGGTGCAGATGACGCAATCGTAGATGGCAACATTGCCTTTAATATTGATTTAGCAAATCCATTAAGCAGTGATTCAAATTACTCTTCATTGGACTTAAGTGGGGACAGTGTTGCTGTTACCAATAATGATGACGATACAGCAGATTTAATTTATTCGGCAAACCCAGTGGCAGTAACAGAGGGTGGTTCTGGAACGTCGTTTACGGTTCGCTTGGCAACAGCGCCATCTAACAGTGTTGACGTAACCTTTACTTCTACATCTCAAGTATCAGTAACAGATTCGCCTGACATCTTAACGTTTACTACTGGTAACTGGAATGTAGCACAGACAGTAAATATAGCAGCTATAGATGACAATGATGTAGAAGGTGCACATGCTGATTCATTAATCGCTACTACTTCAAGTTCAGATACTTTTTACAACGGTATTACACCGACGACACTAACAGTTAATATAACTGATAATGATACGGCCTCAGTTATTGTTTCTCCAACATCGCTAACGACCGGAGAAGATGGTACTTCTGATACCTTCACCGTTACTTTAAGTTCGATACCGACTGCTGCGGTAACGGTTACGTTTGTCAGCGATGATACCAATGAAGGTACGATTTCACCAGCGAGTGTCATTTTAGATAATTCAGATTGGAACACAGGTGAAGTTATTACCGTTACTGGTGTGAACGATACACCAGCAGAAGTTGATGGTAATGTCGCTTATAATATTGATCGCGTAAGTGTGACGAGTTCTGACACTGATTATAATGCATTAGGTGCGGTTGGTGATGTCGTTAATGTTGTAAATAATGATGATGATGTTGCCGGTGTAACTATTGTAGAGATTGGCGGAGCATCGACTGATATTTCCGAAGCGGGTGGTGTTGATACCTATTCGGTCGTATTAGATACACGTCCTCCAGCGGATGTAACCATTACAGTTACGGCACTGGGTGGAACTAGCGTTGATAAGCCATCATTAACCTTCACTAATGGGAATTGGAATAGTGCGCAAATTGTAACGGTCAGTGCGATAGATGATAACGATGTGGAAGGTGCACATGCAGGAACCATTACACATAGCGCTAGTGGTGGCGGTTATGATGCAGTGATTATTAGTTCAGTTACCGCAAACATAACCGATAATGATACGGCGACTGCAACTGTTTCGTCAATTTCTGGTAATACGAATGAAGATGGAACTACGGCCACATTTACGGTTGTGCTCGATGCGAAACCAACTGACGACGTTACAATTGGTTTATCGTCTGATGATACCAGTGAAGGTACGGTTAGCCCGGCGAGTTTAACCTTTACACCATTTAACTGGAATACGACGCAATTGGTGACTGTGACTGGTGTTGATGACGCATTAATTGATGGACCAATTGGATTTAATATTATTACAGCTGCAGCGTCTAGTTTGGATACGAATTTTAATACCTACAATGCAGCAGACGTTGCAGTGACGAATGATGATGATGACTCGGCAGGTGTTACTATCACAGAGATTGGTGGCACTACTGATGTAACAGAAGGTGGAGCGACAGATACATATACTATCGTATTAAATTCTCAGCCCGTATTGGACGTTACGATTAATATCGTTCATGTTGACGGAACCAATGGAACTGCGGATGACCAAGCGGGGGCTGTAACATTTAATTCAACAAACTGGTTCACGGCCCGAACTGTTACTGTTAGTGCAGTTGATGATGCTGCCGCTGAGGGTGCACATACCAGCGATATTAATCATACTATAACAACTGCGGACACTGCTTATGGAGCAATAGGTAATCCTGCATCAATTACTGTAAATATTACCGATAATGAATCAGGTTCGATTATTATAGCGGAATCAAGTGGTAGTACGGATGTGGTCGAAGATATACCGGTAGGTAATGGCGATACGATTGACGTGACCTTGTCAGCGCCACCAAGTGGTACGGTTACAGTCACGCTCACTGATACGGATGGCGAATTAACCTTTAATCCTTCTCCAAGTTTAACATTTACACCTGGTAATTATAATGTTGTCCAAACTGTTTCGATCACTGGTACTGGTGATGGATCGGTTGATCCTGGTGTGGCACGATTGGATTTAAGTTGTGCTGGCGGTGGTTATGCGGGAGTTACTGCAACGGTTAACGTTAATGTAACTGACTCTGATACGCCAGGTGTGACTGTAGTGGAAAGTGGTGGTTCTACTGATTTGGACGAAGCTAACGTTGGTGCAACTGATACCTATACCGTTGTCTTAGACAGCCCTCCGGGTGGTTCTATTAATGTTAATGTTGGTAATGATGGTGAAACCAGTCCAAGCCCAAGTACCTTAACATTTACCAATGCAGATTGGTTTGTGCCACAAACGGTAACCGTAACAGTTGTTGATGATGGTACGGTAGAAACCGATCCACATACAGGTGTTATTAGCAATACACCTGTTGGGTATGCTGGTGGTGTTGGCCCTGATGTTAATGCATCAATTAATGATAATGATAGCGCTGGAGTTCTGATTACTGAATCAGGTACCACTGATGTTACAGAGGGAGGCGTTACCGACACATTTGACATTGTGTTAACGAGTTCGCCAACCAATCCAGTGACAATTACTGCAACAGACACACAAGTGACGACCAGTACTATTGCAGTATTTAATAGCGGAAACTGGAATTCGCCGCAAACGATAACGGTGACTGCGGTTGATGATGTTGTTGATGAAGGAAGTCCGCACGCAGGTGGTATTACTTTCGCGGCCGCAAGTACAGATACCGATTATAATGGCATTGGCATTTCATCTATTACAGTAAATATAACTGATAACGATACCGCACTCGTTGTTGTAGATACAACAGGAACTGTTGACGTAGATGAAAGTGGAACGGCAACAACCTTCACGGTTGTTTTAGATACTCAGCCAACCGATACCGTGAGTATTAATGTCAGTAGTTCTGACCTCACGGAAGCTACTGTCAGCCCAAGTGTTTTGACGTTTACAACTGGTAACTGGAATACAGCGCAAACCATCACTGTTACTGGTGTGGATGACAGTATTGTTGACGGAACTGTAGGGTTTAATGTTCAATTATCTGCGCCTTCTAGTAGTGACACTCAGTATGCAGCATTAGGCGCTTCGAATGTTCCGCTCAATACAACGGATGACGACGTATTAGGCATCAGTGTCATTGAAACTGCCGGTTCGACACTCGTGCTCGAACAAGGTACCACCACAGATTCTATTAGTATTGTCTTAGATAGTGAGCCGGTTGGTGGTGGTGGCGTTACCGTTACCGTTCAGCATTCTTCCTCACAGGTTTTAATAAATGGTGGGGTTTCTGATACATTAAACTTTACTGCTGCAAATTGGAGCAGTCCACAAAGTGTCACATTAACTGCTGTAGATGATGCATTGGCGGAATTAAATCCTCATAATGCATTAATTGAATTATCGGCAGTTGGTGATGATTATACAGGCGTAACCAACAATACATTTAATGCGCAAGTTCAAGATAACGATCAGGCGTCAATAACGGCAACGCCGCAATCAGGTTTATCTGTAACGGAAGCTGGTGGTACCGATACTTTTGATGTGGTTTTAGATACAGCGCCATCAGCAACGGTAACAGTCACAGTTGCAAGTAGCGATGCGACTGAGGCAAGTGCATCACCTGCTACTTTAACATTTACCACAGGTGATTGGAATGTAGCGCAAACAGTTACCGTTACTGGTGTAGATGATTCGGTAGATGATGGTGATATTACCTATGATATTGACTTAACTGCGGCAAGTACTGACCCGGTATATAATGGCGTCGCTGGTACTGCAGAGGTAACGACTGTTGATGACGATACTGTGGGAATTATCGCAACGCCATTATTGGGATTAACCACTACGGAGACTGGCAATGTTGCCGTCTTTATAGTTTATTTAGCCGCAGAGCCTTCAGCAGACGTTGTATTGGATTTAAATTCTAGTGATTTGGGAGAAGGTACGCCAAGCGTTACGCAATTAACCTTTACAACTGCAACTTGGCAATTCCCACAAATTGTAACTGTTTCAGGTGTTGATGATTTAGTGGCAGATGGAGATATTCCATACTCATTAGATATTTCACCTAATGTAGCACTGACAATTGATGCTCAATATGATGGTGTGGCAAATGTAAGTGTGCAGTTGCAAAATGTAGATGATGATATTGCAGGCGTTGAGATCGCAGAAACCGCAGGCTCAACTGCGGTGGTAGAGGCAGGCGCGACTGACACATATGATGTGCGACTCGATACGCAACCAACAGGTGATGTTACAATTTCATTAACACCTGAATCAGGTGAAGTAAGCGTATCGCCTACTAGTTTGACATTCACATCAGGAAACTGGAATAGTTATCAAACCGTGACAGTTACGGCGGTAAATGATGATGTACAAGAGATTATTGCTCCGCATACCGACAATATTTTACATAGTGCAAGTGGTGGGGGTTATGATGCTGTTTTAATTAGTGATTTGGGTATTTCGATAACAGATAATGACTCTGCCGGTTTGGTGATTACTCCAAACGCAGTTCCGTTGTCTATGCCAGAAGACGCAAGTTCTACCGATTCATTTACGCTTAAATTGAGTTCTGAACCAAGTGCGTTGGTAATTGTTAATATAACCGTGGATGACGCCAGCGAAGCATCGGTAACTCCGTCATTATTAACATTTACTCCAAGTGCGAGTTCAGGTACCAGTGGCCATTGGGATTTTGATCAAACAGTGACGGTGACAGGCATTGATGATAACATAGTGGATGGAACCGTCGCTTATACGATATCAGTAGATACGGTGAGCGGTGATACATTATACAATGGTCAGAGTGGTTCTATAAATGCTGAAACAACGGATGATGATACGTTAGGAATTACAGTCAGCACTGCCGCGTTAACTGTTGCGGAAACTGGAACATCTGCCACTTATAGTGTGGTCTTAGATAGTGAACCGCTTAATGACGTGACAATTAATGTGTCGAGTGACGATGCAACGGAAGGTACGCTCGATACTTCAGTGCTTTCTTTTAATAGCACTAACTGGAATTCACCGCAATTTGTTAAAGTTACTGGTGTTGATGACGATATCGATGACGGAGATCAAGTATTTAATGCAGTGATCGATGCTGCGGCAAGTGGTGATGCTAATTATAATGGAATTGATCCAACGGATGTATCTGTAACGAACACTGATGATGATACAGCGTCAGTGGTTATTACACCAAGCGGTGGATTCACCAGTGTCAGTGAGGCTGGATTAACAGATACTTATGACATTAGTTTGGCTACGGAACCGACGGCACCGGTAACCATTGTAATTGCTGATGATGGTGAATTATCGCCATCGAGTCCGAGCGTAACATTTACTGCCGGCGATTGGAATGTGCCACAAACGATAACTGTTACCGCTGTAAATGATAATATATCAGAGGGTTCTCACTCCGGTACACTCTCTCATAGTAGTACTGATGTTGAATATAATGGAGTAACGATTGCTGACGTAACAGCCAATATCGATGATGATGACGAAGTTGATATTATTGTAACTCCGACGGATGGGTTAATTACTGGAGAAGATGGTACAACTGCTGCATTCACTGTAGAATTATCAAGTGAACCTACAGCTGATGTTACCATTGCGGTAAGTAGTGACACTATTGCAGAAGGTACTGTTTCAACAGCATCGTTAACATTTACTTCGGCTAATTGGAATGTGCAACAAACCGTGACAGTAACCGGTGTTGATGATTTATTAGACGATGGAGATCAGTCATATACGATCGTTCTTGCCAGCGCGACAAGCTCTGATGCAAATTATAATAATTATGATCCGAATGATGTCTCTGTAACTAACCTCGATGATGACGGTGCGGCGGTATCCATTTCTACTACAAACTTGAGTATTTCTGAGGCTGGTACAGCGGACTCTTACACGGTTGTATTAGATTCGCAGCCACCAACAGATGTAACGATTACCTTATCTGCTGACTTAACAAATGTTGGCCTCAGCGCGACGACGTTAACATTTACTAATGGAAACTGGGATACGGCACAAACAGTGACTGTTTCCGCTGTCGATGATTTAATTGCAGAAGGTATTCACGCCATTGTTATCACTCATACAGCATCAGGTGGTGGTTATGATGGTGTTACTATTAGTGATGTAACTGCTTCAATTACTGATAATGATACCGCAGGAGTTACAGTTAATCCTACAAGTGGTTTAACAACGGACGAATCGGGGTCGACAGATACATTTACTGTTGTTTTAGATTCAGAACCAACATCGAGTGTAACAATTGCTGTTACAAGCTTGGACACAAGTGAAGCAACGGTGTCACCGGCATCCTTAACATTTACTACGAGTAACTGGAATACGGCACAAACGGTGACTGTTACCGGTGTCGATGATGCTGCAGCAGATGGTAATGTGTTGTATACGGTTGAATTAGCGGACGCCGTTTCTGACGATGATTTTTATGGTGGTGCTTCACCAATTAATCCATCAGATGTTACCGGTACTAATACTGATGATGAAATTGCTGGAATTACAGTTACGCCAACATCAGGATTAACGACTACCGAAGGTGGTGGTTCTGCTGTATTTACGGTTCGATTAAATACGCAGCCGACAGATGATGTTGTAATTAATTTAGCTAGTGATGATCTTGGTGAAGGTACAGCCTTGCCAGCTACGCTAACCTTTACTAATGGTAACTGGAATAATAACCAAACGGTAACTGTTACAGGTGTGAATGATGATATCGATGACGATAATCAACCTTATAATATTGTATTGAGCCCAGCAACGAGTAGTGATGGAAATTATAATAATTTTGATCCTGCTGATGTGTCTGTAACTAATGTTGATGATGACTCAGCAGGTTTTGTCGTAACACCTACAAGTGGCTTGGTTACCGGTGAGGCAGGAGTGAATGCCAACTTTACAGTAGTCCTTACATCAGAGCCAACTGACGATGTTAGTTTCAATCTTTCGAGTACCAATACGGCAGAAGGCACAGTTGCACCTGGAACTTTAACATTCACCTCTGGTAATTGGAGTACTCCACAAACTGTTACGGTAAGTGGTGTGGATGATGGATCGGATGACGGTGATGTTATTTATTCAATTACGACAGATGCGGCAACAAGTACGGATACTAACTATAATGGTTTAAATCCTGATGATGTTTCAGTAACCAACCAAGATGACGATGGTGCGGCAATTAATATTGTGCAGACTGGTGGTTCGACCGATATTTCAGAAGCGGGTACAACGAGTGACACGTATACCGTGGTATTGGCAACATTGCCAACAGGCCAAGTCGACGTCACGATTTCGGATGGTGGCACTGGTCAGGTTAGTGTTTCGCCTTCTGTATTAACATTCCAAACGACTGATTGGTTTACACCTCAAGTTGTAACAGTAACTGCAATTGATGATGCTACCGCTGAAGGACTGCATGCACAAACGATTACACATTCTGCATCGAGTGGTGATGGGAATTATGATTCGATTGCCATTAATAACGTTACGGCAAATATTACTGATAATGATACTGCGGCAATTATTGTCAGCCCAGTGAGTGGATTAGTTACTACTGAGGCTGGTGGCACAGATACATTTACCGTTGTACTTGGCACTCAGCCAACAGCTGATGTTACTATACCAATATCTAGTGGCGACGGAACGGAAGGCTCTGTCAGCACAGGAACATTAACATTTAACAGCGGTAACTGGAATACGCCGCAAACCGTAACCGTTACTGGTGTCAATGATGCGCTCGATGATGGGCCTATTGCCTTTAATATTGTTCTCAGCGCGTCTTCAAGTGCGGATGGACAATATGATGGTATTAATGCAAATGATGTAGCAGTGAGCAACAGTGACGATGATGGTGTAGAAGTAATATTCGCAGAGTCATCTGGGTCGACTGATGTAAGTGAAGATGGTATTGTTGATAGTTATACAGCAGTGTTAAATAGTCAGCCAGTTGATGACGTTGTTGTGACAGCCGTGGCTGGTCCAGGGCTCAATGTTACGCCAAGTTCATTAACCTTTACGACTGCTAACTGGGATACTGCACAAAGTTTTGCTGTATCTGCAATTGACGATGCTATCGCAGAAGGAACACATTTTGACAATGTTACGCATACAGCAGCGAGCACTGGTGATACTGATTATAATGGCTTGGCCTTATCGAATATTTCGGTAACTATCACTGATAATGATAATGCAGATATTTTTGTAACACCGACAACGGGATTAGTGGTTAATGAAAATGGAGATTCCGATACATTTACCGTAGTGCTTACCAGCGAACCAACAGCAAATGTGACAGTTGCATTGAGTAGTGATAATGGCGCTGAGGGTACGGTATCACCGGCTTCTCTGACATTTACCAATGCAAACTGGTTTACTGCACAAACAGTGACCGTTAACGGTGTAGACGATGGCGCTAGTGTTGATGGAGATGTTGTCTTTAACATTGTTACTGGGACTGCGGCGAGTAGCGATGCTAATTATGCTGCTATTAATCCATCTGACGTTTCTGTAACCAATCAAGATAATGATCAGCCGACAGTCATTATTACCATGTTAGATAACTTGGTGGATGAGGCGAATGCTGGCGATACCGGTACTTATCAATTATCGCTATCTTCTGCACCTGCACCTGGTGATGATGTAGACATAGACATTGTTACCGATTCAAATGCGAATTATGCTGGTGGCACATTAACATTTACAGATACGACCTATAATGTTCCGCAATTAGTTACTATTACAGCTGTAGATGATCAAATTGCAGAAGGCACGCATTTAACAACTGTTGCGCATACTATCACTACCGTTGACGTTACGTATACGAGTGTAACGGCGAGTAATGTTGTGCTCAGTGTGGCCGATGATGATGTTGCGGGAATTGATGTTACGCCAACCACTGGACTAGAAACAAATGAAATCGGTGGAACGGATACATTTGATGTAGTGCTGCTCAGTCAGCCAACGGCAGATGTGACCATAACGGTTAATTCTTCTAATACGGCTCAGGGAACTGTGTCGACTGCATTATTGACATTTACAAGTGGGAATTGGTCATCAGCACAAACCGTAATCATCACTGGTGAAGATGCTAATAGTACTGATGACGGCGACGTGCTCTATACAATTATAACGGGAGATGCGGGAAGTGCAGATCCTAATTACAATGGCATGAGTGTGGCAGACGTTGATGTAACGAATCGATCAGTGAATAATGAGCCAACTTTGGCTGCCGTAGCAAACGAAAATATTACTGAGGATGATCCAACACAGCTAATAATTTTAACGGGAATTAGTGATGGTCAAACTGGTGAAGGTCAAACATTAACTATTTCTGCCACTTCTAATAATACCAGCTTGGTACCAAACCCAAGTATTTTAGATAATGGCGATGGAACAGCTGATTTGACGTATACACCAGCGTTAAACCAATTCGGCACTGCAACTATTACCGTTACCGTCCAAGATAACGGTGGTACGGCAGGAGCAGGCGATGACGACACTGTTCAGCAGACATTTGATATTAATGTCGCAGCAGATAATGACCTCCCAGATATTAATGTGGCTAGCACATTATTTAACGGTGAGTTAGTTGCCTTAGTTGCTACTACAGGTGCTACAAATGCAATTAGCAACGTTGAATTATATTCAACTGACGTTGAAGATTCTGATCCAACTTTGACCTATACATTGGTTTTGCGACCAGGTCAGGGTGATGTGCGCAATAATAATTCTGGGTTGGTGATAAATCCTGGTGAAACGTGGTTGCAGTCAGATATCGACAATAATTATATTGAATATGTGCATGGCGGTGGACCTGGTGGGGTGACTGATGGATTTGCCTTTACCGTTGCGGATGGATCGGGCGGTGAAAGTGCTGAGGTATTCCAGATATATGTCGATAGAACAGCACCTTCTTTAGCACTTAATGCAACGGATTTAGTCTACACAGAAAATGATGGCGTTGTGCCAATCGATAATGCAGCTGTTGTTGTTGCGGGTAATATTGATCCATTCGACAATGGTTATTTATTAGTTGAATGGACGGCAGGCCAAACGGCTAACGATAATTTAGTACTCGGTGGCGGTATAACTGTTGATATTGCTGGCGTTGTAACGCTACCTGGTGCAATTGTTATTGGTAACGTTGATACGGTGCGGGACGGTCAAAATGGTAACGATTTGTTAATCAATTTTGTTACAACCACACCGACTTCTGCAAATGTATTGACCTTAGTCCGTGGTGTGTCTTATCAAAATGATGATGACGATCCAAGTGCTGTGCTCCGAACGGTACAGATGACGTTAAATGATGGATTCTTGGATAGTGGTGCGGTTAGCCGAAACATAGACATGCAACCACAAAACGACTCTCCGGTGATAGGTTCGACTACATTTGGTACAATTTTAAATGTTGATATTAATTCGTTCTTGCCGGTAAGTGATCCTGATGGAACTATAATTTCCATCACTGCTACAACGCCGTCATTGGGTTCAGTTTCCATTGTCGATCCGGCAACGGGTTCATTTCTTTATCAACCAACACCGGGTTTATCAGGAAGTGACTCCTTTGATATAACCGTGACTGATAATTTGGGCGCAGTAACTATCGATACGATTAATATCGAGATAACTGACGTTAATACGCCTCATTTACGTGTTATTTCAGATCCACCTATGTTTGCACTTGATGGTGATATTTTAGTTTATACCCCAACGCTTGATACGGTGCTCTATACACCAGGTGCGGTTACTTACGAATTAATTAACAAGCCTGCTGGTTTGTCTGATCCGAATTCATTTGGTACCATTTCTTGGGATTTAACTGGATTAGGAGGCCAAACACTACGTTTCAGTTACTTAATACGTGACGGTAGTACAGTTGGTATTCAGCCTGTGATGATTCAAGTCTTAGCGCCACCGGGGGGAGGAGGTTAATATGTCTAAAATTCATCTGTTTCTTTTAACCTGGGTATTGGCACTTACTGCTTGTGGCGGTGGCGGTGGCAGCAGTGATGATGGTGATTTAAATACCACCGTCGGTGTGCCATTATCAAATTATGTAGTTGTCAACCTGTCGTCTGGTAAAATAACAGCCTATAAAAAGCTTAATGATATCACGACGAATAATAAATATAAAACAACTCATATGGTATTCAGAACATTAAAGAAAGACAATAGTACTTATTACGGGCAGGCTCCAGGTACCTTTGGACGTCAAGCAGACGAAACTGAAGGCGCAGGTTCTGTGTCTAAATACTTTATTGGTGTTTTCGAAGTAACTCAGGCACAGTGGGAGCGCATAGACGGTTCAACTCCATGGACGACTATTGATTCAACCGCCTTAGGATTACCGGACTGGACGGTGGCGGTTGATGAAAAACCAGCAAGCAATTTGAGTTATAATTCGATTACGAGTGCGTTGTCTTCCTATAATAGTGGTAGGTCTTATTCGTTAGCGTTACCAAGTGACATACAATGGGAGCATGCATGTAGGGCGAATGGTTTGGATCTTTTCTCATGGGGTGCTGATACCAATACAACAGTTGCAGGGCAATATGCTGTTGTTCGTGAGACCTTCGGTGGCACAGATGGCCCAGAGGTAGTTGGGCAGCAGACACCAAATGCATTTGGTCTCTATGACTGCCATGGCAATGTCTGGGAAATGACAACGGGGCATTTTCTTCGTGGTGGATCTTGGTATGACAATATAACACAAGCACGCAGTGCGAATAAACACGATGTGCTGGATGACGTTGAACATTTTCTAGTTGGAGTGAGGCTCGTTTTTAAACCATGACCCTTGGTAGAACGCTTAGTTTATTTAGTTTAAGTATGTGTGTTTCCGTAATTCCAGCAGCAGAATTAGTCTTAAGAGATCTTCGTGTAACGATTGAAAATCTCCCTGGGGATTTTGATTTTTCGTTGGACAATGAGTTGGGCAGTGCCAGCGGTAGTGATGAATTTGATACTGGTCTTGGTATTACTATTGGAGGACTCTATGGCTTTACTGGCGCAGGTGATCACAGCGGTTTCCTGGCTGGAGCTGAACTTGCCTATGGCACCTACGGGTTTGGATCCAATGGCGATTACGTAACTACTGGAGTGCGTGCATTCGGTGGATATGGCTGGCAGATGAGCGATAATTGGTATATTCTCACCGAGGCGTATGTGGGTTACGCCCTAGCAACTATGACTTTTCCTTCCACATCAGCGTTTAGCAGCTTCGAGGCTGACGGTACTAACATTGAATACGGCGTCCGCGTTGGAGCTGGATATGTAGTTAAAGAACAATGGCTCGTTTCATTGAATCTTGGCTATGGATTTGGTGATGCGGAGCTAGAGAGCAGCAGTAGCCAAGACCTGGATTTAACCATAGAGCAGACTGGTTTGAGCGTTATGCTTGGACTAGCTTACAAATTCAGGCATTTGCCTGATAGGCTGGAATAGACTCATGAGTGATCACGAGCAGATGCGACCAGTTTATCTCGATACCGGTGATGGCATTGTCACCGTTAACTCTCGTTGGTCTGAGTCGCTTGGTAGCTATCAATTTATTCTGACTGGATCTAAGGAAGCACTGGAATTCCTTTATCCTGACAATGATTTTCGGCCAGATGAGCAGGGGAATTACTCAATTACGCTGCAAGAAGAGGATTACGTCTTCGAGGATATGAAGGCGGCTCGTCGCTGGTTGCGTGATTTGATGATGGGTTGGCGTGATTCTGGCGCTGAGCCTTGCCTGCCTCCAGAAGATTCAGCTGAAGAAGACGAGCAGGTTGTCGTGGCTCCTACGCCAGTATCTAACCAGACATTGCCTGATGACACCATGTCTACGGCAGTATTTGGGTCGATCGCTGATGTTCGACAGGAAGTACATAATCGTGCAATGGAAGAGCGCGAGGATGCTGATTTCAGCATGACTCAAATCGCTCAAGACCAGAGCCAGCCTGAGCAAGTTGATGAAGATGCCGAAACAGTAGCAGAAACGAACCGATCCGAGGCACAGACCGAAGCGATTTCAGCTGCTGAGTTTAACCAACAACAAGACACAATCGTTGATGAGAATGCCGAAACAGTTCCAGAAGGTGAAGAAACTGTCGATATCGAACCAGACAGCCAGCGTTTCGCACAAGAGATGAGTGGTGCGGATGTTGTTGCGGATATTGATCCCGCTGAGGAGGACGGTGACTGGGCTGGTTCGGAAGTGACGATGATCCCAACCGCTAAAGATGCGGAGCCTGCTGAGGCAGAAGCATCAGATGGGTCATGGGATGGTGCTGAGCAAACCATGATTGGTGGCGCTGCTCCAGCCGATGGTGAATGGGATGGTGCTGAGAAGACCATGCTTGGTGGTTCTGACCCGATGAATTGGGATGGTAGTGAAGGCACTGTCGTTGGTCAGGCCTCAGGTGAATGGGATGGTGCCGAAGCGACTATGGTCGGTGCTCCTGCAGGTGCGGTGCCTCGTAATGATTCTGATCGTGAGCGCTCAGGCTCGAGTACTACAGGTTCTCGCACTGGCACAGGCACAGGTACCAAAACGAATACCAATCCAAGTTTTAATGATGGTTGGCATCTTAAGGGTGATCCTGGTCCATGTACGGGTCAGATTTGGGGTGACTATGAAGTAGGTGGTAAGCTCGGTGAAGGTGGTATGGGTACGGTCTATCGTGGCCGCCAATTTAGTTTACGTCGTCGTGTTGCGATCAAAGTTTTGCCTCCGCATTTAAGTAACGACCCACAGATGCGTGAGCGGTTTGAGTTAGAGGCTCAGTCTGCATCTATTTTAAATTCACCGCATGTAGTTCAGGTATTTGCGGCGGGTACTGAGCAGGGCAATGCTTATTACGTCATGGAATATGTCGAAGGGACAGATTTACATGAGGTTGTAAAAGAGCATCTCGGTAAAAATGAACAACTCGACCCACATGTAGCTGCTGATTATGTTATCCAAGCTGGTCGTGGTTTAATTGAAGCACAAAAACATGACTTTGTGCATCGTGATATAAAACCACCTAACTTGATGCTGACCAGAAAAGGCGCGGTTAAAATTGCTGACTTTGGTATTGTGAAGGTCATGGGCGAAAGCTCGCTGACAATGACCGGCACGGCAATTGGTACGCCGGCTTATTGTTCGCCTGAGCAGGGTAGTGGCACTGGTTGTGATGGACGCAGTGACATTTATTCAATGGGTGTGGTGTTTTACGAATTATTAACGCTGCAAAAACCATTTGATGGTAACACTGGTAACGCATTAATTTATCAACATACCTATACTGAACCACCAATGTTAACGGATATCAATCCGGATTGTCCTGAGTCTTATCAAACAGTGGTTTTAAAATGTATGCAGAAAAACCCTGATGACCGCTATCAGACGGCTCAGGAATTAGTAGATGACTTAGAACGTGTTCGCTTAGGTACCGCTCCATTAGCACAGGTATTTGGTACCGGTGCAGATGCAATGATGAAGGCTCAAGGACTGAGTCGAGCTAAGAAGTGGCCAATCTTTGTGGGATTAGCGGCAGCAGTATTGGTATTAGGTATTGGTTATTATTTCTTCCAGCAGTATCAAGAAGACCGCAATCGCATTCAATATTTAAAAGAGCAATTGAGCTATTTGAATGATGTTAAATCACCAGAGGATGGTGCTGAAGAATATATTCTAGAATTGGCGAATTTAGCGGGATGGGATGATCCTGACGTATCTCGCTGGGATACTAAAGTAAAATCGCTTACTATATTAACCGAGTCCTTATCTCGTTTGGATGAACCAGGTGATCCTAGTGCAAAAGTGTTAGATGAAACACGTATGGATTATGAATCGTATGTTGGCTATTTTGGCGATGGTGGTTTTGCCGCAGATCGCTGGCAGCGAAAATTAAAAGAAGCGGATGAAAAAATCGCCAGCACACGTGTTAAAGTTGGTGAAGAGTTGCGAATAGATGATAAAGAATTGAATGTAGGTATTTGGGACCGCGTGTTGGCTGACTTGGCAGTCCTTTCACATATGGCAGGGGCTGAAGACGGTGATGTTGAGCGTTGGCAAGGTCGCTATGAAGACTTTAAAGGACGTGTTGCTGAATTACGTGAAAATTTAAAAGTGCTCGATGCTGAAGAGCTTAAATTATCTGAAGCTGATCAAGGTATTCATACGACGAGCCTTGCTGAATTAAGCTCAAAAGTTGATCAATTGGATGTTGATGTTATTCGCTGGCGTGGGGTCCTGGCATCACAAGGTCAGGGTCTGCAAAATATGCGAGACCGTCTGAGTGTTTTAGATAGCAATCGGGCAACACCATATGCATCGCAAATGATGATGGCGGAATTAGAACCGATTCTAACAGGCTACGAGCCTTTAGTGATGAAGGAAGAAGTGGACCTGCAACGTTGGCAGAAAAAAGTCGCTGATTCAAAGGCAGCTATTGCAAAACATAGTGCTTGGTTTGCTGATCGTGTCGAAAAAACGAAAGGTACGCTCAATCTTAAATTGCAAATCAAAGCAAGAGAACGTTTTGATATTTTGAGTCCGTTATTGCCTGATGATGATGTAAACGCAGAAAAATGGGGCGATCAGCTATCGGAGAGCGAGCGTTTAACGGCTAGTATGCGCGAGCGATTAGCATCAGTTCTTGATAATGACAAGATGACCAAGCAAGAGGTTGAACGAGCTCGAAAGACTATCGATGATTTAGATGAAATCGGCGGTCTCGTGGAATCGCGCGATACCTATGAAGCTGTTTTGCGTGAAAAAGAGAATTATCACGCAGACTTACGTGATAAACTGCAGGCATACAACCGTGTAGCACCAATTACTACTGATTTACAAGAGGCCTTACGAGAATTTACTCGATTAATTGGTAGTGATGATGAAGAGGGTAAAAAATGGCGTGCGAAAAATGCTGAGTATCAACGATTACATTCTAGCTTAGTTATCCTCGATCAAAAATTTGTGGTTAGTGAACAGGTTGAAAAAGACCTTCATTCCTTAGCGGCATTAATTAGTTATACAGATAAAGATGTTATTCGCTGGAAAGATAAAATTGAAAAAGTTCGTGATTTAGAGAAGGCCTTAGATCCGTTAGAGCGCGCGGAGTCTTTGCCAGCAGAAGCCCAAGGATTATTGGATAGCTTAGCAGAATTAACCGGTAGCCGCGATAAGCGTTTCCAAAAGTGGCAGGCAAAAGTTACGCGAGTAGGTGAATTGAAAGAAGCCCTCGCTGTATTAAATATTGCTTATGTGTTGCCAGAAGACAGCGAAGAGCAGATGAATGAATTACTCACATTGGTTGGTGAGAAAGATGATGATATGGTTTACTGGTTGCCAATTGTGAAGCGCTTAATTGGACCACCAAAGCCTGCGTGGGCTAATGATTTTGGCAGGGATAAATTTGGATTATACGCTGATGTTGTCATTGATGAAATTTCTTATCGATTCCGTTATGTACCAGCCGGTTCCTTTAATATAGGTTCTCCGGAGGATCAAGATGGCCGCGATTATGATGAAGGTCAGGTTCCAATTACATTAACCAAGGGCTTTTGGATAGCAGAGCAAGAGTGCATACAAACCTTATATGCAGCGCTAACCTATGATAATCCTTATCCAAGTAAGTTTGTAGGTGGTGAGCGACCTGTGGAGCGCGTGTCATGGCATGATGCCCAGGCATTTATCGCACAATTCAACCAGCGACTAAAATTACCACCTAATACGGCGCGATTACCCTACGAAGCGGAGTGGGAGTATGCCTGTCGTGTAGGCAATGAAGTAGCTCGTTTTATTGATGATGAAGGTAATGATACGGAAGTGGATATGGTCGCTTGGTACTTCACCAATGCGAATGAAAAAACGCAGTCGGTAAAAGGTCGTGTAGCTAATGCACTTGGCCTCTATGATATGCACGGCAATGTTTGGGAATGGTGCCATGATAATTATGGTGGTTATCCTCCAGCTGGTGCCGTTGACCCGACTGGCGGCGCTCAAGATGAATACGTTATTCGTGGCGGTAGTTTTTATGACTTCGAAGAAACATGCCGAGCAGCGAATCGTTTAGGTATTGATGGCGATATGCGTACCATGTTTGTTGGCTTTAGAATAGCGATCAGCATTGATATGAATGAGAGCAAGCCTGAGGAAAATGCAGAGCCCGTTGATCCAATTGCTGATGAGCCAATAGAAGAGACTCCAGAGCCGGATGAGCAGCAACTTGAAGAAGATATGCCTGCGGTTAAGGAAGAAGATTTAGAATTGTCACAAACAGACGATTAATTTGTGAACTAGCATTCAAGAGTTATTAACCAAAAGCCATTTACCAAACTTGGCGATCGAGCAGACGATAACCGATTGCCTCAGAAATATCTTCCAAATTAACATGTTCTCGATTTGCTAAATCAGCAATGGTTCTGCTAATTTTCAATATGCGATCATGAGCACGCGCGCTGAGCCCTAATTCTTCAATGGCTTGATGTAATAATTGCAGGGCATCGTCATCAGCTTGAATAGAACTGCGTAATTTTTTGCCTTCTAAACGTGCATTATTGCATTGCTGTCTAAGCAGCATCCGTTCACGTGCGTTTTCGACAGATTCGCGCATTTCTTTACTTGGTGTTTGTGGTGCTTTGCTTTGTAATTGATCTGGTTTTTGTGCCGGTACTTCAATGTGGATATCGATACGATCGACTAGCGGTCCAGAAATTTTACTACGATAACGATGAATGGCATCAGCCGAACAGGAGCAAGCTCGTGTTGGATGCGTTAAGTAACCACATGGACATGGATTCATTGCGGCGACGAGCATACAGCGACTAGGGAATTGTAGTTGCCCTGCTGCACGACTAATAGTGACATGACCATCTTCGAGTGGTTGACGTAAAGTTTCTAGGACACTGCGACTAAATTCAGGCAGTTCATCTAAAAATAAAATACCATTATGCGCCAAGGTGACTTCACCGGGTCTGGGATGGGAGCCGCCACCAATTAATCCGGCATTGGAAATATTGTGATGTGGCGAACGAAATGGTCGCTCTTCAACAACGCCATTGGTACTCGGTAATAAACCAGCGATTGAATGTATTTTTGTTACATCAAGAGCTTCGTTTTTAGTAAAGCTCGGTAAAATACTTGGAAGACGACGGGCGAGCATGGTTTTACCGCTACCTGGAGGTCCAATCATTAAAATATTATGTCCACCAGCGGCGGCTATGCACATGGCGCGCTTTGCTAATTCTTGTCCCATCACATCGCCCATATCGTTATTGTAGGCTGGGACGTAATTTTCTGTACTCACTTTTGAAAATGTTCTGGTGTCGATAAAATTATTTTTAATTGCCGTGCACAGTTCTTCTAAGTTTTCTGGACTATAGACCGTTAATTCGTCAATCTCTGCAGCTTCCTGTGCATTTTGCGGAGCGACGACCATTCGTTTCAATCCTTGATCGCGTGCGGCGAGTGCTGCAGCAAGAACTCCACGTACTGGTCTTAATTCACCATTTAAAGATAACTCTGCTAAAAAGAGCGTGTCATTTGGAATGCTTTCAATTTCATTTTCCTCCATGCTTGCGGCTAAACCGATAGCAATGGCGAGGTCAAAAGCAGGGCCCTCTTTTTTACGATCAGCAGGAGCTAAATTGACGACAAGGTGGTCATGGGGTCGGTGATCAAGTTTACTGGCGAATAGTGCTGGAGTAATGCGATCGACGCTCTCTTTTACAGCAGCATCGGGTAGTCCAACAATAGTAGTTCTGCCGATACCAGTTTTTGGCTCTTGTCGGCTTATTTCTACATCAACGACATAGCCATTGATTCCTTCAACTCCTGCGGCATTCAAGCGTAAGATACTCATAGTCGTCCTTTTGGTACAAAATGTATATCCAAATCACTCTATTCAAGAGTGCTCGTGTACCTAAGTACTTAACTAATATAGAGATAGTGCGTAAGTTCTTGACCTGAGGGAATTGGTTTTAGCATGTTCATCCTCATGTTTATTAACAATGTTGTTTTAGGTGGTCTTCTACGACTTACAGCGGGACTCCCGCTGTACGCGGTCTAACGGGAGTCCCGCGTCGTCTTTGAGTTTGCTGACGATTGACCAATAACCTTACAACATTGAAAGAGAATCAAAAATGACATCCCAAAACGATCCCAATCGGGTCATAATCTTTGACACGACTTTGCGCGATGGTGAACAAAGCCCAGGCGCGAGTATGAATTTGGATGAAAAACTCGAAATCGCACGCCTGTTGGAAAAATTAGGCGTAGACGTTATCGAAGCCGGCTTCCCTATAGCCAGTAATGGTGACTTTGAAGCTGTTCGCGCTATTGCCGAACAAAGTACAAGCGCTCGGATTGCTGGTCTTGCTCGTAGCCTAGAAAAGGACATCGACCGTGCCGCAGACGCAGTTGAAGCAGCAGGTGAGCGCGCACGCATTCACGTTTTCCTTGCCACTAGTGCTATTCATCGTGAGTTTAAATTAAACAAAGCTAAAGATGAAATTATCAAACAAGCACAAGATGCAGTCCGCTATGCAAAACAGCGTGTTGCGGATATTGAATTTTCACCTGAAGATGCATCGCGTACGGAGCCGGAATTTTTGGCTGAGGTAGTGCAGGCAGTTATCGAAGCGGGTGCATCAACAGTTAATATCCCAGATACGGTGGGTTACGGTTATCCAAATGACTACGCGGAGTTAATTGAGCATTTAATTTCGAATGTTTCTAATATTAACGATGCGATTATCAGTGTGCATTGTCATAATGATTTGGGCTTAGCTGTTGCTAATTCATTATCAGCCGTTCGTTCAGGTGCACGACAAATCGAATGTACCATCAACGGTATTGGTGAGCGTGCCGGTAACTGCTCACTTGAAGAAGTGGTTATGGCGATGCGCGTGCGCAAAGACATGTTCGGCGATTTGCATACCAACATAAATAGTGAGCATCTGTATAGCGCTAGTCGCTTAGTACAGACGATCACTGGCTTGCCATTGCAACGTAACAAAGCCATTGTTGGTGATAATGCTTTTGCGCATGAATCAGGTATTCATCAGCATGGCGTTTTGAAAAATCCAGAATGCTATGAAATCATGACGCCACAAAGTGTCGGTGTGCCAGCAACCAATATGGTGCTTGGAAAACACTCTGGCCGCGCGGCGTTAAATGATCGTTTGAAAGATCTTGGTTTTGAATTAAGTGATGAAGATTTAATTAAAGTCTTTGAAGCGTTTAAGGATTTAGCTGATCGTAAAAAAGATATCTATGACGGTGATTTAATTGCCTTAGTTGAACAGGCTGTTCGCGGACGTGAAGTCACAGTTTGGAATTTAGAATATCTTCAAACAACCAGCGGTACCTATGATACTGCTACGGCAACTGTGAAAATCAGCAAGGGTGATGATAAACATACTGACGCTGCTACTGGTGATGGTCCGGTCAATGCTGTCATTAATGCCATGGACCGAATTTGCGGTACCAGTGGTAATTTGCAGGATTATCGACTTAGATCTGTATCGCAGGGTCGTGATGCATTAGGCGAAGTATCAATGCAGGTTGAATTTGATGGTATGGTTGTTGGTGGTAAAGGTTTGAGCACTGACATTGTCGAAGCGTCAGCTAAGGCTTACCTTGATGCCATAAATCGCATTGTGCTTCAACAAGAGCGTGAGGCATTCCATAAACAGGAGGAAGCAGCTGTTTCCCCATAACTTTTAATCCCTGATGAATAAACATCAGGGATTTTTGGGTACACACTGAGGTTAATTATGGCTGAAGAATTACGCGGATCATTACAAGGCGCTGGATTAAAAATCGGCATAGCAGCAGCACGATTTAACGATGCTATCGTTGATCGATTAATTGCTGGTGCCAATGATGGTCTCACGCGTCACGGTGTTGAATTAAATAATATTACAGTTGCTCGTTGTCCAGGTTCTTGGGAATTACCATTGTTGTGTAAGCGCATGGCGCTTAGTGGAAAATACGATGCTTTAATCGCACTTGGCTGCGTGATTAAAGGTGGTACTGCTCATTTTGATTATGTGGCTGGTCAGTCTTGTGCAGGTATTAGTCAGGTATCGGTAGATACTGATGTACCTGTAATTTTTGGTGTGCTGACAACTGATACGGTTGAGCAGGCTATGGATCGCGCAGGCATTAAGATGGGTAACAAAGGTTACGACGCCGCTGAAGCGGCGATCGAAATGGTTGATGTATTGAGGCAATTGTGAGCACCGACACCGTGTCTAAGCAAAAAAAATCAGCAACAGACCGTAGTGAATGCATTCTCGGTCGTCAATTAGCTTTGCAGATGCTCTACGCATTCGAGCAAAAGCAGTATGACGATGACCAAGAATTGTTTTTAGAAGAAGACCCAGATACATTTAGCAAAGAAGCTCAGGCAAAAGCCAAGGCTCTATTTGATGGTTTTTGTGTCGAAAAAACTGCTATTGATGCCTGTGTGGATAAACGCCTGCAAAACTGGACCTTGCATCGACTTGCTGTTATGGATCGGGCTGTTTTGCGTCTTGGTTGTTATGAATTAATTTATTGTGCTGATGTGCCACCAAGTGTAATTATAAATGAGTATATTGAACTGGCTAAATGTTTTGGCAGTGAAGAGCGCACAGCTAAATTGGTCAATGGTGTGCTTGATAAAATAGCACGCGAGCATCGACCAGATGAAGTCAAACCCAAAAAGTGATGTAATATGGATGCAGCGAGCGCTGCGATTGGCTGCTGGCGGATTAGGGAAAAGCAGTCCTAATCCATCTGTGGGCGCTTGTATTGTAAAAAATAATAAAGTATTGGGTGAGGGTGTGCATGTTGAGTCAGGCAAGGCGCACGGTGAAATTTTAGCCCTGGCAAATGCCAAAGAAAAAGGCAACGATGTTCAGGGTGCAACAATGTACATAACGTTGTCACCATGTACGAAACACGGTAAAACACCGCCCTGTGCTAATGCATTGATTGAAGCAGGCATCGGGCGCATTGTCGTTGCTTTACCTGATCAGTTTCAAGATGATCCACGTCAACAATTTGCTGATCAAAATATTACTTATGAAGATGGATGTTTGGAACATATCGCAGCTCACATACATGGTGGATTTGTTAAACGCATGCGAGACGAACTGCCACGAATTACTGGCAAATGGGCTATGACCTTAGATGGGTACATCGCTTGTGAAAATGGTCGTGCACAATGGATTTCGAATGATTTAGCTTTGGGACTTAGTCGTCGCCGTCGACGTGTCTTTGATGCGATCATTGTTGGCAGTGGTACCTTTAAGGCAGATAATCCTTCTTTGTTAGCACAGGCCGATAGAAGTCCTAAGCGTGTAATTGTTGCAAGGAACACGATTCCGGATTTTAAAAATGCCGCTCTCTTAAAAAATTCAGACATAGAAATTATCTGTTATCACGATGATGCAGATCTGCAGCGTCAACAAGCTGCAGAACAATTAAATATTAAATTGATTAAGTATGATAGCACTCTTGGATTAAAATCTGTATTTGAGTCGCTTGCCACTGATGAACAATGTAATGACGTTTTGGTTGAGGGCGGTGCGCAAATACATGAGGCGTGTTTAAAAGAGCGTCTCTATGATCGGATCGAAATTTATATGGGTGCAAAAAGTCTAGGCGGCGGATTAGCGGTTGCTGGCTTGAATGGTGTTCAATCCATTGATCAGGGTGGGCAGTGGAAATTGGAGCAAGAACCCTTGGTATTGGGTGATTGCATATGCCTGCGCTATCAGTCGATCGCTTGAGCACACTTGGTTTGATCCTATATATAATGTATGCCTGTTACCTTTATTGGTGATGTACATGGTCAGTTAGATGCCCTGGATCAGATTTTACCTCAATGTGAGGGTCAGCTTGTGTTCATGGGCGACTTAATAGATCGCGGTCCTGATTCACGAGGAGTGGTTAGGCGAGTTCGTGAATTGTGTGAGGAAGGTAGGGCTTCTTGCATTCTCGGTAATCATGAATTTGCTTTAGTATCTTCGTTGGGATTACCTGAATTAGGTGTTCCACCTAAGCCACATTTTTTTTCGGCTTGGTGCCAGATTTATGGCGGTTTTAATACATTAATTTCTTATGAAGTTGAAAACACTGATATCGATGAAGTGCGGTCATTGTTCCGTGATGATTTAGAGTGGATGTATAGTCTTCCTTGGTATTTCGAATCAGAGGTCGACGGCAGGAAATATTTAGCGGTGCATGCTGGTTTAAATGAGCGCGAGCCTTTAGATTTGCAGATAGCGGGATTGGTCGATACATCACAGTGGTGGACCAGTAATGAGCAGCTCCCACCAGCGCTCTATGAGCACAAACGAGCGGTCCAAATTCCTCCAGACTTACCGCAGGACCTGTGCATCGTGTCGGGTCATACCGTTCAGCCTGCTGTCTATGTAAGTGACCAACGTGTACTTTGTGATACCAGTGGTGGGCGCCCAAATAGGAACTTAAGTGCTGTAGTTTGGCCCGAAGGACGAGTGATAAGTGCGCCGACGGCAACACTTTAAGGGCAGGATTATTTAAATGCTGTGTTTATGGCACTAACCTATAAAAGATTGATATACGGTATTCACTTCCATTAGCTCCTAGTTGTTTCTGTGCATCTGCTGCCTAACCTGCCACGTCCTTCATTTGATTACATAAACCCCATTTTGTTAAAGGGCAGCAGTTATGAGCGACGCCGCAGCTAGCAGCGAAGAAATGCGCACCTACCCAGTTATTGATCGCGTTCGCGATGGTGCACACATTACCAGCTTCGAACAATACAAAGAAATGTACGACCGTAGTATTGCCGACCCAGATGGCTTTTGGGGTGAGATGGCTAGAGAGCAACTTGATTGGATTGAAGACTTTAATCAGGTCAGTGATTGTGATTTGAATGAAGGTAAAATCGAATGGTTTAAAGGTGGTAAGCTCAACGTTGCTTATAACTGTGTGGATCGTCACGTAGAAAAGCGCGGTGATCAAGTTGCAATTTTATTTGAAGGTGATGAACCGGGTGATAATCGCAGTATCACCTATAAAGAATTACAAATACAAGTTAGCAAAATGGCAAATGTCCTTAAGGACAACGGTGTAAAAAAAGGTGACCGTGTTGCTATTTACATGCCTATGATTCCTGAATCTGCATATGCGATGTTAGCCTGTGCACGAATCGGTGCGATTCATAGTGTGGTCTTCGCTGGCTTTAGTGCTGAGGCATTACGCGATCGTATTAACGATGCTGAAGCCGTTGCGGTCATGACTGCTGATGAAGGTCTGCGCGGTACTAAGAAAATCCCATTAAAACAAACCGTTGATGCGGCCATCGCTGAATGCCCATCAGTGAATAAAGTATTTATGCATCGTCATACGGGTGCTGATGTTGCATTTAATGATTCAGTTGATTTATGGTTAAATGAAGCGTGCGAAGCAGCTTCAGATGACTGCCCAGTTGAGCCAATGGATAGTGAAGACTTTTTATTCACGCTCTATACGTCTGGTAGTACTGGCAAGCCAAAGGGTCTCGCCCATGGCACTGCTGGTTATTTATTGTACGCAGCGGTTACGCATAAATACGTTTTTGACTATCGTGAGGGCGATATCTACGCCTGTGTCGCTGACATCGGTTGGGTAACCGGTCACTCCTATGTTGTTTATGGACCACTGTGTAATGGTGCGACCACGGTGATGTTTGAAAGTATTCCAACCTATCCAGATTGTGGTCGTTACTGGGATATGGTTGAACGTTTAAAAATTAATTCTTTTTATACCGCTCCAACTGCGATTCGTGCTATTGCTCGAGAAAGTGATGATTTAGTCACTAAATACGATCGCAGTTCATTGCGTGTACTCGGAACCGTTGGTGAGCCAATTAATCCTGAGGCCTGGCGTTGGTACTATGAATTAGTCGGCGAATCACGTTGTACGATTGTTGATACCTGGTGGCAAACCGAAACTGGTGGTCACATGATCACACCTATTCCTGGTGCAACTGATTTAAAGCCGGGTTCTGCAACATTTCCATTCTTTGGCGTCAACACTGTAGTGCTTGATGACCAAGGTAATGAAATTGATGGGAATGGTGTGAGTGGTCTATTGGCAATTAAATCTTCATGGCCAAGTCAAGCTCGCACTATTTACGGTGATCATGAACGCTTCATGAATACCTATTTAAATCCTTACAAGGGTTATTATTTCACTGGTGACGGCTGCCGTCGTGATGAAGATGGTTATTACTGGATCACTGGTCGCGTTGATGACGTGATTAATGTTTCAGGTCATCGCATGGGTACTGCCGAAGTCGAAAGTGCATTAGTAGAGCATGATGCATGTGCCGAAGCAGCGGTGGTCGGTTTTCCACATGATGTGAAGGGTCAGGGCATTTTTGCATACGTTATTCTCAACGAAGGTTTTGAAGAGAGTGACGATATGGTTAAAGAATTGAAAAATAAAGTGCGTGAAATTATTGGCCCAATCGCAACACCTGATGTAATTATAATTACGCCGGGATTACCCAAGACGCGTTCAGGAAAAATTATGCGTCGTATTTTAAGAAAGATTGCTGCGAAAGAGACCGATAGCTTAGGTGATACCTCTACCTTAGCCGATCCATCAGTCGTTGAAAAACTGATTGAAAAGTGGCACTAGTTTTAATCGATAACAAAAAGGCCAGCTCATTATGAGCTGGCTTTTTTTATAAGCTGATGAATTGATGTGCGCCTGGTTGTATGGCTTCTAGTTGGTTTACTAAAGTTTCACCGATACCTGGTCCGTATAACCATAGCGCTTGGCTTAAACTAACGACGCGGTCCTGTCGATTGCCGCGTGGGAACAAATATTGCGTGATTCCACCAAATGGTGGTAGCTGTTGTTGCTGGCGTTTTGCGCGCTCAAGACTTTGTTGTAATTTTTGAAGCGCTTTATTGAGTTGTTTGTGCCCGGTATCAACACGAACTTTGAGATCGTTATCATTAATTGGAATTTGAGTTAACTGATTTATCTGCGCACCAATATTGTTAACTACATCGTCTACTTGTTGATTCATGCTGGCCAAAATCGGCGGTGGCATATCAGGAACAATTTGGTCTGGCTGCAGTTGCCACGCAGCGATTTTTTTACGTACTTTTGGTGAAATAATGCTTATTTGACTTCGTGGTATAAAAAGCGGCTTGGGTACTTTAAAGGCATCATAAGCAGGACCTAAAAATGAATGGTAATGTAATTCACCAGGTCCGCCAACAAATGCTAAAACTGGAAGGGCGATTTGCTGGACGATAGGGCGCAAGCCTGCACCAGTGCTGATAGCTTCTTGATTGACATGTTGTTGCCAATTGGTGTGTTTTTTAGTGGCCAGTCCTTTAATTGGAGTGCGACCACTTTCTTCATCAAGGAATAATGGTGGTTCATGTAAGTGCCCGCCGAAACTGTCAGCGTAACCCGCATCCATTATTTCTTTACGACGTTTTGCTAAGGGTAAAGATGGCCAGTGATCAACCAAATGTGTAAGGTGAGGATGCCACAAGGGACGTAATTGATATGCCTCAATGCAAATAAGTCCCTGCTTGGAAAATATATGGCTCAATAATCGACAGAACCAATGTCCGGTGCTTTCATCGGCGAGTGGTTCGCATTTGTTAAACCAAGATTGACCTATGGCACTACCGAAAGTGTTTTCTAATTTTTGAATAAGTGTTGGCCACCAGCTGCTAGCCGATTGAAAATGAAGACTCGAGCCTGCTTTATCAAAGGGAACGTTGATGCGACTTACTTCACCGTCTTCGGTGAGAAAGTCAGCATGATTCGCTTCGCCTTCGTCGTGATCTTCACTGGCGCACCAAAAAATGGGTACAGCTTTGACGCCAAGGCTTTGCAATTGTTGGCACAGAGCGACGCACTGAGCAGCCTTGATAAGCGAATAGAGGGGGCCGCCACCAAGAGCGGGTTGCTGACCAGCTACAACGGCAAAGCAGTCTTCTTGGCCTAAGTCTTTAATGTGTTGAAGCGTTATTGGTGATTGCTGTCCCTGTTGCTCGGTAATATGGAGCAACATCTGCACGATCCGTGAACGTTGCCAACTATGTTTGAGCCCTTTCCAGTTATCGACGTTCTCAATATCTTCCCAAAAACCATCAAACCAAGATAGTACCGTGGGATCACGTCTTAAATAAGCGGCCGACATGTCTGCATTCATAGGCGTGCAATGAGTTCCTAAGTGGTTTCTAAGTATAAACCCTGGTTTCGTAGTGGTATATGTGCTAGTGAGTATACACTCCCTATTGATGCGTACACTAGCCTTATGTTTCCTTATATTGAGTGGTATGTTGCATGCTGCTGAGACAGATCCAGCTCCCACAACAACGGCTGAAACTGAGCCGAAAAATGAAAAACTAGTCAATACGGCGGCCTTAGAGAAGATTCCGCCGATCGATACGACAGGCTGGCCAGAGAGCCCCTCTAAAGTCCCTGGTAAATACATTTGGGATGAACCAGCATTCACGCACTGGCCAGGCATCGTTTATCGTGATGAAGATCGCAACGTCGCATTTATGATTCACAACCGCTTTAGCCGCCAGGGAAAACTAGCGGAGGGTGCGATTGGTTGGCCACCAGGTGAAATGCGTGCCTTTACCCTGCCTGCGACTGAAGACGCCTTGCGCGTAAGTGGGTTAACCCCATTGCCAAAGAAAATGGGTAAGCACACCGCCCAACTCAAAGTTGATGAAGAGTCGTTTGATTTGCCGATATGTATTATTGATGTCAATGAAGAGTGGGTACACGCAGATCTCAAGAATGGTTTCCCTGTGGATAAAGAAGGGATTCCAGTTGTTTTGCGCATTGAGCGACCAGAGAGTCAAGCTGGTCGAGATGCTGGTATTATAGATGCAATTGGAATACGACCTGAGGGAAAAGCTGTTTTGCTCGGTGACCCGATGGAAGCACTTGGTTCTGACACTTGGAAGGGCATCGATGCACAACGTGTTGAGGCCACCAATCAGCGTTTTCCGCACCATGCGGTTATGGTAGCTTTGGCGAAAATGCAGGCTCCGTGGCCAAGAACTATAGTCTATAGCCCCGGCAATCAGGCCCTTTTTGCGAGAAGCTGGACACAGGAAGAAGAGCGGATCTTGCAAGTAATTGAGCAACGCTGGAAGGCCTTAGGCGTCAAGCCGAAGCTTGTGCTAGCATTGCCTCCAGTGCCAGTGCAGTCCTATCTCAAAGAACAGGCAAAGGAGCGTAGGGATCTCTTACGCCGTAGCGCGATCTTTCGCGGTTGGTCGATATTGGATTTAGAGAAGATTGCCGGTCCCGCCGAGGAGGCGAACAAAGTTGCCGAAGCAGCTTTTACCAACTATCCCATCGGTGAGGCGCGAAAACGCATCAGAGATGCCTACATCGAAATCCTCAAGCGTTGACTTGCCAGCAAAGCAGTGATGGGTTAAATGCCGATATGCGATACTTGCACAGCTGTTTAGTTCTATGCCTCATCCTTCTCAGTAGTTGCGGAATGCGTACCTCGTGGAACGCCGTTCCTGATAGAGGTGGGCACGCCTATAATAAAGATCCGCAAGCGGTCGTGACCCGCGATGATGGATCTGCAGCCGATCGTAAAACGATTATGCGCGAAGATGTGCCTCAAGGGGATATCCAAGGTGCTGAGCGTTATTACACCTTTGAGTCAGGTGATCGACTTTACAAAGTTGCACAGCGTTATGGCATCAGTCTTTATTGGCTTATCAAACGTAACGATTTGAGTGATTTACCACATGCTGGACAAAAGCTCATCGTACCTGGTCCAGCTATCCAATAGTACATGCCACTCTTTGAGCAGTTATTATTCGCATCGGGTAATCAACATAAAATTCGAGAGATCAAACAGATCTTAGATCCATTTGGAATTAGCGTATCCACACCTGAGGATGTAGGTGGTCTACCAGAGGTCATAGAGGACGGCGATACCTTCGAGGCTAATGCGATTAAAAAAGCGCTGTCTGGTCTTCAGCATGGCGGTTTACCTTGCATTGCTGATGATTCGGGAATAGAGGCACGTGCATTAGATTGGCGACCTGGAGTTTACAGCGCGCGCTATGCGGGGCCAGAATGTGATGATGAGAAAAACAATCAAAAATTAATTCAAGAACTTGCCGACCAAAGTGATAAATATGTGCAATACCGATGCGTCATTGCCTTAGCACGACCAGACCAAGAACCGTTAACATGGTCAGGTGTTTTTCCTGGTGAGCATACTGATCAACGACGTGGTGAGGGTGGTTTTGGTTATGATCCGTATGTTTTATTGCCGGATCTTGGTAAAACCGTAGCAGAACTCAGCGATGATGAAAAACATGCGCGGAGCCATCGTGGCCAAGCATTGCGTTTGTTTGTTGAGTGGCTGCAGCAACAATAGGCGCGATGATTAAGCGTAGTCAGGGTCAGATATTTTTTGCATTCTTACTCGTGCATATCGTGCTGACGTGTATTGCAGGATTCGCTGTTTGGCAACTCATTGATAGTAACTTACGTAGCCAAGCTGAGGGCAGTGCGCGTAGTGTTGCGCGATTATTAACTGAAGGCGGTTTTAGTGTTAATGATGATGTATTGCAACGCATGCAGCGATTAACCGGTTATAAATTTATTGTTCAATCAGAAGAGGCAGAAGTAGCAGAGGGTCTTGTTGTTGTATCCTTGGGTGATGCAAGTGGTCGCGTAGTTGCGATCGATTACCAGAGTCAGGGCTATCAAGACCACGTCGAATTAGTTTTTTGGTCAAGTATGTTGTTGTTATTTGGCGGAATAATTATTTTCGTACCAGTTGCTTGGTTTCTTGCCAAGAAATTTTCAAGACCCCTAGAGCATTTAGCACATAGCGCAGACGAAATTGGCGCTGGTAATTGGCAAACACCAATTGAGGTAGAAGGTGCTGAGGAAATTGAAAATGTATCGGCTTCGCTCGAGCGCATGCGCTTGCAACTGGCAGAACTCGACAAGGAAAATCGACAGGCTGAACGATTAGCAACGTTGGGGACATTTACAGCAACTATTGCTCATGAAGTGCGCAACCCGTTGTCGGCCGTCCGTTTGATGATTCAGATGTTGGAGAAATCTAATCCGGACGAACGTTACCAGCATATCAATGATGAGTTAGAGCGTTTAGATTTAATTGTTGATGAGTTGCTCGGTTATTCCGCTGGAATGCAGATCGAATTAGCTGAATGTCGTTTGAGTGAAATTGCACAAGATATAATTAATTTATTACAACGGCAGGCTGATCATGCTGGAGTGCGTTTGCGTTGTGAGGGTTCGGCTCAGGTGAGCGCCGATGCAAGGCGATTGCGTCAATTATTGATGAATTTAGTGCTAAATGCAATTCAAGCGCAGAGTGGTGAAGGTGACGTACTTATTAAAATACAGGCAGACGGTTTTGAAGTTATAGATCAGGGACCGGGTGTCCCGGACGACTTAGTGGAAGATTTGTTTGCACCATTCCACAGTCGGCGACAAAAGGGAACGGGATTGGGATTACATTTGGCTTCGAGTATTGCTCAAGCACATAATGCTGAATTAACATATCAGCGTGATGAGCAAGGAACCTGTTTCAGGGTCTGTGGATTGCAAGCAGTTGAATGATTGGACTTTGTATCACTGGCATTAGCATGTCGGCGTTGGAGAAAACATGCGTATTGTATTTGTGTTAATCTGTTCGGTATTCCTCGTTGCCTGTGGTGGAAATGCGAATACCAGCAAACGGCAATCTTCTGCTCCGGTTGTGAAAACCCAGCCTAAGGAATTACCTAAAACAACAAATAAACCAAAAGTCACGCAAGCAAAGCCACTTTCGTCAAGCATGCCACTTGCACGCATTGAGACTAATTTAGGTGCTATTGTGGTTGAGTTGGATAAAAAAAGTGCACCAGAGACGGTGCGTAATTTCCTCACTTATGCTAAGAGTGGATTTTATAATGGTACGGTATTTCACCGGGTGATCGATGGATTTATGATTCAAGGAGGTGGCTTTGCCATAGATGTGGAGAATAAACAGTTTTCAAGAAAGGTAACGAGACCAGCTATAATTAATGAAGCTAACAATGGTCTACGTAATGAACGTGGTACTATTGCTATGGCTCGTACTAATGACCCAGATAGTGCAACTTCACAATTTTATATAAATACCGTTAATAACGGAATGTTAAATTACCGGCCTGGTTCAGCTGGTTATTGTGTTTTTGGTAAAGTAATCCAAGGCATGGATGTTGTGGATAAAATTGGTAAAACCAAAACAACTGATAGAGATTGGCCGGTATCGCCAATAATTATGACCGCAGTGACGGTGACCATGCCGACGGTGGATAATACTGGTGCGACAAATAAGACATCACCGAAAGAAGCTGACAGTGAGATAGCGGAAGCTACGGAATCTTATTTTGGAAAGGTATTATCGTTTAGTGTTGGAATTCCATCATCTGTGATAAATGTTGAACTCCGTGAGAGTGGTGCTGTTAAAAAGGGAGACGTACTCGTTGTCAAACAACAAGGTGAGGTTATTTGTACTGCCTCAGTCGTGCGTGTTCATGCAAATAAGGCAATAGCGGAGATTGCAAAATCTTCCTGGGTAAGTGGGCAAATCGGGAAAATTAATAAAGGCGATGAAGTCGGGCTCAAATAAAACAGACAGCTTAGTGGGTTTTAAGCCTGTTGTTGATAAACAGGCCAAGCTTTTGATTCTTGGATCAATGCCCAGCGTTAAATCATTGGAATATCAAGAGTATTACGGGCATCCAAACAATGCATTTTGGTTTATTATGGGGGCACTGTTTGATTTTGATCGAAATAGTGTTTACGCTGATCGTTGTCGTATCATTAAAAAAGCCGGCATTGCTATTTGGGATGTCATCGGAACTTGTGTAAGGCCAGGAAGTTTGGACGCCTCAATCGACAAGTCTTCGATTGAGGCCAATGATTTCACAGGTTTTTTCAACAAATATAGAAAAATACAACACGTGTTTTTTAATGGCGCAACAGCAGCAAAGACCTTTAAACAATATGTAGTAGATGTGCCTGAGAACCTGATTTTTACTAGATTGCCATCGACCAGTCCTGCTCACGCTTCAATGAGCAAGCAGCAAAAGATTGACTATTGGTCAGATCAATTGCTGCCGATTCTCAAAGCCTAAGCGCTTTCGCTTAGGCTATCGTCATTCTGCTCACTAATTAAATAATCGAGTTCTTTGTTGCGGGCACTGATAGTCACATGTTGATGGTCGCGCAATTGACCGCTGAGTAATTGCTTGCTCAACGCAGTTCCGATTTCCTTTTCGATGTACCGACGTAGTGGCCGTGCCCCATAGGCTGGATCATAAGACTCATCGAGGATTTGTTGCAAGCCTGCATCATCAACATCGATACTGATGTGGCGTTTGGCCAATCGTTTAGCCAAGTGCCCAA